>NZ_JAGSIE010000006.1 GCF_018138385.1 Allobacillus saliphilus
TGTCATCGAGAAGACGGCTCAACACCCGAATGAAGCAAATCGCACGTCGAAATGTCGTCGAGAAGACGTCTCAATACCGAAATGCAGCTCTCTGCATGTCAAAACGTCATTGATAAGATGACCTCATTATAATTAAGGTTAGTTCTTCCGGTATTTCTTTAATTCATCAATAATCGCATGAATCTCTGAAACACTTACTTGGCGTTTTGCTTTTACCATGTCGTAAAGGTCCTTAATCTCTTGATAGTTCGCTAGGTCAAAGTTTTCAGGTTTAACGACTGAACGATTAATAATCTGAAGCTCTTCAGATAGATCGTTAATGATAAATTCTAGGTTTTCTTCTGTTGGTTCGTTCAAATTCATTGTATTCACCTCTTTAGCAACTTTAAGTCGACTTTTTGTAGCCTAGTATTTATGATAAAATAAATAGGTTGAAATGTTAAGTGAGTTTGGGAAATGAGTAGGTGAATACATATGTATTTAAAAAAGCTGGAGTCAGTCGGTTTCAAATCATTTGCAGAACGAATCTCCGTTGATTTTGTTCCTGGAGTTACTGCAGTGGTAGGGCCGAATGGTAGTGGTAAATCAAATATTACCGATGCGATTCGCTGGGTGCTTGGTGAGCAATCAGCGAAATCTTTACGTGGCTCAAAAATGCAAGACATTATCTTTGCAGGAAGTGATTCTAGAAAACCGCTCAATGTCGCGGAAGTCACATTGACGCTAGACAACAAAGATCAACGACTACCAATCGATTATGAGGAAGTTGCTGTAACCAGACGCGTCTATCGTTCAGGAGATAGTGAATATTTAATTAACAAACAACCGTGTCGATTAAAAGATATTGTAGATCTCTTTCTAGATTCAGGTCTTGGAAAAGAAGCATTTTCGATTATCGGCCAGGGCCGGGTCGAAGAAATTCTTAGTTCAAAGTCTGAAGAACGAAGAAGTATCTTTGAAGAGGCAGCAGGTGTTTTGAAGTATAAAAAGCGGAAACAAAATGCCGAAAAGAAATTAATCGACACATCGGATAACCTTAGTCGTGTTGAAGATATTATTCACGAGATCGAAGGACAACTTGAACCACTGCAAAAACAGTCGGCAATTGCAAAAGAATACTTGGAGAAAAAAGATGAGCTGGAACAATATGAAGTCTCGTTGTTAGTAACAGAAATTGAAACCTACCATGAAGAATGGCAACAGCTACTGTCCAAAATTGATAAAAAGAAAGAATACCTACTCCATTTAAAGACTGAAATTAATCAAGATGACGCTCAATTGGAAACTTATCGTCAATCCATCGCGGCGTTAGACCAAGAAATCGAAGAGTGGCAAGAGAAAAAGTTACTATTGACGCAACAGATCGAGCAATTGGATGGGAAAAGAAACTTATTAACGGAGCAATTAAAACACTTTGATGAAAATCAAGAACGTTTAAAAAATCAAATCCAAACATATCAGGATCAAATCGAACAAGGCGAGTTCGATGTTGAAGATCATGAGAAAAAATTAAATTTACTCAAGTCTCAGCGTGATGAGACGAAGCGTACGATCAATCAATTGAAAGAAAAGTTAAATCAAACGGGCAACCAAGTTGAAGAGCAAATCGAGACATTAAAAGCACAATACATCGATCAACTTAATGAGCAAGCTGCAAAAAAGAATGAGAAGCATTCAAAAGAAAAACAAATTGAACAAACAAGCTATCGTAAACAGCGTTTAGATGAACGTTTTGAACAATTGATTAAACAGCGAGAAGAGCTACAAAAAAATGAGCAATCTTATACAAAAGAAATTGAACAAGAACAATCAACGTACCAAGAGATAGAAACAAAGTTTGAGCAATCGACTGAAACATACAATGCTTTAACAGAAGACATTCGAATTGCAGAAGGTAAAAAACAAGAAGCTTACCGCTTGATCGATCAGTTGCGTTCAAAAAAAGATATGCTAGAACAAATGAAAGCATCTTATAGTGGATTTTATTACGGCGTTAAAGCAGTGCTGCAAGCTTCCAAAAAGAAGAAGCTGCAAGGCATTCACGGTGCGGTTGCTGAGTTGTTGGATATCGATGAAACATACGTTACCGCAATCGAAACAGCGCTAGGCGGTCAAGCTCAAAATATCGTAACCTCTGATGAAGCTGCGGCCAGAAATGCAATCAGTTGGTTGAAAACGTCTAACAGTGGTCGGGCAACATTTTTACCGTTAACGTCAATTCGATCTCGAATGATTCGACAAGAAGACGTAAACCGATTAGATGAGGATGGTTTTATTGGTATTGCTGCTAATTTAGTATCAATCGATCCAGCTTATGAATCGATAGCCAAACAGCTTTTAGGAAACATACTGATTACAGAGAACTTAAGAGCAGCCAATAAAATTGCGAACAAGACGAACCATCGCTACCGAATCGTGACACTAGAAGGCGACGTTGTGAACCCAGGTGGTTCGATGACAGGTGGTGCTAAGAAAAACTCCAACCAAGCTTCTTTGTTCACGCGAGAAAAAGAACTGGACGAAACAGCGAGCAAACTGAATCGATATGAACAGAAAACAAAGCAATTTGAACAAAACCTACAAGAAAAGCTAGCAAAACAGGAACAGTTAAAGCGAGAAATGAATGAGCTCGAAGAACAAAAAAGAGGTCAGGAAGAAAACATTAAAGAAATAGAACAGCAGCTCTACTCTGTCACGTATCAATTGTCCAACGTACAAGATCAATTAAATGTGTATGATCAAGAGAATGATCAACTAGAAATTGAAATCAAACAGCTTAAAAATGATTTGAATGATGTAACTGCGTTTCTTGGTGAATCAGAGAAAGAAACGAATCGCTTACGTGATCAAATTGAGCATTTGACGAACAATCTATCCAGTTATAAAGAGGAGCATGAAGAAGTTCGTGAAAAATTAAACCATATGCAAATTCGCTATGCTGAACAAGATAGCGAGGTACGAAACCAGAAAAATCGCTACGATGAAGCTTTGGCAGACCTTGAAGAACAAAAGGAAATTAAGCAAGCGAAAGAACAAGAATTAAAGCAATTGCAAGAATCACATGAACAGAAGGATTCTATTGAAAACCTGACAGAAAACTTAAAGACGTATAGACAAAGCCTCGTTGAGTTGAATGAAAAAATCGATGCAGGAAGAGAAAAAAGACAGACCATTACTCATCAAAGAGATGATCTTGAACGTGAAGTAAAAGAAAAAAACAAACAATATGAGCAAGAAAATAATCAAGTTCAAAAGCTTGAAGTCAATGCGAGTCGATTGGACGTTGAATTGGAAAACCGATTGCAACAATTGCAGGATGACTACAAACTGACACATGAACGTGCAAAACAAGAATATGGGGTAACGGATGATTTAGAATCGTCTAGAGAAAAAGTAAAAACCATTAAGCGTGCGATCGATGAATTAGGACATGTAAACTTAGGCGCCATCGAAGAGTATGAACGAATCCAAGAGCGTTATGACTTTTTGAAGCGCCAGCAATCCGATCTGTTGGAAGCGAAGCAAACGTTATATGATGTCATCGGTGAAATGGATGAAGAGATGATCCGGAAATTCAGTGACACTTTCGAGAAAATCCAGAAAGAGTTCACACAAGTATTCAAGACATTATTTGGCGGTGGCCGAGCGGAGCTACAATTAACAGACCCTAAAGACATGCTTGAAACAGGTGTGGAAATTATTGCTCAGCCTCCTGGTAAAAAGCTGCAGCATTTAAGCTTGCTATCTGGTGGTGAACGTTCATTAACAGCGATTGCACTGTTATTTGCTATTTTACGTGTACGCCCTGTGCCATTTTGTGTATTGGATGAAGTCGAAGCGGCTTTAGATGAAGCAAACGTATTCCGTTTCGCAAAATATTTACGTGAATTTTCTGCTGAAACCCAATTCATTGTGATCACACACCGAAAAGGTACAATGGAGCTAGCTGATGTATTATATGGAGTAACGATGCAAGAGTCAGGTGTGTCAAAATTGGTTTCCGTTAAACTCGAAGAAACGAAAGATATGATGTTAACGTAAGAAAGGAAGTTGTGAAAGATGAGTTTTTTCAAGAAACTAAAAGATAAAATTAACAACCAGACCGAACAGGTAACGAATAAATTTAAAACGGGTATGACGAAAACGCGTGATAACTTTACGTCGAAAGTGAATGATTTGGTCGCTCGGTATCGTACAGTAGATGAAGAATTTTTTGAGGAATTGGAAGAAATTCTAATCTCCGCAGATGTCGGTGTTCAAACTGTGATGGAATTGATCGAAGAGTTGGAGATGGAAGTAAAACGAAGAAATATTAAAGATACCGAACAGGTCAAAGAAGTCATATCAGAGAAATTAGTTGAGATTTACTATGGTGGTGACGAAGAATCCATCGAAGAATTGAACCTCAACGAAGATGGTCTTTCTGTTGTTCTCATCGTGGGCGTCAATGGTGTCGGCAAAACGACAACAATCGGAAAGCTTGCCTACCAGTTGAAACAAGAAGGAAAGAAGGTTGTTCTTGCTGCAGGTGATACATTCCGTGCTGGCGCAATTGAACAACTGGAAGTTTGGGGCGAGCGGACAGGCGTCGATGTGATCAAGCATAGCGAAGGTTCCGACCCAGCTGCTGTCATTTATGATGGGATTCAAGCTGCCAAGTCTCGTGGAGCTGATGTGCTTTTATGTGATACAGCAGGCCGATTGCAAAACAAAGTAAACTTAATGAAAGAGTTATCAAAAGTGAAAAACGTAATCAGCCGAGAAATTGAAGGAGCGCCACATGAGACATTACTCGTGTTGGACGCTACGACAGGTCAAAATGCAATGGCTCAAGCGAAAACATTCAAAGAGGCAACAGATGTTTCAGGTATTGTTTTAACGAAGCTTGATGGAACAGCCCGAGGTGGAATCGTTCTTGCGATTCGAAATGAAATGGGACTACCGGTCAAGTTCGTTGGACTCGGTGAGCAAATGACGGACCTTCAACGTTTTAATGCCCATCAGTTTGTCTATGGATTATTTGGCGATCTCGTAGATGACAGTGCAGAAGAATAGGAGGCATTCCGTGATGCTTGAGAAAACGACACGAATCAATTATCTGTTCGATTTTTATCAACAGTTGCTGACCGAAAAGCAAAAGAATTATATGGACCTATACTACCTAGAAGATTACTCGCTAGGTGAAATATCAGAGACTTATGATGTCAGTCGGCAGGCAGTTTATGATAATATTAAACGTACAGAAGTTATGCTGGAAGATTATGAAGAAAAACTGGGACTTTATCGAAGATTCCAGACAAGGAACGCGTTAATCGACCAGATGAAAACTGCTGTTGAAAACGAAAATCTAAAACAGATGAAAAAGTTATTAAACCAAATGGAAAACATTGATTAGGGGGTCTATTGCACATGGCATTTGAAGGCTTGGCAGACCGTCTGCAAAATACAATAAAAAAAATCACCGGTAAAGGAAAAGTCTCCGAACAAGACGTTAAAGAAATGACACGTGAAGTTCGACTAGCTTTATTGGAAGCGGACGTAAACTTTAAAGTCGTAAAAGATTTAATTAAACGGATAAAAGAACGAGCGATTGGTCAAGAGGTGTTAGAAAACCTGACGCCTGGACAGCAGGTAATTAAAGTTGTAAAAGAGGAACTCGCAGAATTAATGGGTGGCGAACAAAGTAAAATTGCGGTAGCAAACAAGCCACCAACTGTCATTATGATGGTCGGTCTGCAAGGTGCCGGTAAAACGACAACTACTGGAAAACTTGCGAACCTATTACGTAAAAAACATAACCGAAACCCTATGCTAGTTGCAGCCGACGTTTATCGTCCAGCAGCAATCAACCAATTAGAAACATTAGGTAATCAGCTCGATCTTCCTGTTTTCTCGTTAGGAACCGAAGCAAATCCGGTAGATATTGCGAATCAAGCCATCGAAAAGGCAAAAGAAGAGCATCACGATTATGTCATTATCGATACTGCCGGACGCTTGCATATTGATGAAAATCTAATGGGAGAGCTTCAAGAGATCAAACAGTCGGTCAATCCAGATGAAGTATTTTTAGTTGTTGACTCGATGACCGGTCAGGATGCCGTCAACGTCGCGGAGAGCTTCGATGAACAGCTCGATGTCACAGGAGTTGTCTTAACGAAGTTAGACGGAGATACCCGTGGCGGTGCCGCATTATCCATTCGCGCTGTAACAGGTAAGCCAATTAAGTTTGCTGGTATGGGTGAGAAACTAGATCAGTTGGAAGCATTTCACCCAGACCGTATGGCTTCGAGAATTCTCGGTATGGGTGACGTACTCAGCTTAATTGAAAAAGCTGAGACCCAAGTTGACGAGAAAAAAGCGAAGGAAATGGAAGAGAAAATTAAGTCGATGTCATTCACCTTCGAAGACTTTCTTGAACAAATGGATCAAGTTAAAAACATGGGACCACTCGATGAACTGATCAATATGATGCCTGGTGCGAATAAAATGAAAGGCATGAAAAATCTTCAAGTGGACGATAAGCAATTATCTCATGTCGAAGCAATTATTCAATCCATGACGAAGCAAGAAAGAGTGGAGCCATCCGTCATAAACGCCAGCCGTAAAAAGCGGATAGCGAAAGGTTCCGGAACATCAGTCTCTCAAGTGAACCGGTTGCTAAAACAATTTGAAGATATGAAGAAAATGATGAAACAAATGACTAGTCCGAAGAAGGGTAAAAAGAAAGGAATGAATTTTCCTTTCATGTAATGTAAAAACCCTTTACAGACTAAAAATTCTCTGATACAATCTAAACTTGTGATAGGAAAGATTAAATGGAGGTGTAATTATGGCAGTAAAAATTCGCATGAAAAGAATGGGATCTAAAAGAAATCCTTTTTATCGATTAGTCGTTGCAGACTCTCGTTCACCTCGTGATGGACGTATTATCGAGCAAATCGGCACATATAATCCAGTTGCAGAAACACCTGAGGTTAAAATCGATGAAGAAAAAGCGTTAGACTGGATGACAAAAGGTGCAAAACCAAGTGATACAGTGCGTAACTTATTTTCTAAGCAAGGCATCATGGAAAAATTTCATAATTCAAAAACAAACAAATAAGGATTTGAGATATACATGAAAGCCTTAATTGAAACGATTGTTCATCCGTTAGTTGACCATCCGGATCAAGTCGAAGTGACAGTTGAAGAAACGAATGAAAAAATTCGTTATCATTTGACTGTCCATTCGGATGATGTCGGGAAAGTCATCGGTAAAAACGGGCGAATTGCGAAGGCGATTCGTACGGTTGTTTATGCTGCAGGTTCAGATACAAACAAAAGAGTCTACTTAGATATCATGTAAATGGGGAGGGGGGAAATAAACCTTTCCCTTTTTTCACTTTTACGTTTTTTTAAGACACGCTTTCGAGGTGGATGTCGTGAAAATTTTACGAAAAACGAAAATCAAGCAAGTCATCACACCAAAGAGTAAAGCAACACTTCAACAAAAGTTTGAAAAAAGAAAAATGAAGCATCAGACTGAACTCGATCAACTTTATTTTGAAAAGAAAAAATTACTTCATCAAAAAAAATTCCAACCAAACCAAGTGGAAAAGCGTTTTAATCGAGAAGAGGAACGCAGAAAACGCTCGATTGAATGGTGCACATATCAATTAGAACAGTTGGAAACATTACCAATTGGTAGTGAAATTGTTGAAGGAGAAGTTGAAGAGATTATTGAACTGTCAGTCGGTGATTCATGGGATGATATTGCTGGTAATCGAGAAATCGTCATTAAAGACGGAATAATAGAGAAAATCAATAGGTGATTTGCATGAAAGAAAACTTTTTTAATGTAGGAAAAGTCGTCAATACCCATGGTGTTAGAGGCGAGGTTCGGGTCATCTCGACCACTGATTTTGACGAACGATTCGCTCCTGGTCATACACTATACTTTTTCAATGATCAAGAAAGCGAACCGGTCTTATTAACCGTTCATTCGCATCGGAAGCATAAACAATTCGATTTATTATCCTTTGAAGAACGCAATTCCATCAATGATGTTGAGTGGATGAAGGGTGGATATTTAAAGGTAGCTCGAGAAGATCAACACTCCTTGGATGATGATGAATTTTATTATCATGAAATCATTGGTTGTGAAGTATATCTGACAGATGATACGTATATTGGACATGTTAAAGAAATATTGTCGCCAGGAGCCAATGATGTGTGGGTTATTCAACGGCATGGACAACGGGATGCTCTCATTCCTTATATTGAACAAATCGTTAAACAAGTAAATGTGGAAGATAAAAAAATCATCATTGAGAATATGGAAGGACTGCTATCCGAATGAAAATTGATGTATTGACATTATTTCCTGAAATGTTTTCTGGCGTGATGAACTCTTCCATTCTCAAAAGAGCGCATGAAGCAGGGCACTTTGATTATAACCTAGTTGACTTTCGAGAGTATACGGAGAGTAAGCATGGCAAAGTAGATGACTATCCATATGGTGGTGGAGCTGGTATGGTACTCAGTCCACAACCGATTTTTGATGCTGTTGAAAGTTTAACAGAACAGTCTAAGACGAAACCAAGGATTCTTTTAATGTGTCCTCAAGGAGAGACATATACCCAAAAGAAAGCTGAGGAGCTGGCCGAAGAGAAGCATTTAATCGTTATATGCGGTCATTACGAAGGCTATGATGAACGAATTCGGGAACATCTCGTAACAGATGAGATATCGATCGGTGACTACGTATTGACAGGTGGAGAACTTGGCGCCATGGTCGTTACAGACAGTATCGTGAGACTCTTGCCGGGTGTGTTAGGGAATGATGATTCAGCCAAGAAAGATTCATTTTCTACTGACCTATTGGAGCATCCGCATTATACACGACCGAGTGAATTTCGCGGCCACCACGTTCCTGAAATCCTTTTGTCTGGACACCATCAAAACATTGAGGATTGGCGTGAATATGAATCGCTTAAGCGGACATATGAGCGACGTCCGGATTTAATTGATCAAGCAAATTTAACGGATAAACAACAAAAGCTATTGAGTCGAATTATCGACGAAAAGTAGTCTGGAATTTTCATTGCATCTGTTGATGCAGTATGATATATTTATGAATGTGCTTAAGTTCGTTAAGCGTGATAACAATGTTCCGCTACTTCTTAGAAAGTAAGAGCATTTTGTTGGAAGGAGTGAGCAGAATGCAAGAAATTCTTAACCAAGTTGCTCAAGATCAGCTACGTACAGACTTGCCTGAATTTAGAGCTGGAGACACAGTGAAAGTTCACGTGAAAGTTGTCGAAGGTAGCCGTGAGCGTATTCAGGTTTTCGAAGGTGTCGTAATTAGAAGACGTGGTGGCGGAATTAGCGAAACATTCACCGTCCGTAAGATTTCTTATGGTGTAGGTGTTGAGCGTACATTCCCTGTACATTCTCCACGCGTTGCGAAAATCGACGTTGCTCGTAAAGGTAAAGTTCGTCGTGCGAAACTTTATTACCTACGTAACCTTCGTGGTAAAGCAGCTAGAATTAAAGAGAGACGCTAATGAGAATATAAGAAGCTGTTCTGAGTTCAAAAATTGTACTCAGGACAGCTTTTTTATTTTGTTTATCATCGAATATTTTTTGTCGTAAATTTGCTGATAATTAAAACGAGTTTGACGTTTTTTGAGGAAACCGATAGACTATAGATAATTGAATAGGTAAAAATAGGTTGATTCGATTAAATACTTTTTAATCAATCATTAAAAGGGAAGCCGGTGAGAACCCGGCGCGGTCCCGCCACTGTATATTGCGAGTTTTCTAAAGCAATCCACTGTCTGATGATGGGAAGGATTTAGAGAATGATGACCATAAGCCAGGAGACCTGCCTGTTTTTTTGCACCATTCAACCTACGAGGATAGGGAGGTGTGGCGTCTGACTATGCTAATTTCGATTTACATAAATTGATTATAGTGAACGAATGCCCACTGAACATCTCTACTCGTTAGAGATGTTTTTTTATGTTCAAAAAGTGATCAAAATAAGGGAGAGAGAAAAGTTGGAAAAAATACAACGGTTTTTAAAATTGTTCTTTATCGTGTTTTTCTTATCAATTATTATTCAATCGACTTTTACTTCATTTGCAGAAACGGAACAAACTGTAAATGTCGATGTAAGAGTAGAATCTTACAATAAAACAGTAGTTCCGGAAATGAACCTGGATGTTACTTCATTTGATCTGCAAGAATATGTTGGTAGTTCCAAACCAATTTTAAGCGATTCACCTAGGGCCATTCATGCAATCATTCAAGCGTTAGAACAATCTGGCGACAACCAACTCGACTTAAAATATGGAGGCAACTATATAGCAGGCATTAATGGGCTATATGAGTTTGACCGGGGACCAATGAGTGGGTGGATGTACTATATTGACAATGAGTTTGTACCGGTCGGAGTATTAGAGCACAAAATAGAAGATGGAGATTCCATCGTTGTTTTTTATGTTGAAAATTACACAGATAACACATTTGCTTGGTTTAAAACAAACGAAATAGTTGTCGAAGCAGGTAAACCATTTAATATGGAATTGACGGGTGTAAACTATAATAATATTTCGCCAGTAGATGGCGCGACGATTTTAGTAAACGAAAAAGCGTACAAAGAAAATGATGAACAAGTGGTTACAGATGAGAATGGAAATCTCACCATGACTCTAGATAAACCTGGCGAATATACTCTTTCAGCAGAAAGACTTAAGAATGATTATAGGAACATTACTAGACCTTATGCGAAAGTAACGGTAACAAAACCTAAAGATGAAACACCACCAGAAATTTCTGTCGAAGGTATGACAGACGGATTAGAGGTTAATGAACCTTCACTAAAATTCTCAGTAGAAGCAAGTGATGATCAAAGTAAAGCTATTACACTGTCAGCAACACTTAACGAAGAACCTATTGAAATTAAGAATGATCAACAAAATGAAATTTATTTAAATGAGGGTAGAAATCTCATAGTTATTACTGCAAAGGATGAGGCGGGCAATAAAGCCACCGAGCGGTATGAGATATTTTATCAAGCACAAGAAAATGATGATGAGAGTGACAGTGACAGTTCAGAAAATGAAGGCGTTTCCATTGAAAAAATCAAGCATGCTATTGATTCTGCCAGTCAATACATTTTAACAAAAGGTGTGAAAAGTGATTGGGAAGCCATTGCAATTGCTCGAACTTCTCATGAAATCCCTGAAGAATATAATCGTATTTTCCATCAAAATCTCCAAGATCAAGTAATTGATCGATTAGAAAACAATCGAATTAAAATTACAGATATTGAGCGTTTGACAATTGCAGCAGTTGCACTTGATTTAAATCCGCAAAATATAAACGGATTTAATTTAATTGAAAAAATCTATAATAGCCCGATTCATGTCAGTGGTACTGACACGATGACTTTGCAAGGAAATAACGGACTCGCTTTTGCTCTCATTGCATTAGATACACTCGGGTTCGAGATTCCAAGCGACGCGAAGTGGAATCGGCAAGCAATCATTGATAAATTGTTGGCATCACAAAATAGTGATGGTAGTTGGCCATTAAATGAATACTTTGCTAGTTCAGATATTGATATTACTGGAATGGTTATTACTGGGCTTAGTCAGTATACGGATAACCCTGAAGTGAGCAATGCACTAGAGCGAGCAATTGAGTGGTTAACGGAACAGCAATTAGATAATGGAGGATTCTTTGCCGGAGATTTTGTTGGAGGCGTAACAAGTGAGACGACTTCACAAGTAATAATAGGCTTATCCTCTTATGGAATTGATGCATCAGGAAATCAGTTTACAAAAAACAAAAACAGTTTAGTAGACCACTTATTAACGTATCAAAATGATGATGGAGGATTTAAACATACGCAAGAGGATAGCCGTTCAGATGTAATGGCAACTGAGCAGGCTCTCCAAGCATTGATAGCCTATTATTATTATCTGACAGGTGAAGGTTCACTCTATCAATTTGACCAAAAAGAACAAACACCGGATGAAAACGATAATGAAGACTCAAAGGAAGAAAGCGAAGATCAAGAACATCCATTTAAAGATGAAACGAGAGTCGTAATTTCTGGAACAACGAATAAAAATAAAGTCATGAACGCCACCATTACAATGAATGAAATAAAAAACATATCAAATCGAACGCTCGATGTTCAACCTAAAAATGCAAAGAAACAACATAAATTAGTAGTAAAATTAGAAAACGATGTTATAGACTCACTAATTGAAAACAAAAATGACCTAAAAATTAACAAAGAAAAAGCAGTCGTACACATTCCAACGGAAATTCTGAGTCAACTATCGAAGCAATCAAAAGGTGCACCGGTAACCATTCAAATGGAGAAATATTCTGCGGACTACGCAGTAGGTTCCGTTTATGATTTCACGATTAAGGCAGGAGACACGAAAGTCAGTAATTTCGGTAACAATGAAATTACGTTGACACTCCAAGTCAGCCAACAAGAAGCAGAGAATCCTCAGGCTTATTATTTTAATGAACAAACGAATGAATGGGAGCACATTGATTCAGGTAAATATAATTCAAAAACTGGAACAATCTCTTTCCAAACAAATCATTTTAGTATTTATGGTGTATTTGATGGTACAAGTCATAATTTTGAAAAGCCAACTCAGATGGCCGTAAATAATTCATCTGAAGAAAATAAGCGACAAGAAAATTTATCGAAAAATCCGACTGAGCCAGTAGGTCAAACAGACAGTGTAAATCTAACAAATAGTGAAACTAGTAAAAGACACTCCAATTCAAATGAAGATTCTCGAAGTACTAATCAACAAAAAGAACAATCCGTTCAACTTATTGCTAGTAGTGATGTACATGGGAATTCTAATTCTACTGAAAATGATCATCCATCCGAAAAGGAAGAACAAGAAGCGTCTTCCGTCAAGGATTCGAATGAAAATAAGGATCAGTCCAAAGATGAAGGAGATACGGATTCGCTAGTCAGTCAATCCGATGAAGAATCAGAAGAAACGGATGTCCATTCACAAGAAAGTAGCGGACAAAAACAGGCTGAGTCAGAAAATACGACGTATGGCTATTGGCTAGCGCTGGCACTGTTCATTATTTTAGGAGCGGTTCTCATCCTATATTATCTAAAGAAGAATCATAGAAAACACGGGTAAAGGAAGGATTCTATGCAATTAACGTATAAACGTCTCTTCATCCCGATTTCAATTGCTCTGTTATTTTTATTAGCCGCTTGTGGTTCTGCACCATTATCCAAAGAAGAAGCAAATGAGCTAAAGGAAGCTGAAGAGCAATCTGAAGTAAGAGAAGTTACATTTCATAAAACAATTGATGATATCGGTACAAGTTTGACTAAATCTGGTATTGGAAAAGAAACAAATTCGGAAAAATCATCTGAAGAGAATAATGAATCAAATCCAGATGCAACAACAGAAGTGGCTAGTGAGACCGAGAAAAAGGAAGCAAGCCAACCAGATTCATCGTCCGAAGACGATGGTGCTCATCAAGAGCAATCAGATGACTCAACTACTACAGCATCAACGGAAAAAGTGAAGAATGGATCAACAAAAAAGAGCAGCAAATCAGGCGATCACAAATCAGAATCAAAGGAAGAGAAGAAGCAACCGAAAGAAAAATCACCATCCTCTTCTCAACCTTCTAAAAATGAAGAAGATGACAATGATAATCAACCAAAGGATTCCTCAGAAAGCAATCAGGAGAATCAAAAGAAGAACGACCAACCTTCAGATGAGAGTAAAAAAGGAGAAGATGCGAAAAAGGAGCAAACGATTGTCCATTCGATTGTCATTTCTGATAGTGAGGTGCCACTGCCACCTACTGAAATGGAAATAAAAGATGGATTCACCGTTCTCGATGCGCTCATCAAAATAACAAAGGCACAAAAAATCCAGATGGATTACCGGGGTGGTCAAGGCGCAACTGCCTATGTTGAAGGTATTGCAAACGTTTATGAATTTGACCGAGGCTCTGGTAGCGGTTGGATGTATTGAGTCAATGGAATCTTTCCAGACCGAGGAGCTGGGGTAGTGCCGTTATTACCAGGCGATCGGGTGGAATGGCTATATACAACGAACTTAGGCAAGGATTTAGGGGCTGATTTAAAGCCTTTCAGAAGATAGCGTAATTTTTGATTCACGGAAGTTTCAGATGAGCCCTCTTCGATGTGGGCTCATCTGCCTTCCTATATGAATTGGTTTTATATCGATATTTACATAGAAAGTGTGTGATGAAAAATCGATAATGGTTTTCGTAGTTACCATCCATATGTTCAGCTTTTTTATTATATTTGTATGTTGACGTTAGCGATGTATTTTAATCATCCAATATTTTTAGTGACTATTTTATTTTTACTGATTCTTGTCAATATATCTCATGATCGAGGTAAAGACTTACGGAAATGGTTACCAACCTTATCGATCATGAGTACTCTAATTATCCTGATCAATCCGTTTCTTGTCTCACGTGGGACGACGATTCTTTTTTATTTTCGAGGAAAGCAAGTGACATTAGAAGCGTTTATGTATGGAATCACGATGGCGCTTTTTATTGCGATCATTTTAGTGGTTTTCATTTCTTTCAATCTCATATTAAACGGTAATCGTTTTTTATATATTTTTTCAAAAATTCTTCCACGTATCGCTTTAATGATTATGATGGCCATTCGGCTTGTCCCATTAATGAAAAGACGTCTTGATGAAATTGGTGATGTTCAACGGTTAAGAGGAATGAGTATGACTGTAGGTGATTTCAAAACGAGGGTTAGAAACGGAATGCTTAGAGTTCAAATTCTTTTGACATGGTCTCTTGAAGAAGCCATCCACGTGACCAATTCAATGAAAGCGAGAGGGTATGGAACGGAAGGGAAAAAAAGTTCTTATACTCCTTACTTTATGGATAAACGCGATTGGGTATGGCTGTTCGTATTAGCAGGCTTAATGATGCTTTGCTTTTATGGAGGCAGGTTAGGTTATGGAAAGATGATTATTTATCCAGAGCTGGGTCCATGGCAGTTTTTTTGGATCGATTGGATTGTTTTTTGCAGTATGTTTATTATCACGTCCTTTCCACTTTTCATTGAAGGGAGAGAAAAAATAAGATGGAAATTATCCATATAAAGGAGTTATCATTTCAATACCCTGAATCTGATAATTATGCGTTGGATGGAGTTAATTTGCACGTAAAACAAGGGGAATTCGTTGTCATTGGAGGACCAAGTGGATGTGGTAAAACGACCCTCCTTCACTTATTGAAAAAGGAAATCTCTCCGCATGGATTGCAATCGGGCGATATATCATACATAGGGAAACCGTTTGATGAATGGGATGAAAGAACGTTAATCGAAGAGATCGGTCTTGTCTTTCAGGATCCAGAAAATCAAATTATTATGGATGATGTCATGCAAGAACTTGTATTTGGTATGGAGAATTTAGGCTATTCACCAATCGATATGCGGCTACGGTTGGCGGAGATGGTTCATACGTTTAGTGTCGAACATCTATTGCATCAGAAAACGACAGCATTATCAGGTGGTCAAAAGCAGCTTTTGAGTTTGTTATCAGCCCTCTTATTAAAGCCAAGAGTATTGCTTCTTGATGAACCTACATCCCAGCTTGATCCTGTAGCTGCAAAAGATTTGTTGATCATGCTTGAGCGGTTAAATAAAGAGCTTGGTATAACCGTTATTATCGTTGAGCACCGGCTTGAGGATTTGTTCGATAAGGCTGATCGAGTTGTGTTCATGAACGAAGGAACGGTTGTTTATGACGGAAAGAGCAGGGAAGTCATTCATCAAATTTTCAATAGACAGGATCAACGTTTCTTGCCATACATCCCGTCGATTTCTCAGATGTGTTTAGAGTTGCAACATTCACCAACGATTGATCAAATTCCGTTGAATGTAAATGAAGGTAAAGCACGCCTTGCTTCACTTCCACCAATGAATCCCATTGTGAAAAAAGAAAATCAAAAATTGAATCCGGACGCAGAGTCAATTGTTGAGCTGAAAGATGTTTATTTTCAATATGAGAAAACTGCTCCGATGGTCTTGGCTAAGCTGGATTTTTCATTAAATAAAGGTGATTTTTATGCTGTTATGGGTGGAAATGGTTCTGGTAAAACGACACTATTGAAAACTTGTCTAGGACTTCTCAAACCTCAGCGGGGTAGTGTGAAGCGGTTTGGCCGTAAATTAACACATAAATCAATCGATAGCGTTCATCAACAGATTGCTTATTTATCACAACAACCGCATACTTTCTTCATTCAAGATACAATCGAAAAAGAAATGCAATTAATTGCAGAACAACATGAAATCCAAGATTCTGAACAACGTATAAAATCATTACTAAATTTATTTGGCATCGAGCATTTAAGGAAACGACATCCTTATGATTGTTCAGGCGGTGAGGTACAAAAAGCAGCATTAGCATGTATGTTGTTAACGAAACCATCTATATTGTTTATGGACGAACCGACAAGAGGACTGGATTCCGTTTCAAAAATTCAACTTCAGTCGATTCTTCGCCAGTTACATTCGGAAGGCTTAACAATTTTGATGGTTACTCATGATATTGAATTTACCGCACAAATCGCAACGAAGTGTGCCATGATATTTGATGGGAAAATAACAGCCGAAGCAGCACCTCATACGTTTTTCACAGGCAACTATTTTTATACAACATCCATTAATCGAGTGACTCAAAACAGTCAATACCCTGAAGTGTTAACGTTAGAGGAGGTATTGCATTCATGGCAAACGCACGAGCTAGCTTAATTATTGTTACCATAACGGTTTTTGTCTTGCTAATTGTCATGTATACCGTGTTTAATTATCACAACTATTTACTATTGAGTTTAGGTATTATTGGTTGTGTGATGATGTTGTTTTTTATTCGTTTTGAAATGAAAAGTATAAAAACGAGAGAGATCGTTATCTTGGCTTTATTGATAGCGATTGCAGCCGTAGCACGTGTACCCTTTGCTGGTCTTCCAAGTGTTCAGCCGACCTCTTTTGTGATTATAACCGTCGGATTGGTTTTCGGCGCAGAATCAGGCTTTTTAGTTGGTGCTTTGGCAGCAATCGTTTCAAATATGTTTCTGGGCCAAGGTCCTTGGACGCCATGGCAAATGTTTGCTTGGGGGACGATGGGCATGAGTGCTGGTTTATTGAGACAATTTCTAGGAATGGGAAAGCTATGGATCTTAAATTCATTTGGTTTCATTTGGGGATTTATATTCGGTTGGATGATGAATCTATGGATCGTTTTTAGCAATATGCATAATTTCACATGGGAGTTCCTTGTCGGTATATATGTGTCCAGTTTTTATCACGATTTGGCCCATGCAATATCTAATGTAATTTTCATCAGTTTGTTTAGTGTGAGCTGGATACGAATTTTAAATCGTTTTAAAAAGAAACATGGTTTACTAGAAGACTCAACGTTAAAGCCATCAATCGCATATGATCATTCAGGCAAATAAACAGATAAAAGCCCAGTTAGAATCGCTTGGAACGAGTCATCTAACTGGGCTTTAAATAATTTAGATTAAAGTAGCTACTGAAAAGAAGTGTGTAATCGATCCGGCTAGGACGAATAAATGCCATAAAGCATGGTGATATTTAAAACCTCTCCACATATAGAAAATAGCACCAACTGTGTAAAGAAGTCCTCCTGCGACAAGAAGTTGCATTCCACTTGTTGTCATATAAGCTGAGAGTGGACTCCACGCTAAGACGATTAGCCATCCCATCAAAATATAAAGCAACGTGGAAACATGCATGAATCTTTTCACGAAAAAGATCTTAAAGACAGTCCCTGCAATTGCAAGACCCCAAACAATTCCAAAGAGTGTCCAGCCGAGACCACCTTTTACAGCAATTAAAACGAATGGAGTGTATGTGCCAGCAATAAAGAAATAAATAGACGAATGGTCTAAAATTTCAAATACATCTTTAACACGTCCTGGTCTTAAACTGTGTAGCAATGTTGATGAGGTATAAAGAACGATTGCTGAGGCGCCAAATATTGAAAATGTGACGACATGCCAAGCCGTTCCATTAATTGCTGCAATAATGACTAATAAGACCAACGCAGCAGCACTGAGTAAGATGCCAATGCCGTGGGTGATCGCATTGACCACTTCTTCTTTTTTTGTAAATGTGTGTGTTGTATCCATGGTGAACCATTCCTTTCTCGGTTACCCACTAATAGCTTTATACAATTGCTCAAGGTCTTTTTTCGTAAATATTTTGGGCACAGGATATAAAGGGTTTGCTTCCCGGTGGGCGCGGGCAATCATTTGTGGTAAATCTTCCGTTTTAATTTCTGAGAAATGATCAGGAATATGCATTCGATGATTCAATCGTTTAATTTCCTCAATAAAGCGGTTAGCTTTTTCATCAATTGGATCGGTGTGTTCGCTAACTTGTATAAGTTCTGATAGTTCTGCGAGTTGTTCATAGACTATTTCTCCATAGTATTGTAACACATATGGCAGGATAATAGCATTCGACAGCCCATGAGGCGTGTTGTAAAATGCGCTTAACGTATGAGCAATTGCGTGCACATTACCGACATAAGAGCGGGTAAATGCAAAACCAGCCAGGTAAGAGGCATCGAGCATGTTTTTCCTTGCTTCAAGGTTACTTCCATCTTTATAAGCAATAAATATATTTTCAAAAATTAGTTGAATTGCTTTTTTGCTCGCTTCTCGTGTCTCATTTGTTGTACTTTTTCCGATAAAAACTTCGATGGCATGTGTCAAGGCGTCCATCCCAGTGGTGGCTGTTAAGTGTGGTGGTAAATTCTTCGTTAACACTGGGTCTAATACAGCAACGTCTGGAATCAATACGGGGTCCATGATCGGATATTTCTCTTTGCTATCTGGATCTGAAATAACTGCCGCTAAAGTCGCTTCACTACCTGTTCCGGCGGTTGTTGGCACAGCAATGAGAAAGCTTGTTTTCTTTCGGATTTTCATCAGTCCACGCATGTTGGCAAGTGGTAGATTAGGTCTAGCTAATTTCGCTAAAACGGCTTTCGCACAATCAATCGGTGAACCACCCCCAAATGCTATAATGGCTTGACAATGATTTTCTTTATACATAGTGTATGCTTCTTCGATATTTGTGATTGTCGGGTTTGGTACCGTACCATCATAGATAAAAGGATATATGTTCTCTGTTTCCATTTGTTTGAGAAAAGGATTCATTAATCCAATTTTTGAAATATCTTTATCGGTTACCAACAACAAACGTTCCATTTTATGTTCAATCAGAAACGGAACAAGTTGATTGATGCCGTTGTTTCTAGAGAAAACTCTTGGTTCTCTCCAAGGAAGGAATTTTGAGACCGAACGCAAAACCATTTGATATGTACGACAATATAGTTGGTACATTTTAAACACCGCTTTCTTCAATTGTTTTCTGAAAAGAATTAATTATTTATTTATTATACACGACCCCTTTACTAACTAATATAGTTAGGCAAACGAGCTGAAATTCCTTATAATGAAAGAAGTAACAGTCAGAGAAGATAGGCAGGTGGAACAATGCAAATTCAGTGGTATCCGGGCCATATGGCCAAAGCGAAAAGGGAAGTACAAGAAAAATTAAAGCTTGTTGATTTTGTGATTGAGTTAGTCGATGCAAGAACGCCGATTTCCTCACAGAATCCCATGCTTCAAGAAATTCTTGGAGAAAAACAGAAACTGGTTGTATTAATGAAAAGTGACTTAGCTGATCCAAAAATTACAGAGCAATGGGTGAATCATTTCGAAGAGGAAGGCAATATTGCATTATCTGTCGATGTGAACCAGAAAAAAGATATTGAGGAGCTCATCCATAAAGCAAAAGAATTAGGTCAAGGTGTCAATGATAAACGTGCCAGTAAAGGGGTGGCGCCGCGTGCAATCCGGGCGATGATTATCGGGATTCCGAATGTTGGTAAATCGACATTAATTAACCGACTGGCGAATAAAAAACGAGCTGAAGTCGGTGACAAGCCAGGTGTAACGAAAAAGCAACAGTGGATTAAAATTCGCGGTGAATTTGAGTTGTTGGATACACCAGGAATTTTATGGCCGAAATTTGAGGAGGAAGAAGTAGGGTATAAACTGGCAACGACTGGGTCCATTAAAGATACAATTCTTCATTTGGATGAAGTTGTCGTTTTTCTACTGAAATTTTTGAAAGAACATTATCCGACTTTGCTTGAAGAAAGATACGGCCTCGATCTATCAGAAGAAGATGTCGTCACTTGGTTTGATGTCATCGGAAAGAAAAGAGGATGCCTCCAAGCTGGCGGTGTTGTCGATTATGAAAAAACATCCGATGTCATTTTACGTGATTTTCGTTCTGGTAAACTTGGAAGAATTACGATGGACCGGCTGCACGTATAAACAAAAAAATAGACTAACCGATATAATCAACAAGAATTCAGTAGTAGGTGAGACCGATGAAAGAAACAAAAGAAACGATCACGATGATTAAAGAAAAACTATTCAGTGACCATGTGTCGGATGAATGGCTTATTCATATTAAAAATGACGAACGTGTTGGTGTTCAAAAACTTCTAGAACAATTTGAAAAAAGACAACTGAAGAAACAAGAATTGAAAAAAGCTTTTTATGAAATGATGCAATATGAAAACAAGTTGAAATCACAAGGGGTGCAGTTAATCGCTGGCATTGATGAAGTCGGACGTGGTCCGATTGCCGGTCCGGTTGTTGCTGCGGCCGTTATTTTACCAGAAGACTTTTATTTACCGGGTTTGACGGACTCCAAGAAACTAAGCGAACAAAAGCGTGAATCCTTTTTTGATGTTATTACGGATCAAGCAATTGCAGTAGGCTTAGGTATAGTAAGTCCGACGGAAATCGACTTGATGAATATCCATCAAGCATCATTGGAATCAATGAAGCGGGCGGTCCATGAGTTATTGATTCAACCAGAACATCTGTTAATTGACGCAATGAAACTGCCTGATCTCAATTATCCACAAACATCAATCATTAAAGGGGACGCCAAAAGCATCTCAATTGCTGCAGCGAGTGTGGTGGCAAAAGTCACGAGAGACCGGATGATGAAGGATATTGCTTCTGATTATCCAGGTTATGGATTTGAGAAACATATGGGTTATGGAACGAGAGAACATTTGGAGGCGTTAAAAACACTCGGCTCAACTCCCTATCATCGGAAGAGCTTTGCCCCAGTAAATCAATTTGTCTAACGGAGGAAAAAAGTGATGCAACCGAATCCAATTAATCAACTTTTTCAATCAATCCGTTTGTCTCGGACGGATTCTTCTAAATTGACCGTTCGGACTGGACAAATACTTCCCGCACGCGTTATCAAGTTCTTACCTGAAAACCGTGCCTTGATGCAAATGAGTGGGAAGCAGATCGTTGGTCAAATTGATACGGAACTTCATGCCAACCAAAAGTATTTAATGCAAGTGATGGAAACATCTCCCGCAATTAAAATGAAAGTACTATCACAAAAACCGGCAAATGAGCCTGCTGAACGGATCAACGTGTTAATGCAAACGCTCGGTCTAAAGCTAACAAAGGCTGACCAAGCGCTATTGCACGAGTTGATGAAACAACAAATTCCACTGTCGAAGGAATCCCTTGGGCAATTATTTGCATTGGGTAAAAACGATGCATTTACAACGCGAGCGACAATCCTGTCGGAGATGTTGCTTCGAAGTATGCCGTTGACAGAACAAGTCTATCAGTCTTTATCGAAGCGTTTGAATCAACCCATATCAATTAACCAAGTCATTCAGCAGTTGGAAAGCCAAATGATGGAAAGTAAGCAACAAACCGTGAATCAAATCCAACTTGCATCCTCTCTGCAATTGTTTCGAGGTGAGCGCTCAAACAAGCAAATACTACATACATTCTTGTTTCAAGCATTAAAAGAAGTTGGGAGTGGATCGCAGACAACCTTTCAACTTTTCAAAAAAGCCGGAGTTATACCTAATCAAACGAGTTATGCCGAATGGTCAGCACATATTAGATCTTGGGCTGCTTCTCAATCAATCAGATTTCAACCGTCTGGCAATCAATTGCTCAATGGTCAGACCCAGTCGTTACCTTTTTCAATAACGGGTGAAAAAATCTCGGCAAGTATTCAACAGCTGGCGAGCCAACAATTAGGCAATTCAAGCAAAAATCTTCAAACCGTTGTCGATATTTTGCAATCTATTCGAAACAACGGAGCCACCACAAAAGAACAAGTACGGATTGTTAACAATTTACTGCAAGGGACTTTTTTGGCTAATTTGAAAAAACAACTACCTATCCAGCAGCAAAATGCGTTGGACCAATTGACGAATTCTATTCAGCAACGGTCCACGGACGTAGCTGGCTTCCTACGCACAACGAATGGAACACAATTGCTGAACTCATTGACGAGCTTACTCCATTTACAAACAGATGGGGAACAAAGTCGTGCACTTTTATTTTTTAGAGGAATGACGCAGTTATCAAGTGTCAATGCGCCCACGGTTATGGCGAAATTGTCGAGCTTTATGGAATTAACCCAAGTGGAGAGTGGAAAGGGAAGGTCGAGTGATTTTCCGAGTATTTTATCACAGCTTCAACAAGTGCAAAGTCAGACCTCTTCAATATCTTTCCAAGCAGCGGCTCAACAAATTCAACAGACTCTTCAAGCGATGCATCTATCGATGGAAGCTAATCGTGATTTTATTCAGTTTAGTGCACAACTGCCAAAAGAAATGCTAGGGTTAAATGAAGATCTTTGGATGGACTTTGAAGGGAAAAAACAAGCAGATGGTACGATTCATCCAGAACAATGTCGAATTATGTTTTATTTAGATCTTCCACATCTAAGCAATATCATTATTGATATGCAAGTGATTAATCGAATGGTCGATGTAACAATCTATCATCAAGATCCTAAATCGATTCGTTCAATCGTACATCATTACGAGCAGAATTTGAGAGTTGGTCTGCAAGGGGTAGATTATCAATTCACTGGCCTTCATTTGAAAGAGTTGCAAGGAAAATCAAAAGAGCTTCCTATGGATGTTTTTCCTTCTACTTCGTTAAAACAAGGTGAGGGGATTGATTTTAAAGCATGAAAAAGTTTATGCCAAATCGAAAGTCAGCCATTGCTCTACGTTATGATGGTGAAGCGGAAGCAGCACCAAAAGTCATTGCAAAAGGCCAGGGCTTATTAGCTGAAGAAATATTGCAGCGAGCAGCTACTGAAGATATTCCCGTACACGAAGACCCAGCGCTTATTGAGTTAATGAGCCACTTAAATATTAATGAAAAAATACCGGAAGAATTATATCAAGCCGTCGCCGAAGTATTCGCTTATATTTATCGAATTGATCAAAAAATGACAAAAACCAAGTAATTTGGCGAATGTTCTTTTGAATGATACAATTTTTTATGTATAATAAGACCAGCATGGTTTTCTTATAGCTAGAGATATTATCGATGGGAGGATGTAACATGAACATTCATGAGTATCAAGCGAAAGAAATTTTCCGCGAGTACAATGTGGCAGTTCCAAATAGTAAAGTAGCTTTTTCTGTTGATGAAGCTGTTGAAGCTGCAAAAGAATTGACGACAGATGTGAAAGTCGTTAAAGCACAAATCCACGCTGGTGGACGCGGGAAAGCCGGTGGTGTCAAAATCGCCAAAAACCTAGATGAAGTGAAGCAATACGCTGACGAAATCCTAGGCAAAACATTGGTGACACACCAAACTGGCCCAGAAGGAAAAGAAGTTAAACGTTTATTGATTGAAGAAGGATGCGACATCAAGAATGAATACTATCTAGGTGTTGTCCTTGACCGTGCTACTTCCAGTGTCGTTATGATGGGATCGGAAGAAGGCGGAACGGAAATTGAAGAAGTGGCAGCTGAAACGCCAGAGAAAATTTTCAAAGAGGTTGTTGACCCAGTTGTAGGTCTAAGCCCTTATCAAGCAAGAAGACTTGCCTTCAATATGAACATCCCGAAAGAATACGTTGGTAAAGCTGTTAAGTTTATGATGAGCCTTTACAAAGTATTTGTCGAAAAAGATTGTTCAATTGCTGAAATCAACCCACTAGTAACTACTGGTGACGGTGAGGTTATTGCGCTTGATGCGAAATTGAACTTTGATGATAACGCATTATTCCGTCAGAAGGATATTCAAGAGCTACGTGATTTGGACGAAGAAGATGAAAAAGAAATCGAAGCTTCCAAATATGACTTAAGCTATGTAGCACTAGATGGAAATATCGGTTGTATGGTAAACGGCGCTGGTCTTGCAATGTCTACAATGGATATTATCAAGCATTATGGCGGCGAACCGGCTAACTTCCTTGATGTTGGGGGAGGCGCTACAACTGAGAAGGTAACTGAAGCATTCAAGATTATTCTATCTGACCAAAACGTAAAAGGAATTTTTGTCAATATCTTCGGTGGAATTATGAAGTGTGATGTCATTGCTGAAGGTGTTGTCGAAGCAACAAAACAAGTTGGTCTTGAAATGCCACTTGTCGTTCGTTTGGAAGGTACAAACGTTGATCAAGGGAAGAAAATTTTGGATGAATCTGGATTGAATATTACTTCAGCAGAATCAATGGCTGATGGTGCAAATAAAATTGTATCTCTAGTCAAATAAGAAAGGACGGTCGAACATGAGCGTATATGTAAATAAAGATACAAAAGTTATTGTTCAAGGAATCACAGGCTCAACAGCCCTTTTTCATACGAAACAAATGCTTGAATATGGTACAAAAATTGTCGGCGGTACTTCACCAGGTAAAGGTGGACAAGAAGTAGAGGGAGTACCTGTCTTTAATACTGTTGAAGAAGCGGTTAAAGAAACTGGAGCGAATGCTTCAGTCATTTACGTACCGGCTCCATTCGCGGCAGATGCAATTCTAGAAGCTGTAGACGCTGAATTGGATTTGGTTATTTGTATTACTGAACATATTCCTGTTTTGGATATGGTTAAAGTTAAAAGAGCGATGGAAGGTTCGAAAACTCGTCTTGTCGGACCGAACTGCCCAGGTGTGATCACGCCAGATGAATCTAAAATCGGCATCATGCCAGGCTATATCCACAAAAAAGGCCACATCGGCGTCGTTTCCCGTTCTGGTACATTGACTTATGAAGCGGTTCATCAGCTTTCAACAGAAGGCTATGGTCAATCTACAGCTGTCGGTATTGGTGGAGACCCAGTAAACGGAACAGATTTCATCGATGTACTAAAAGCTTTCAATGAAGACCCAGAAACAGAGGCAGTTGTCATGATTGGTGAAATCGGCGGAACAGCTGAAGAAGAAGCTGCTGAGTGGGTGAAAGCGAATATGACGAAGCCAGTCGTTGGATTCATTGGTGGTGCTACAGCTCCTCCAGGAAAACGTATGGGCCACGCTGGTGCGATTATCTCTGGCGGTAAAGGTACAGCAGATGAGAAAAAACGCATTATGAAAGAAAGCGGAATTGCTGTAGCTGAAACACCAGCAGATATTGGTGAAACAATGATTAAAGTTCTTGAAGAAAAAGGACTTGCCGAAAAATGTAAAACGGTTCAATAAGTAATTAGGTTGAGTCCAGATGAATCGTCTGGGCTCAACTATTATTCTACGAAATAACCTTCAAATTTCCCCAGCATTTACTAATCCAAGTTTTATAGATTACAATCACAAGCGTATTTTGTGTTTTATTAAAATTAAATAATACCTACCCTCAAAGGAGCCACTGTTCAATGCAAATAAACCCCTCATTTGAACTGTATCATTTGCTATCTCATCCAAAAATAACACGAAAAAAAGTGCAAAATTATTTATTGACAGACCCTTCACTCGAACGATTGCATACACTCCATTGGAAAGACCTCATCCAACTACTTCAATTGACAACCCATGAAGCCAAATCACTATATGAACACTTCAGAAATCGTCCTCAACGACAAAGATCCGCTCGACAATATAGCATGTTACGCCCGATAACAATTTATGACACTGATTATCCACATTCTTTAGCTACCATACCAGATCCCCCATTAATCCTTTATGCACGAGGAAATCGTAGTCTTCTTCGTGGTATTCATTTAAGTGTGATCGGTTCACGAAAACCTTCCTCCACTGCAAAAAATAAAATAAATTTATTACTTCCCCCACTCATCGAGAAATCTGTCACAATCGTCAGTGGCCTCGCCTATGGAATTGATGGAATGAGCCACCAATTGACATTAAATCAACAAGGGAAAACCATTGCTGTTTTAGCTTTTGGATTCAATCATATTTATCCGAAGGCCCATACGTCGTTGTATCGTGCAATTGAGAGAAATGGTTTGTTATTGACCGAGTACCCACCTGATGTGAAGCCGAATCGTTGGCAATTTCCTGAACGAAACCGTATTATTAGCGGGCTGAGTCAAGCGACATTGATTATTGAAGCCACTAAACGCAGTGGGACAATGATTACTGCAGACCAGGCACTTGAGCAAGGGAAGGATGTTTTTGTTGTTCCTGATTCAATTTTCTTGCCAGAAGCAGAAGGTTGCCTTAAGCTTTTGCAGGAGGGAGCAATCCCTATTACAAGCCCGCAAGACTTAATGGATTGGTGGAACAAAATAAGTTAAGAATTTTCATTGAAAGAACCAAAAAATGAAAAATCGGTTTGACAAACAGGTAGAAAGTATTTAATAATGAATGAGATTTATCAACGCAGAATACGGATAATACATGTGAAAGGTCAATTAGTGTATTGACTAGACTTTTAAAAAATAAACTAAAATAGAAAACCTCGCAGGAGGACTGAATATATGTCGGACTACTTAGTGATCGTCGAATCACCGGCGAAAGCAAAAACAATTGAACGTTATTTAGGAAAGAAGTATAAGGTAAAGGCTTCAATGGGGCACGTTATTGATTTGCCTAAAAGTCAAATAGGTGTCGATGTCGATAATGATTTTGAACCACGGTATATTACAATCCGAGGAAAAGGTCCCATTTTAAACGACTTAAAGAAGTCAGCCAAGAAGGCGAAAAAAGTCTATCTTGCTGCCGACCCCGATCGTGAAGGGGAAGCAATTGCATGGCACTTGGCTAATAGTTTAGGAATAGGTGAGGATGAAGCCTGCCGTGTCGTTTTTAATGAAATTACAAAAGACGCAGTAAAGGATTCATTTAAAGAGCCAAGGTCGATCAACATGGATCTTGTGAATGCTCAGCAGGCAAGACGTGTACTGGACCGACTTGTCGGATACAATATTAGTCCATTACTTTGGAAAAAGATTAAAAAAGGATTAAGTGCAGGACGTGTTCAGTCAGTTGCCGTCAAATTGATTATCGACCGTGAAAATGAAATTAACAATTTCACACCTGAAGAATATTGGTCAATTGAAGCTGAATTTTCCCACAGCGGTGAAACATTTAAAGCGAAATTTTATGGTGTGGATGGGAAAAAGAAAGAGCTAAAATCGAGAGAAGATGTCGATCAAATACTGAATCAGTTGAGCGGAAAAGACTTCAAAGTCGACCAAGTGAACAAGCGTGAGCGAAGAAGAAACCCTTCCTTACCATTCACTACATCATCATTACAGCAGGAAGCATTCCGAAAATTGAACTTCCGAGCTAAGAAAACGATGATGATCGCTCAGCAATTGTACGAAGGAATCGATCTTGGTGGTCGAGAGGGTACAACTGGTTTGATCACCTATATGCGTACAGACTCGACGCGGATTTCGGATACTGCAAAAGATGAAGCAATAAACTTAATTCAAAGTAAGTACGGTGAGGAATACCTCGGTAAATCTCGGGCGAAGAAAACACAACAAAAAACACAAGACGCACACGAAGCGATTAGGCCGACAGTTGTCTCTAAAGAACCATTAGCGATTAAACCGAAACTATCAAATGATCAATACAAACTATATAAGTTGATCTGGGAACGCTTTGTAGCCAGCCAAATGGCACCAGCGGTACTAGACACTGTCACAGCGCACTTGTTGAATAACGATGTCGAGTTCCGAGCTTCGGGCTCACAAGTGAAGTTTAAAGGCTTTATGAAGGTATATGTAGAAGGTACGGACGATCAGAAAAAGGATGAGCAAAAATTACTTCCGGAATTAGAAGAAGGAAGCCATTCTACAGCGAGTCAGATTGAACCGGAACAACACTTCACACAGCCACCTCCAAGATATACTGAAGCAAGACTTGTGAAAACGATGGAGGAAAAAGGTATTGGGCGCCCGTCAACTTATGCGCCAACGTTGGATACAATCCAGCGCCGAGGATACGTCAAATTGGAAAACAAACGATTTATCCCGACAGAGCTTGGTGGAATCATCAATGATTTACTAGAGGAGTATTTTCCAGAGATCGTAGATATCGAGTTTACGGTGAACATGGAAAACGATTTGGATGGAATCGAAGACGGTGACAAAAAATGGCGTCGTGTAATCGGTCAATTCTACGAAGGCTTTGAGAAGCGTTTAGAAAAAGCTGAAGAAGAAATTGAAAAAGTTGAAATTAAAGATGAACCTGCAGGAATCAACTGTGAGAAGTGCGGCCATGAAATGGTTTATAAAATGGGGCGCTATGGAAAGTTCTTAGCATGCTCCAACTTCCCTGATTGTCGTAACACGAAGCCGATTCTTAAAGAAATTGGGGTAACGTGTCCGAAATGTGAAAAAGGGCAAGTCGTCGAACGTAAAAGTAAGAAACGAAGAACATTTTACGGTTGTGATCGATTCCCAGAATGTGATTTTGTATCATGGGATAAACCAATCGATCGCCCTTGTCCAAAATGTGAGTCATTATTGGTAGAAAAGAAACAGAAAAAAGGTACACAAATAACGTGTACGAATTGCGATTACAAAGAAGGTGTGCAATAATCACCTCATACTGTTCCTTCTCTGGGATTCCAGTGTAGGAACAGTGTTTTTTTGGTTAATAATACCTATTTTTAGAAAAATAAGTCGGTTTTGTGATTAAATTTTATCTAAATTGTGAAAAGTGTATAGAGAGAGTTTATTTAAATTGACACACAATTCACATTCCTATAGAATTACTCAGTGGTAAGAAGTTTTCCTTTACATCATAAACAAAGAGAAAACTTATTGTTTCGGGATTTAAATGAAAAGGTACTGGGTAGCACAGTTCATTCATCATCATTTATTGGTGATTGTTCAGGTCCTAAATTCAACAAATTTGTGAAGACGATGTGTTAATTGTTGAATAATTTAAAAAATTTTGATAAGATTTAAGCGATTTAAATAAGAGAGTGTGGCTATCCATGATATTTGGACAATGGGTTCAAGCATTTGAAGATTATATGCGTGTAGAAAAAAACACATCTAAGTTGACGATTCAACAATACGTAACGGATATTAAGCAATTTGAACAATTTTTAGCGGTAGAGTCTATTGGTGAAATCAATCGAATCACTCACGTGGAAATCCGTTTGTATTTAACGACATTATACCGAGATAAATTATCAAAGAAATCCGTTTCGAAAAAATTATCTGGATTACGTTCTTTCTTCAACTACTTAGAAAAAGAAGAAGTTATTGAACAAAATCCTTTCCTGTATGTCTCGATGCCAAAATTGGATAAAAAAATTCCTCAGTTTTTTTATGATGAGGAAATGGATCAACTGTTTACAGCGGAAGATGGAATGACTCCGATTAGCCAAAGAAACCGAGCGATTTTAGAAGTACTTTATGCAACTGGTATCCGTGTGACTGAACTCGTTGGCATAAAAATTGAAGATGTTGATTTTACAGCTGGCCTTCTCCTCGTTTTCGGAAAAGGCCGGAAACAAAGATACGTACCTTTTGGTTCTTTTGCTGAAATGGAATTAAAAAAATATCTCGATGAATCAAGGCCAAAACTTCAGAGTAAATCACAAAACGAGAATAACGCTTTGTTCTTAAATCATTTAGGAGAGCCGATAACCGACCGTGGAATTCGTTATATTTTGAATCGTATGCTTAAAAAAGCAGCCCTGACTTCAAAAATCCACCCACATAAGTTGCGTCATTCATTTGCGACGCACTTACTGAACCAAGGTGCAGATATGAGGTCTGTACAAGAGTTATTGGGTCATGAAAGCCTATCATCTACCCAAGTATATACACATGTGACAAAGGATTATCTAAAGAGAATTTATGATAATGCACATCCAAGAGCTTAATTGAAATATAGGAGTGATAAATATGTCACAAGCGTTTCATGCAACAACGATCTTTGCCGTTCGACACAATGGAAAGGCAGCGATGAGCGGTGATGGCCAGGTGACACTCGGAAATGCAGTTGTGATGAAGCACACTGCCCGTAAAGTTAGAAAACTACATAACGGAAAAGTATTGGCGGGATTTGCCGGTTCGGTTGCTGATGCATTTACGTTATTCGAGAAATTTGAAGCGTATCTTGAAAAGTATGAAGGAAATCTTCAACGTTCAGCAGTCGAACTCGCCAAGGAGTGGAGAAGTGACAAAGTTCTTCGTAAGCTTGAAGCGATGCTCATTGTGATGGATCTTGAAAACATGTTGCTTGTATCAGGTACTGGTGAAGTGATTGAACCTGATGACGATATCCTGGCGATTGGTTCTGGTGGAAACTTTGCATTAAGCGCTGGTCGTGCCTTGAAACGTTATGGAAATATCGATGATGCCGAAAATATTGCTAAATCAGCATTAGAGATTGCAAGTGAAATTTGTGTTTTTACAAATGATCAAATCGTCGTTGAGACACTTGGTGAAAAAGGAGAATGATGAATGAGTAGGACGGCGACCCCGAAGCAAATTGTAAATCAGCTAAATAAATACATCATTGGCCAACAAGATGCGAAAAAAGCATTGGCTGTCGCGCTTCGTAATCGATTCCGCCGCATGCGGCTTCCGAATGAATTAAAAGAAGAGATCGTACCGAAAAACATCTTGATGATCGGTCCAACAGGAGTAGGGAAAACAGAATTGGCAAGAAGACTTGCTAAGCTTGTCCATGCGCCTTTTGTTAAAGTGGAGGCTACTAAGTTTACCGAAGTTGGTTATGTCGGGCGAGATGTTGAATCGATGGTTCGCGACTTAGTGGATATGAGTGTTCGTATGGTAAAAGAACAAAAAATGATCGAAGTCCAAGAAGAAGCGAGAGAGCAAGCGAACCGCCGACTTGTGAAACTACTCGTGCCGGAGAAGAAAAAGAAGTCGAATGTATCCAATCCTTTCGAGATGTTATTTAGTCAACAGCAAAATCAGGAACCGCAAGAACACGAAGAAGAAGATAATGAAGTGGCGGATAAACGAAAACGAATTAAGCATCAATTGGAACTTGGTGAGTTAGAAGATCAAATGGTTACGATTCAAGTTGAAGAACAAACGCCATCCATGTTTGATGCACTACAAGGCTCAGGTATGGAACAAATGGGGATGAACATGCAAGACGCATTCAGTCAAATGCTTCCAAAGAAAAAGAAAAAGCGCAGACTGCCTGTGAAGGAAGCAAGGGAAATACTGACGCATGAAGAGGCACAAAAGTTAATCGATATGGATGAAGTTCATCAAAAAGCAATAGAGCATGCCGAACAATCAGGAATCATCTTCATCGATGAAATTGATAAAGTATGTGGTAAAGATGATCAGCAAGCGGGAGTTTCCAGAGAAGGTGTCCAACGAGACATTTTGCCAATTGTTGAAGGCGGAACGATTGTTACGAAGTACGGCACTGTTAAAACCGATTATATGCTGTTCATTGCTGCAGGAGCCTTTCATATGGCGAAACCTTCTGATTTAATTCCTGAATTACAGGGAAGATTTCCAATAAGAGTCGAATTGAACAAGCTGGCTATCGAAGACTTTATCAATATTTTGAAAGAACCATCAAATGCATTAATCAAACAATATACAGCTTTGTTGGAAACCGAGGATATAAAGTTAGAATTTACAGATGAAGCAATCAAACGAATTGCAGAAATCGCCTATGAAGTTAACCAGGAAACAGACAATATTGGAGCAAGAAGGCTTCATACGATTATGGAAAAGCTCCTCGAAGATCTATCTTATGAAGCACCAGACATCACAATGGAAAAGATCGAGATTACCGATCATTATGTTGATGAAAAGCTAACAACGATTGTTAAAAACAAAGACCTATCACAATACATTTTATAAAAAAATTAGGAGGATTTAAAAATGAAATCATTACTAGAGAGAACGAGAGTCATCAATCAAATGTTACAAAAAACACAAGGAAACGCGGTGAACTTCAATGACATGGCGGGTACTTTAAAAGATGTCATTGATTCAAACGTCTATGTAGTAAGCCGTAAAGGAAAATTATTAGGTTATGCGATCAAAGAAGAAATTGAGAATAACCGAATGAAACAAATGCTTGAAGAAAGACAATTCCCTGAAGAATATACGAGTAACTTATTCAATATCCAAGAAACAACATCGAATATTGATATCAACAGTGAATACACTGCTTTCCCTGTTGAAAACAAAGATCTATTCAAGAAAGGATTAACAACGATTGTTCCGATTCTTGGTGGAGCAGAACGACTAGGAACATTGATTTTGGCAAGAGTAGAGGAATCTTTTGAAGATGACGATCTACTACTTGGTGAATATGGTGCAACCGTTGTAGGAATGGAAATATTACACCATAAAGCTGAAGAAATTGAGGAAGAGGCTCGTAGTAAAGCTGTTGTTCAAATGGCGATCAATTCCCTTTCATACAGTGAACTGGAAGCGATTGAGCATATCTTTAAAGAGCTTGATGGTAAAGAAGGATTATTGGTTGCAAGTAAAATTGCAGACCGAGTAGGTATTACTCGTTCCGTTATCGTTAACGCGCTACGTAAATTGGAAAGTGCGGGGGTTATTGAATCCCGTTCCCTAGGTATGAAGGGTACGTATATTAAAGTATTGAACGATAAATTCTTGAATGAGCTTGAAAAGAAAACAATGTAATTAAATTAATATAAAGTACCCCTTAAGTCAGTTCGATGACTCAAGGGGTATTTTTTTGTATAAGTCATGAAACGATAAATGAATATATTATTCGTTTCAATTACTGGCTTTAAAATATTTGTTGGGATAAATGCATGACTCAGCGTAGGTTTTGATGATGACCGATGGGTAAAAGCGCAGTATATTTCTGTAGCGCGCATTTCCGACACACTAAATTAGATTGTTCGTATCTCAGTCAACTTTAAAGTTTTTGTACCATCCTTAACATTTGACTTAGAACCCAATTACTAAATTTGTTATAAATTTCGTTCATACTTGTATCAACAAAAAGATCATCAGGAGAGATCGAAGGTCATTTTGTTCATAAATTTCATCTTTATATAGAACTTTCGATTTATTTTTGCCGAAATACTAGGAAAGTATTGGACAGAATATGTCTTTAATCCTCGATTTGTGTAATAATAAAGTAATTGAATTGTAATGATTGTCGATTGGTTTAGAAATTCATAGATATATGTTCGAAAGAGGGGAATCTGATGAAGCTATTTAATAATACGTTTAATCATTTGGCACAGGGACTTGATTATGCGTCCACAAAAAATAAAGTTATCGCCAATAATATCGCGAATGTGGATACGCCCAATTATAAAGCAAAAAAAGTATCGTTCCAATCCCAATTACAACAAGAACAATCGAAATTAGAAACGTTTAGGACTCATCCGAAACATATTCCTTTCGATCAACAATCATCTACGATAAAAATTACACAAAATCGGAACCATACATATAACCATAATGGCAACAGTGTCGATTTAGATAAGGAAATGGCTGAATTATCGAAAAACCAACTTTATTATGAAGCGTTGACTGAACGGATCAATGGGAAATTCAATTCAATCCGTACAGTCCTAGGTGGAGGTCGTTAATTATGGGAATGTTTGATGGCATCAATATTAGTGGGAGTGCATTAACTGCAAATCGGTTCAAAATGGATGTGCACGCAGATAATATTGCAAATCAACAAACAACAAGGGCACGGTTGAATGAAGCTGGCGAATGGGAACCATACCGAAGAAAAATCGTTACCCAGACAGCGAAAGGCGAGCAGTTTAATCAATTTTTACATAAAGCGATCGGAAAGCAGCACATAAACACAGGAAAAGGTGTCTCCATCCACTCCGTTAACGAAGACCCGACACCATTTAATCCAGTTTACAATCCAAATCATCCTGACGCTAACGACGAAGGTTACGTGATGATGCCAAACGTCGATCCATTGAAAGAGATGATGGGGATGATGACAGCAAGCCGTGCGTATGAAGCAAATGTAACTGCATTAAATGCTTCAAAAGGAATCTTGATGAAATCATTAGAAATCGGTAAATAAGGGGGATTTAAATAATGGATCCAATCCAACTGTCTGCGTTGCAGCAATCGAACAGTCCAATGAAGTTGGCCATGTCACGTGGAGAAAAAACCAGCAATATTTCTACCGCTGAAGCGAAAGACCAATTTGCTCAACAATTAAAAAACGCAATTAATCATGTAAATGATTTACAAACAAAATCAGATGTAAAAACGAATCAACTAATCCGTGGCGAAGATGTAGACTTACACGATGTGATGATTACAGCACAAAAAGCAGGGGTCACTCTACAAGCAGCCACAGAAATTCAAAACAAAGTGATTGAGGCATACAGAGAAGTTATGCGAATGCAAATTTAATCTTATAATCTAGTAAAAGTCTAAGTAAAGTCGATCCAGAATAGATAGAGAGATTTATGGAAGTTGGGGGACAAAAATGAATCAATCCATTCAACGCTTTCGTGAAAAGTTGACCGAGAGATGGAAAAGTAGTTCAAAATCACAAAAAACATGGCTGATTGGTGGACTATCGGTATTTATACTTCTCATCATCATACTTACATACTTTATGACATCAACAAAAATGACGCCTTTATATAGCAATTTGTCACATCAAGAAGTCGGTCAATTAAAAGCAGAATTAGACGAGCGCGGTATTACATACGAATTGACAGATGGCGGGACATCGATCCTTGTTCCAGAAGAACAATCCGACTCGTTGTTAGTAGATTTTGCCTCAAAGGGCATCCCAAATAGCGGAAATATCGATTACTCGTTTTTTTCCGAAAATGTTTCTTGGGGTATGACTGATGAAGAGCGACAAATCATTGAAGTCGATGCCTTACAAACTGAATTAGCAAGCTTGATTGAGAATATTGACGGGATTAACCAGGCGAAAGTCCTGATCAATCGCGCAAATAAAACGATATTCGTCGGAGAGAAAATGCAGGATTCATCTGCATCAATCGTGTTGGAGACCGACTTTGGCTATAATTTTTCAGAAAGCCAAGTAAGAGGGTTATATCATCTAGTATCCAAAGCTGTTCCAAATCTCCCTACAGATAATATCGTCATCATGGACCAAAACTTTAACTATTTAGATATAAATAATTCAACAAATGGTTACGGAAATACATATGTGCAGAATCAGGAAGTTAAAGAGCAGGTAGAAAAAGACATTCAACGTCGTGTCCAACGTCTACTCGGAACAATGGTAGGTCAAGACAAAGTTGTCGTATCAGTAACGACAGATATTGATTTCACCCAAGAAAACCGAATCGAAGAGTTAGTCGAACCGGTAGATCTTGAAAATATGGAAGGTTTACCTGTGAGCGTTGACCGGATCACAGAAACATATACAGGTAATGATGGATTCCCTTTAGTTGAGGGAGATACAGATATTCCTGAACTCCAGGGAGTTGAGGAAGGCGAAGGACAATCAGAATATGAAATGGTTCGGGAAACGATTAACAACGAATTTAACCGAATTCAAAAAGAGATTGTTGAGAGTCCTTATGAAGTACGTGATATTGGTATACAAGTAGCTGTTGATAATTCTACGATCGAAAATGGTGAAACGGTTACATTGACAGCAGCAGAGCAGGCTGCAGTTGAAGAAGATATTCAATCCATTCTTTCTTCGATTGTGAACACATCGATATCCGCGGATGTCGAGATCGAGGAGCCATTAAATAATATTTCTGTCGTATTTCAGGAGTTTTCAAGACAAGGAAGTTTAGAATCTCCAAAAACCGGCATTCCAACATGGTTATATATTGTCGGTGGTATTTTGATTATTGCTATTCTATTACTTTTATTCTTACTATTCCGCAATAAAAATGAAGAGGAAGTTGTGGAGGAAGTATATCAAGAAGAAATTCCAGATCTTGAAGATTTCAAGATCGAAGAGAAACAAACAGAATCAACAGCCAAAAGAAAGCAGCTTGAACAGCTCGCAAAAGAGCAACCAGATGAATTCGCTAAATTATTAAGAAGCTGGATTTCAGAGGATTAGGGGGAGTCTGTATTGGTAACGCAGAAAAAAGAGTTGACCGGTAAGCAAAAAGCTGCTGCATTGCTGATCTCCATGGGTCCAGATATTTCCGCACAAGTATATAAGCACTTAACTGAAGAGGAAATTGAGCAGCTTACATTAGAAATTTCATCCGTCAAAAAAGTAGACCCAGCACAGAAAGAGGAGATTTTGGATCAATTTCACCAAATCGCTCTTGCACAAAATTATATTTCACAAGGTGGAATTGGTTATGCAAAAACCGTTTTGGAGAAGGCGTTGGGAGAAAATGAAGCTTCCAAAATCCTATCACGGTTAACAACTAATTTACAGGTTCGACCATTTGATTTTGCTAGACGAGCGGATCCAACTCAAATTTACAATTTTATTCAACATGAACACCCGCAAACGATCGCTCTCGTGTTGTCTTATTTGGAATCAGAGCAAGCTTCTCAAATTTTATCGGAATTGCCCGAGGACAAGCAAGCAGATATTGCACGACGGATTGCAATTATGGATTCAACGGCGCCTGAGATTATTGAAGAGGTTGAACAGTTACTTGAAAAGAACTTATCATCCACTGTTACACAAGATTACACTGAAACAGGTGGTGTTGAATCAATCGTCCAAATATTAAATGGTGTCGATCGATCAACGGAGCGTACGATTTTAGATGAATTAGAAATCCGCGATCCTGAATTGGCAGAAGAAATCAAAACACGGATGTTTGTGTTTGAAGATATTGTCACTTTAGACAATCGAGCCATTCAACGTGTCATTCGAGATGTAGAGAATCAGGATTTAATCATGTCCTTGAAAGTAGCTAGTGAAGAAGTGAAAGACCTCGTATTTCAGAATATGTCTCAACGAATGTCCGAAACGATTCGAGATGAGATCGAATATATGGGTCCTGTTCGTTTGAAGGATGTTGAAGAAGCGCAAATGCGAATTGTAGGTACGATCCGAAGACTAGAGGATATGGGCGAAATAGTCATTGCTCGAGGCGGGGGAGATGACATCATTGTCTAATGTTTTTCGTTATCCGTCAAATAAACAACTTACAGGAAGGCCGATTCATATCGGTACGTTTCAGGAACCAACACGTGATACAAACGCAGAAAACGAATTAACTTACGAAGATCAAATCAAACAAAAAAAAGTTTCTGCAGAAGAGATTGTCGAACAAGCGAAACAACAAGCCGAACAATTAATAGACCAGGCCAAGCAGGAAGCAGAACGACTATATGTAGAAGCGAAAACTTCTATCCAGCATGCACATCAAGAAGCAAAACAAACGGGTTACGAAGAGGGGAAAAAGGAAGGTCTTGGACAAGCGAAGGAACAATATCAGTCGCTAATTGACCAGGCAAACGATGTTGTTAGACAAACGAAAGCTTCATACCTTAAAAAGCTTTCTGATGCAGAAGAAGACTTAGTAACGTTATCCGTAGAAATTGCTGAGAAAATTATTCATGAAACATTTGAATTGAACGAAGACCGCTTTATTCAGCTTGTGAAGCAAACAGTCAATGAAGTATCTGATCAACCAGAAGTACATGTTTATGTACACCCGAAAACTTATCAACTCGTCATAAATCAACAGGAAGAGTTGGAAAGGATTTTATCAGGTAAGGGACAGCTCAGTGTTTTCTCAAATGAAGAACTTTCAGCTTATGCTTGCTTGATCGAATCTCCTTTTGGAAAAATCGATGCTAGTGTTGATAAACAATTAAGTAAGGTGAAAGAGAAATTGTTGCAGCTAGTGAAGGAGAGTCAACAGCGTGGAAGTTAAGCGATTCGTTGAGGCACTACATAAAATTGATCCGATTGTACGATATGGAAAAGTATACCGAAATGTAGGTTTGTTAATTGAATCCAAAGGCCCTGCAGTTAATATTGGAGAGGTTTGTTATATTCATTCTGCAACGAATGAAAAAGAGCCAATATTAGCCGAAGTTGTCGGTTTCCAAAACGAACATGTGTTATTGATGCCATATGAACAAACAAACCAGATTGGTCCAGGAAGTTTAGTAGAATCCTTTAATCGGTCACTGACAGTAAAGGTTGGAGAAGGACTGATCGGCCAAGTGCTGGATGGTTTAGGTAACCCATTAGATGGATCTAATTTACCAAGTGATTTTATTCCTTATGAAACAGAACAAGAACCGCTTAACCCACTGGCTAGACCACCAATCGATGAAGTATTATCGACTGGAATTAAAGCGATCGACACGTGTATGACAGTTGGTAGGGGGCAACGTTTAGGAATTTTTGCTGGCAGTGGAGTTGGTAAAAGCACGCTGCTCGGGATGTTAGCACGTAATAGTGATGCTGACATTAACGTATTTGCCCTTCTCGGAGAACGCGGCAGAGAAGTGAGAGAGTTTATTGAGCAAGAATTAGGACCAGAAGGGTTGGCTAAATCTATTGTCGTTGTTGCAACCTCCGACCAGCCGGCTTTACAACGAATCCGGGGGGCATATACAGCAACAGCAATTAGTGAATACTTTAGGGACCAAGGATATGATGTCAATTTAATGATGGACTCGTTAACTAGGATTGCAATGGCTCAACGGGAAGTCGGATTGGCTAGTGGTGAACCACCAACGACAAAAGGATATCCACCGAGTGTATTTGCCTTGTTACCTAAGTTATTGGAAAGAACAGGAACTGGTGAAACTGGAAGCATTACCGCTTTTTACACTGTATTGGTTGACGGTGATGATATGGATGAACCGATTGCTGATGCGGTTAGAGGTTTGTTAGACGGACACTTGGTTTTGGATCGTCGACTCGCTGAGCAAGGTCAATATCCAGCAATTAACGTTCTTAAGTCAGTCAGTCGTCTCATTCAAAAAATCGCAGGAGATGAACATCTTGAATTGGCTAAAAAGTTACGTTCCCTGTTAGCTACATATGAGGAAAATAAAGAGCTGATACAAATTGGCGCATATAAAAAAGGGTCTTCTGCAAAGGTAGATGAAGCAATCTATTACTATCCAGAAATTATGTCTTTTCTTGAACAAAACATAAATGAAGACAGCAATCTTACACAATCACTGAGCGAACTTAGCCAAATCTTGAAAGGTTGATGATCATGAACACAATACATTCGATTGAAAAGATTTGCCATATTCGCGAAAAAGAAGTGAACGAAGCTCAAGCGCAGTATCAACGAGCAATCGATTATTTTGAAGAACAAGCGACACAGCTTTTCCAGTTGCTAAAAAAGAAAGAAACGCTCCAAGAACAATTTGACAATCGACTTAAAGAACGAGTAACGGTTACATACATACACACAATGCATGATTCGATTCAACGGATTGAAACAGAAGAGAAAGCACTCCAAACAAAAGTGCACCAGGCACGAGTCAACATGGAACAAAAAGAACAACAATTGAAAGAAGCCCATCTTGAAATGAAAAAGATTGAAAAGCTCTTTCAACTAAAAAAAGAAGAATTAAAAGAGTTTGCAAAGAAAAAAGAAGCTGACTTCATGGATGAAATTTCTGTGCAACAATACTTCCGTACGAGATAGGTGATGTTATGGCTAAGAATGCCAAAGAAGGTAAAAAGACAAGTAAGCTGCAATGGATTCTATTTGTAATTGTCATTCCAATTATCTTCGCCATTGCAATGTTATTGATCGTATTGTCTGTAATGGGAATCAATCCAATCAATCAACTGAAAGAAGCACCAGTTGTTTCTTCTTTCGTAGATTCAAAAGATGAAGAAATCCTGCAGTCCCAATTGGAAGAAATACAGAAAGAGAATAATAACAAGAACACACAAATTGAAAACCTACAAAGTCAAGTTAGTCAAAAAGAAGCTAAGATTGAAAAACTAGAAAACGAGATTGCTGATTTGAATGTTGAATTGGAACGTAGAGAAGAAACGCTATTGACTGAAGAAGAAGCAATCAAAAAAATGTCCAATTCATTCTCAGGAATTGAACCAAAAATTGCAGCTGAGATTATTGTAGAGATGGAAGAACAAGTTGCATTGAAGCTACTTGAGCAAATGAGCGATGAAGAACGCGGTAAAGTATTAGGAGCAATGAAACCGGAACAGGCAGCAAGCTATACGGACTCACTGATTGAACGTAAAAGTGCAGAATAACTTAACTACTAAAAGTTGATTGATACAACTCAACGCTTTGAAAGGGGGTGAAAAAATGAATAGCGCAATGATGCTACAAGCCATGCCACAAGTTAATCAGTTGATGGGCAGGGCTACTGGCAAATCACTGTTGTCAAATAAAGAAGGAGATTTTGCCAAGTTGCTTCAAGGAATCGCTGGAAAAGTAACTGTAGAAGAAGGTATGGAGCTTTCCGAAGAAGGTTCAATGGCAGAACTAGAAACGATGTTAAAAAAACTGTTAGGGCTGCTTTCCTCTGATGAAGAACTGGAATCCGAACTATCTGATTGGTTACAAACGTTTACCGATTCAATGAACATTTCCGAAGAAGATCTTGATGGTTTACTAGAGGGTTCATCCGTCTCATCGATTGATCAAGTCGGTTTGGTGTTAACTGAGCTGTATCGTTCGCTCACGTCACATAGTCAAGCTTCAATCGAATCCGCTAAAGGATTGGAAGCGTTGTTGCCACAATCGTCCAGTGGAATGAATGGTCTGAAAAATTTAATGGAAAATGTTTTATTCCAATTGGTTCAACAAAGAAATCAACAACTCCAATCAACCGAACAAAGTAACCAACAGACCCGAGTAACGTCGAACGTATGGCAGCAACTCATCTCAGGTGAGCAAGTTAATCAAACGCAGACTACAACGGATTTTGCGAAGGAATTGATGCGTTTATCAAGTAATACCGATTCTGACAAACCGGTTATGAATTGGGCACATGCCATTACAGGAAAGCTTTCAAAGCCAGCAGCTCACATGCCATTAGACCCTGTTGAGCAATTAGGCAATTTAATGAGGAATGTCAATTCGAACAGTGCACAATTGGTTAAGCAAAGTCTCCCGCTTCAAGGAAATTCGCAACAAATGATGAATCAAATTGAGCAAATGATCCTATCAACGCGATTTGCAAAACCGGGTGGTACAACGCAACTAACGGTGCAACTGAATCCAATGGAGCTCGGTGAAATGATTCTCCGCTTTGTGAAGCAAGATGGAGAAATGACCGTTAAAATAACCGTCATGAGTCAGATGGCAAAAGAAATGGTAGACAAAAATTTACATCAATTAAGACACTTATTCTCACCTCACCAGGTTGTTGTTGAACGTCAAATCGACGTGCCAAATGAAACAAATTTAGCTAACTTCAAAGAAAAACAAGAGGAACAGGAAGAACAATCATCTAAACAACAAGAAAATGCAAGACAATTAGACGAAGAAGATGGTGATGTAACTTTCCAAGATTATTTATTTGCTGAGGAGGTGTAGAAGATGAAAATTGATAAAAGTCTTTATTTGGCGAATCAAACAGCGAATCAAACAAAACAATCCGATTTAGGAAAAGATGAATTTTTAAAATTATTGATGGCCCAGTTAAAACACCAAGATCCATTAGACCCTATGGATGACAAGCAGTTTATCTCTCAAATGGCTACGTTTTCACAGTTGGAACAAAGCATTAACATGTCAGAAACAATGAAAACGTTGGCAAATCAGCAAAGTCAATCAAATTTCTTAGCCTATTCGAACCTAATCAACAAGGAGATTACATACGCGGTGTATGATTCAACAGGTGAATATACAGGGCAAGAAACAGGTCGGGTACAATCAGTGTCATTTACCGGAAATGATGTGGTGTTAAAACTAGCCAATGAAGATCGAATTGCAGCAAGTCAAGTAATGGAAATTACCCAGGCGACCAACGAGGTGATTGCAGATGGCGAATAGTAGAATTAATACCATTCATTATCCGACAATTCCACCACAATCGAAGCAAGTGCAACAAAAGAAAGCAGTTCAACAATCTTTCCAATCCATCTTGGAAAGTCAGACAGCTGAACTCAAAGTGAGTAAACATGCACAAAAACGATTGAATGAACGGAATATTCATATTACGCCGTCACAGTGGAATGAAATTCACGAAAAAATGCTAGATGCAAAACAAAAAGGTGTAACCGATTCTGTCATCGTGATGAAGGAAGCTGTTTTAGTTGCGAGTACAAAGAATCATACGATTATTACAGCACTTGATCAAAGTAACGAAGCGGATCAATTGATTACCAATATTAATGGGACGATTATTATGCCTAATTAGCGGCTGGACCGAAAGGAAGCCCTAGAATTGCTGAACGAAAGAAGCAATTCGACTAGTAAACTTAAAATCGGAAGGAAGAGATGTAAATGTTACGTTCAATGTATACAGGTATCTCAGGAATGAAAGGTTTTCAAACGAAATTAGATGTAGTTTCTAACAATATTGCCAATGTAAATACGTTCGGATTTAAGAAAGGACGTTACACGTTTTCAGATTTAATGAGTCAAACGATGCAAGGTGCAACAGGTCCTATTCAAAATGCAGCAGGCAACCCAACATTAGGTGGACGTAACCCAATGCAAGTCGGATTAGGAACAACTACAGGAAGTATTGATAATATCCATACACAAGGTAACCGTCAGACGACGAACAGACCATTAGATTTAGCAATCGAAGGTGATGGGATGTTTGCGACTGCCGAGTCTGTCGATGGGGATGATAATCTTGCGACGGATGCTGATGACCTTAGCTTTACAAGAGCAGGTAATTTTTATTTTGATGACAACGGTCATATTGTAACGAGTGGCGGCAGATATTTAGTAGGGCGTACACCAAACGCAGCAAATGATGGTGTCACAAATCAAATTGGACGTATTCAATTACCGGACGATGCTCAAAGCTTCAGTATCGGTGGAGATGGAACGGTCAATTATGTGGATGGAGATGGACAACCAGCTGTAGCCGGCCAAATCTTGCTTGCTAACTTCTCCAATCCAGAAGGTTTAAATAAAGTTGGAAGTAATTCCTATAAAATCTCCAACAATGCTGGTGAATTAAACGGCGGAATCGTTGATTATCTATACGTTCCTGGGGAAGGTGGAGCTGGTAGTCTTTTTGCCGGTGCACTTGAAATGTCAAACGTCGACCTTTCAGAAGAATTTACCGAAATGATAACAGCTCAGCGTGGATTCCAAGCGAATACACGTGTCATTACAACAAGTGATGAAATTCTACAAGAGCTTGTTAATCTGAAACGATAAAGGAGGCATGGGGCTGGGACAAAACTCTTAAAGTTGACTCAGATACGAACATTTTAATTTAGTAATGCGGAAATACCCGCTTCGGAAATATACTACGCTAAATTAGATTATCATTCGTGTTTCTGAGTTTATAACTTTGATTTGTCCCAGATTTGTCCCAGCCCCTTACCTAAATATGATCGAATTAACCAGACTAAACGGTGATGAATTTGTTTTGAATGCATTATATGTAGAAAAAATAGAAGCACTGCCTGACACAACAATCAGCTTAATTAATGGGAAAAAGCATTTTGTGAAAGAGACGGTCTCTGAAGTCATTCAATTAATCACTGACTATTATCGACAAATCGGATTAATTGATCTACATAAAAAGGTGGTGGAGAAAAATGAGTAAACCAATCAAAATCATGATTACAATACTCATTTCGTTGACGATCATTGGAATAGCAACCATTGTTATTCTCGTTTACGGTGATCAAGGCTCTGTTTCATCGGAGGAACGAACGATTGATGACATGGTCGAGAATTCGTTTACGACCGGAGACATACGGACGGATTTATCAGACGACAACTTCTTATTAATTCAATTTCGTATCGTTACCGATCATGAAGATGCAGCTGAATTTCTACAAAAAGGTGAGCACTTTCAGTTAAACAATGTCATTTTAAAAGAACTAACTGTCCTGAAAGAAGAAAATTTTAGAAGTGGACTCAGTGAAGTTGAACAACAATTAAAGAAACGTCTTAATCAAATAGAAGGATTGAAGGACCATGGAAAGGTAACCGATATTTTTACAATCGATAAAGTTCTTCAATAGTAGAAAGACCCAATAATGGGGGTGAGAAATATGGCCGATGATGTATTATCTCAAGGCGAAATTGATGCCTTACTCACTGCGTTATCCAGTGGAGAAATGGATGCAGATGAATTAAGAGCAGATGAAACAGAAGATAAAAAAATAAAAGTCTATGATTTTAAGCGAGCATTGAGATTTTCGAAAGATCAAATTAGGGGGCTAACACGAATACATGAAAACTTTGCCAGGTTACTGACATCGTTTTTCTCAGGGCATCTACGCTCTTACGTATCGATTCAAGTAGCGTCCGTCGACCAGGTGCCTTATGAAGAGTTCATCCGCTCTGTCCCGTCTAAAACAATTTTAAACGTCTTCTCTGCGGAACCATTAGAAGGACGGTTACTTTTCGAAGTGAATCCGAACATCGCCTATGCGATATTAGACCGAATGCTAGGTGGTTCAGGCTCTAGTTTAAATAAAGTAGAAACACTAACAGAAATTGAAACAAAAATAATGTCCAGAACATTTGGGTCAGCAATGGAATCTTTAGAAGAAGCTTGGGAATCGATGGTTTCCATTGATGTGGAAATGGAAGATTTCGAAGTGAACCCGCAATTTTTACAAATCGTGTCACCAAATGAAACGGTAATTGTCATTTCGCTAAACACAATGATTGGAGAAAGTTCTGGAATGATGAACATTTGCATTCCTCACATTTTATTAGAACCAATTATTTCTAAGTTGTCTGTGCATTATTGGATGGAAAACCAAGCTCATAAAGGAAATGAAGAAGATTATCATTTACTTCAAGAAAATATTTCAAACGTCTCTGTTGATGTCAAAACGAATTTAGGGGAGACATCCGTTACCATTGAAGACTTTTTGCATTTGCAGACTGACGATGTAATCAAGCTCAATCAATCGATCCATGAGCCATTAAAGTTTTATGTTGATGAAGAACCGAAATTTTATGTTCGTCCAGGCAAGAAAAATAATCACTTAGCCGTTCAGGTCATCAGTGATATGGAGGAGGAAAACGATGGATAATCATAAAAGTGATATGCTCACACAAGAAGAAATAGATGCGCTACTGAATGGCGACTCGTCCGATGACCAAACGGATGAACGTTTTGATCAACAAAATCAGCAATCAACCGAGTCAATGAATGAATCGAAACCTTCACTCGAAGATGTGCTCACTTCCATGGAAGTAGACGCAATCGGTGAGTTAGGGAACATATCTTTTGGTAGTTCAGCGACAACTTTGTCAACTCTATTGAATCATAAAGTAGAGATTACAACACCAGTTGTTACCGCTGTACATGTTGATCAACTTGCCGGTGAATTTCCGATTCCCCATGTTGCTGTGAGCGTAGATTACACATCTGGCTTCACAGGGTCAAATTTGTTAGTTATTAAACATGAAGATGCTGCAGTAATTGCTGACCTCATGTTAGGAGGCGATGGCTCCTCTCCTTCTAGCGATTTAGACGAATTGCATTTAAGTGCTATTCAAGAAGCAATGAATCAAATGATGGGTTCTGCTGCAACAAGTATGTCATCTATTTTCGACGAGCAGGTTGATATTTCACCACCGAAGCCAATTATGCTAGATGTTATGACAGGTGATGGCTTAGAATATTTACCAGATGAGCCTGTGTTGATCAAAGTATCTTTCCAGCTGAAAGTAGAAAACCTAATCGACTCTAGTATCATGCAACTGTTGCCGATTCAATTCGTCAAAGATAGTGTGGAACGTTTATTGAATGGAAGTTCAAAAGAAAAAGAGGAATCGAATCAACAAACTTTTGAGAAGGAGGAAGGTGAAAAAGCTGTGAAAAATTATTCAGAGGAAGAGCCTGAACCAAATCAGCACACCAATGATAGTTCATATCAGAAACCTTTCATCAACAATGTTGAATCCGCTCAATTTAGTGAGTTTGGCTCTTCAGAAAAGTCAAACCCGACTGAGCGTCGTAACCTAGACTTATTAATGGATATTCCACTGAATGTTTCCGTTGAACTTGGACGCACGCGTAAGCCTATTCGAGATATTCTCGATCTTAGCACAGGTTCAATTGTTGAATTGGACAAGCTTGCAGGAGAACCGGTTGATATTCTAGTAAACAGTAAATTGATTGCAAAAGGTGAAGTCGTTGTCATCGAAGAAAATTTTGGTGTTCGGGTCACTGATATATTGAGTCAAGCTGAACGAATACAAAAGTTACGTTAGAAAAACATCTAAAAATATAAAATGAATAAGGGAGAAATCTATTATGGCGAAAAAGATATTAATCGTAGATGACGCAGCATTCATGCGTATGATGATCAAAGATATTTTAGTGAAAAACGGTTTTGAAGTTGTTGGAGAAGCGCAAGACGGTGTTGAGGCAGTTGAGAAATATGCAGAACTACAACCAGATCTTGTGACGCTTGATATTACGATGCCTGAGAAAGATGGTTTAACTGCTTTAAAGGAAATATTAAGTGCAGACAGTGATGCGAAAGTAATTATGTGTTCAGCAATGGGGCAACAATCAATGGTGATCGACGCCATTCAGGCAGGAGCAAAGGACTTTATTGTCAAGCCTTTCCAGGCGGACCGCGTGCTCGAAGCGATCAACAAGGTGTTAAGTTAATTGATAGATTGCTGTATGAAAGAACATCATGAATGTACACAACGGTTTGAAAGAAATCTATGAAAACATTTTACGGTTAGGGTCGATGAAGATGAAACAAAAAATAGCCATTGGGGTACTTCTATTCTTTTTAATCATTCCATTTGGTTCAGTATCTGCTTCACCAAGTGGAGAAGGAAATGTTTCCGATCTTTTTGATGAAGAGGAAACGAATCAACAAGAAGAACCTGTACAAGAAAATAATAACGACAATGAAGACTCCGCTGGTAAGCAAGTGGCTGCATCTGATCGCTCTTTGTTTTTGGATTTCTTAAAAATGATTGTCGCGCTTGTCGTTGTGTTAGGTTTAATCTATTTTCTACTAAAATTTTTACAGAAACGAACACGAATCTATCAGCAGACACGTTCACTGGAAAACTTCGGCGGTTTATCCCTCGGTTCAAATAAATCTATTCAAATTGTGCGTGTTGGGAATGATTATTATTTAATTGGTGTCGGGGATAACATCCAATTACTCGATAAAATTGATTCGCCAGAAACGATTGATAGTTTGGAATCAAGTGGGACTACGTCCAATCAAGCCATTCAGTTTCAAGATTTATTGAAAAGGTTTACTCAGAGAGATCAAAATCCTTATCAAAAGACGGACATAAAAAATGACTTTCAATCTGAATTGAGTCAAATGAAAAAGAATCGTAGTGAATTGCTGAAAGGAAGCGAAATGAAGGAGGATCAACGTCATGACTGATGCCGTCAACCTATTGACAGAAAATGATCCACAAGCAGCTTCGTCAGCCATTCAACTACTGTTATTATTATTGGCGATAACCATTCTTCCGAGTATCTTAATTTTAATGACTAGCTTCACTCGTATTATTATTGTTTTGTCGTTTGTTAGAACATCATTGGCGACGCAACAAATGCCACCGAATCAGGTGCTCATTGGTTTAGCTTTATTTTTAACATTCTTTATCATGGCACCGACGTTTAATGAAGTGAATGAGGAAGCATTACAACCTCTATTCAATGAAGAAATAACATTAGACGAGGCTTATGAAGCGGCAAGCTTACCTTTTAAAGAGTTTATGGCAAAGCATACAAGGCAAAAAGATCTTGCGTTATTCATGGATTATAGCGGAGAAGAAAGCCCAGAGACCCTAGCTGATATCTCTTTGACGACATTAGTACCTGCCTTTGCGATTAGCGAATTGAAGACAGCCTTTCAAATGGGTTTTATGATTTTTATTCCGTTCTTGGTCATCGATATGGCTGTTGCTAGTGTGTTGATGTCAATGGGAATGATGATGCTACCACCCGTTATGATTTCATTGCCATTTAAAATCTTGTTGTTTGTAATTGTCGATGGCTGGAACTTAATTGGTCATTCAATATTGGAAAGTTTTACATAGGAAGTAGGGCATTAAATGAGTGCAGATACAGTAATAGCATTAGCGGAACAAGGTGTCTATACATTATTGATTGTTGTTGGCCCTTTAATGATTTTAGCGCTAACCGTCGGACTTCTCGTCAGTATCTTTCAAGCGACGACACAGATTCAAGAACAAACGTTGGCATTTATTCCTAAAATGATTGCCGTATTTATTGGGGTCGTTTTTTTCGGTCCTTGGATGCTTCAGCGTATGATTGAATTTACAATCAACATATTCAATAACATCCCTAACGTGGTCGGTTAATATGGATGAGTTTATCGATCTTGCGAGAATGCCAGGGTTGCTATTAATTGTTGCTCGTTTGGCTGGTTTTTTTATGATGACACCGTTTTTTTCTTATCGAAATATTCCAATGCCTGTTCGTATTGGTTTAGTCATGTTTCTGGCTTGGATTATGTATTTCACTATAGAAATACCGGTGTTTTTCTTGAATGGACAGTTCTTTCTTTTGCTGGTGAAGGAAGTTACCGTCGGATTAATGATTGGTTTATTGGCTTACATCATCTTATCTGCCATTCAAATAGCAGGTGGCTTCATCGATTTCCAAATGGGGTTTGCCATTGCTAACATTGTCGATCCGCAAACCGGAGCTCAGAGCCCGATTATTGGTCAATATTTATATATTTTCGCCTTGTTGTTTTTAGTTGCTACGAATGCGCATCACTTACTAATTGATGGGATTTTTTATAGTTATGAATTCATTGGATTTTATGACATGATTCCCATTGGCAATCAATCTTTTCCGGTTTTTATTATAGACAGTTTCGCTCATATGTTTATGCTTGCGTTTCAAATGTCAATTCCAGTTGTTGGGTCTTTGTTTTTGGTAGATATCGCTTTAGGTATGATTGCTAGAACTGTGCCTCAAGTAAACGTGTTTGTCGTTGGATTACCACTTAAAATATTTGTCGCATTTGTAATGATTCTTATCTTTTTGGCATTCTATGTCATGTTGCTTCGTGGATTGTTTGAAACGATGTTCCAGATGATGAGACAACTCATGCAGTTAATGGGAGGCGCTTAATTTTGGAATTACTACGATTGGACCTTCAGTTCTTCAATCAAGAAAAAACGGAAAAAGCGACACCTAAAAAGCGCCAAGATTCACGTAATAAGGGGCAAGTTGCAAAAAGTCAGGATATTAATTCGGCAATCTTATTGTTTTTTGTCTTTCTATTTTTGCTTGTCTTTGGGTCGGTTATGGGTGAAGTCTTTACAGGGATGTATACATATAGCTTTACGGAATTCATCCATTGGGAAGTAACCGCAGCTACTACCGAGCAAGTGTTTTTTCAAATGACAATGGAAGCTGTCAAGGTCGTTTTACCTGTGATGGTTGTTGCAGTAATCGCAGCACTTTTATCGAATTACATACAATTCGGGTTGTTGTTTTCGGGTGAGCCACTGAAGTTCGATCTGAAGAAAATAGATCCAATTAAAGGATTTAAGCGAATCTTTTCTGTTCGAGCACTTGTTGAATTTTTGAAATCATTATTGAAAATCGTATCCATCGGCGGTGTATGTTTTGCAGTACTTTGGCTTCAAAAAGATGAACTTATGCTCCTATCTTTGAAAACGGTGAGTGAATCGATTGCATTTTTTGCTCAATTGACGATTCAAATGGGCATTGCCGCTTCTCTCATGTTGATGTTTTTATCGGTCTTCGATTACTTATATCAACGGTATGATCACGAAAAGAACATAAAAATGTCCAAGCAGGATGTGAAAGATGAATATAAGAAAATGGAAGGGGACCCGCTGATTAAATCACGAATCAGGGATACCCAAAGACAGATGGCTCAACAGCGGATGATGAGCGAAGTGCCGACTGCAGATGTCATCATTACAAACCCTACTCATTTTTCCATCGCACTAAAATATGATGAAGAAAAATCAGATGCTCCGTTAGTCGTTGCGAAAGGAGCAGACTATGTCGCCTTTAGAATTAGAGAAATTGCAGAAGCAAATGGTGTCATGCGAATTGAAAACCGAAGTTTGGCAAGAGGACTATATGCGTCTGTAGAGATTGGAGACTCCATACCCGAGGAGTTTTATCAAGCAGTTGCCGAAGTATTGGCTTATGTCTATAAGCTACAACGAAAAGTGTAACTGGAAAGAGGTTTTTCTGAATGTCCATAAAAGATCTATCCGTTTTATTCGGCGTTATTATGATCATTATCATGCTAGTGATTCCTTTACCGGGTTCATTATTAAGCATACTCATTTTGATCAATATTTCGTTGGCTTTGATCGTCATCTTAGTTGCCATGAATGTAAAAGAAGCGTTGGAATTCTCTGTATTTCCCTCACTCTTATTGCTTTTGACATTATTTCGATTAGGCCTCAACGTTTCTACCACTCGTTCCATTTTATCTGAAGCAGACGCGGGTGGTGTTGTCGATACATTTGGTAACTTCGTGACTGGTGGTAATCCGTTAGTCGGTTTTGTTGTCTTTCTTATTCTTGTCGTCATACAATTTATCGTCATTACGAAAGGAGCAGAACGTGTTTCCGAAGTCGCTGCGCGTTTCACGTTAGATGCGATGCCTGGTAAGCAGATGAGTATTGACGCCGACTTGAATGCAGGCTTGATTACCGAACAACAAGCTAAAGATCGCCGTGAAAAAATTGAAGACGAAGCGGACTTTTACGGGGCAATGGACGGTGCCAGTAAGTTCGTTAAAGGTGACGCGATTGCCGGAATTGTCATCGTTCTGATCAATATTATTTTTGGATTTATTATCGGAATGACCCAATTCGGTTTGAGTGCCGGGGAAACGGTAGATGTTTTCCTGCGATTGACTGTCGGTGATGGATTGGTCTCTCAGATTCCTGCTCTATTAATCGCAACCGGAACAGGAATCATTGTGACACGTGTAGCAGCCAAAGGAAATCTTTCTTTTGACGTCACGAGTCAATTATTCCGCTTTCCAAAGTTACTCTATATCGCAGCAGGAACGATTTTTATGCTCGGGTTAACTCCGATTAATTTTGCTTTGACAACAGTAATTTCCGGTATGCTTGCTTTTGGTGGATTTTACTTGAGTCGTGCTGAGGAAAATGCTGCTGAGCCTTTAGAGGAAGTCGATGAAACAGAAGAGCGTGCACAAGAAATGGCAGCACCGGAGAATGTCGTTCAGTTATTGAATACAGATCCAATTGAATTTGAGTTTGGGTATGCACTTATTCCGATTGCCGATCAAAACCAAGGAGGAGACCTACTTGATCGCGTTGTTATGATTCGTAGACAACTAGCATTAGAGCTTGGACTCGTCATTCCGGTCGTCAGAATTCGCGACAATATTCAGTTGAATCCGAATGAATATCAACTGAAGATCAAAGGGAATGAGGTTGCTCGAGGTGAATTGTATATTAACCATTATTTAGCGATGAGCCCGGACTTAGAGGATGATGGCATTGACGGTATAGAAACGAATGAGCCTGCTTTTGGGTTGCCAGCTAAATGGATTACCGAGGAAATGAAAGAAGAGGCTGAATTACTCGGATATACCGTCGTCGACCCACCATCTGTTGTTTCAACACATTTAACAGAAGTTATTAAACGACATGCACATGAATTGATTGGACGCGAGGAAACAAGACAGTTAATCGATCACTTAAAAGAAACACATCCGATTTTAGTGGAAGAAATAACACCAGAACCATTGTCAGTTGGTGAAATTCAAAAGGTGCTCGCTAAGTTGTTAAGTGAGCAAATTTCCATTCGTAACTTACCGATTATCTTTGAAACATTGGCGGATTATTCAAAAATGACGAGTGATACGGATCTACTGACAGAATATTGTCGCCAAGCGTTATCTGTACAAATTACCAATCAATATGCACAGAATCAATTTTTAAAGGTTGTTACATTGTCCCCTCAAGTTGAAAAAATGGTTGCAGAAGGAATTCAACAAACAGAGCATGGCAATTTCATAACAATGGATCCAGAAAATCAACAAAAACTAATCGAAGCAGTCCACCAGGAGTTCACACAAGCGTATTTCCAAGATACGGCACCGATTGTTTTGTGTTCTCCTGCTGTTCGAATGTATGTCAAACAAATTATCGGAAGAGCTTTACCGGAAGCTGTCGTATTATCCTATAACGAATTGGAGCCGACTGTTGAAGTGGAAAGCAGTGGGGTGGTGAATGTTCAATGAAGGTAAAAAAATTTATTGCACCGACAATGCCTGAAGCTATGAATCAAGTGAAAAAGGAATTAGGCGAATCAGCGATTATTCTTGATTCCCGGGAGATTAAAACAAGTCGTTTTTTTGGATTATTCGGGAAGAGGAATATAGAAGTATTGGCAGCCGTAGATCCACAGCCAACACGGAATCGTAATGCTGTTCGAAGTAAGAAGGAAACGGCTAATCATGCAACGAAGCGATCAAACCACGTGAAAAGCGTTCAGAAGACAAAAACTTCGGAAGAAAAAGTGTCTGCTCGCTTATCCTTGTCGAATGAATATCCACATCCTGTCGAGAGTACACTTCAACGGCTGAGGCAAAATGGAATCGATGAAGATACACGCGCAAATGTGCTTCAAACACTGCTTTCAACGTATTATAAAAAAGATGAAGAAATGACAGAATCAGAATTACTAGATGTGACAAAAGAGTTTTTTAAAAAAGAGATGTCTCCATATATTCAAGGAACTGCAAAACAATCCAAGCATTTATATATTCTCGGTCCAACAGGTGTTGGTAAAACAACGACCATAGCCAAAATGGCCGCTAACGATAAAATGAAATACTCGAAAGACATTGCATTTATTACGTTGGATACATACCGAATAGCTGCAATCGAGCAGTTGAAAACGTATGCGAAAATCTTAGATATTCCAATTGAAGTTGCTTACAATGCAGAAGATTTAGAAGCAGCCAAAGATAAATTCGAAGATAAAGACCTCATCTATATTGATACAGCCGGTCGGAACTATATGAAGAATGAATATATCCATCAACTAAAGGACATGGCCAAATTTAAAGAGCAGGATCAGCTGATTTGCGTGCTTTCGCTTACTTCAAAAGAAGACGATATGAACATGATCTACCATCAGTTTTCTGAATTACCCGTTGATACAGTCATTTTTACGAAAGCTGATGAAACTTCAACTTATGGCCAGATTTTTAATTTATGGAAAAAACATCGCTTTGATATTCTGGCTCTGACAAACGGACAAGATGTGCCGAACGACCTTTTGGATGTAGATGAAGAGGTACTTGCTCGTATAATGGTCGGTGAGAAGCTATGGTAAATGACCAAGCATCGAAACTACGGGACCTGATGAGTAACCAAACCCAAGAAAATCGTCGACAAGCAAAAGCGATTGCTATATTCAGTGGTAAAGGTGGCGTGGGTAAGTCTAATTTTGCTGTTAATTTTGGGCTTTGCCTCGCTAACCGGCGCAAGAAAGTGTTACTGATTGACTTAGATATCGGTATGGGGAATATTGATATTTTACTAGGTACTAGTCCTGACTATTCGATGGTAGAAATGCTAGAGAATAAAATGAGTATGTTTGATATAATTGAATCAAGATCTGAATACTTTTCTTTCATCGCAGCAGGTACTAGTCTCACTCGTATTTTCGAGTTAAATAGTACGGAAAGGACACATTTTATTCAGCAGCTTCAAGAGGTCATATCCTTTTTTGATTATATTTTATTAGATTTAGGAGCAGGAATGACGAAAAATCACTTAGCTTTTTTAGAAGCGGCTGATGAATCAATTGTTATCACAACACCTGAACCTACTGCAATTACCGATAGTTACGCTGCAATGAAGCATTTGTTAATCGAATCAGACAATCAATCTATTCATTTATCTTTACTCATCAATCGGGCAACAAAGAATACCGAAGGATGGCAAGTGTATCAGCGACTTGGTGAAGTAACTAAGAATTTCTTAAACTATCAACTTCGTTTTGCTGGTAGCTTGCCGGAGGATCCTGCAGTGACAGAGTCCGTTAAAAGGCAAGTACCGTTTATAGAGTCTTTTCCAAAATCTCCAATCGCAAAACAACTGGATAAACTCGTCACTCAATATGAACAGCTTGAATCAAAGGAACCCAAGCAATCTAGAACGTTTATGGAAAAAATCAAAATGATCCTTTCTCGTTAAGCGCGTTCTAGGTCATCTTCTTTCAAGATGATTAAGTACCACAATTGTTATACGAACCGTCCCGGTTTTAAATGATTTAAGTATACATGTTAACTCCTTTTTCTGCAGAAACGAAATCACTACAACGAAAGAAAGGATGCTCTGCATGAAACGATACAAAGTACTCATTGTAGACGATTCAGCATTCATGAGAAAAGTGATTTCTGATATCGTTCAACAGTCAGAACAATTAGAAGTGGTTGGAACAGCTAGAGATGGAATTGATGGATTAGCAAAATTAAATCAACTGAAACCCGACGTTGTCACGCTAGATGTTGAAATGCCTAAAATGAATGGCTTAGAAACATTAGAACGAATTATGGAGAGTCATCCAATTCCAGTTGTCATGTTATCTAGCACAACAAAAGTTGGAGCAAAAGAAACCGTGGAAGCTCTTCGAATTGGAGCGGTTGACTTTATTTCCAAGCCTTCTGGAGCCATCTCTTTAGATATACATAAAATAGCAACAGAGATAACTAAAAAAATCATTCAAGCAGCAGAAACATCCGTTACACAGCAGCATCAACATTTAGGGAATATGTTCGATATAAATAGTAATGAATATCTTCCACGATTTACACATAAACAAACGGTTGTTTGTATCGGTGTATCAACAGGTGGTCCAAAAGCTTTACAACATATCACCTCTCAGTTACCAGAGAATTTTCAAGCACCAGTAGTCATCGTCCAACATATGCCTGCGAGGTTTACAAAATCGCTTGCTGAACGATTAGATGAACTATCGTCTATTAAAGTTAGAGAAGCAATCAACGGTGAAATATTACGTAATGGTGTTGTTTATATTGCTCCTGGAGATTTTCATCTTCAGCTCAAACAGCTCAATCGTTCACTAGCAATTAATATTAATAAAGAAGATCCGGAAAAAGGTCATAGACCGTCCGTTAATAAGTTATTTATGTCAGCTTCGACATTAAGAAACATAAATAAAATTGCAGTTATACTCACGGGTATGGGGAATGACGGTACGGATGGAGCTAAGGAACTGAAACGAGTTGATCCGGACAGTGTAGTCATTGCTGAATCCCAAAAAACCGCGTTAATCTATGGAATGCCAAAATCCATTGTTGAGAATATAAGTGGTTGTTTGATCAGACGACTAGATGAGATCGCTTCAACACTTGTGGAATTGGTGGACGAATAGGGAGGAACATGAATGGAAACCAATCAGTATTTAGGTATATTTATCGATGAAAGTAACGAAAATTTACAAAAAGTGAACGATGGATTGCTTGATTTAGAAAAAGACCCAACGAATATGGAGCATATCGAAGTCATTTTTCGTGCGGCTCACACATTAAAAGGTATGTCAGCAACCATGGGCTACGAAGATTTAACTACATTGACACACCAAATGGAGGATGTACTAGATTTAGTTAGGAATAGTGAACTGGCTGTATCAGCTAAATTATTGGATATTCTTTTGAATGCTGTTGAGAAGCTTGAAGAGATGGTTGGTGATATTTCGGCTGGTGGTGATGGGAAATCTACCATACAACCAATTTTAAATCAGCTTAAAGCGATCGATAAAAGTGAAGAAATTACGAACGAAATGGTGACGTCAAATGAAGATGGGATTAATGGTGAACTCACACTCGATTCATTTGAAGAAACGGTGATTAACCAAGCAAATTCTGAAGGATTACATACTTACCATTTAACGATTCAGCTGACGGATGATTGTTTGTTGAAGGCGGCCCGAGTTTATATGGTTTTTGAAATCTTGGAAAAAGAAGGCGAAGTGATTAAGTCCGTCCCTTCAGTAGAAACACTAGAGAGCGAAGAATTTGATCATCAGTTTGACGTTGTTTTTGTGACTTCGGTAGAAGAGAAAGAATTAAATGACAAAATTATGAAGGTATCTGAAATTAAGCAGGTAAGCATTCAGCCGATTAAGAGCCTAGATAATCATGAGGATACCGACAACAAGGAAGTGAATCAAACACCAAGTAAGCAAGCGAGCATGGAAGTCCAAAACAATTCTAAATCGCAACGCAAACAGTCAGCGAACAAAACAATTCGTGTGAATATCGATCGGTTGGATGCGTTGATGAATTTATTTGAGGAGCTAGTAATTGATAGAGGTAGATTGGAACAAATTGCTTTTGAAATGGAACATGGTGATTTAACAGAAACTGTCGGTCGAATGAGTAGGATATCTAGCGATCTTCAAAGCATCATTTTAACTATGCGCATGGTGCCAATTGAGCAAGTTTTCAATCGTTTTCCACGAATGGTCCGCCAATTGACACGTGAGTTGAACAAAGATATTCAATTAGATATTGAAGGTGCTGAAACAGAACTTGATCGAACGGTGATCGATGAAATTGGAGATCCTTTAGTCCATTTAATTCGAAATTCATTGGATCACGGAATCGAAATGCCCGAAGTCCGAGAAAAGAACGGTAAAAATCGTCAAGGACATGTACTGTTAAAGGCTTATCATAGTGGTAATCATGTTTATGTAGAAATCTCTGATGATGGACAAGGGATTAATCGAGAAAAAGTGTTGAATAAAGCGCTTGAAAATCAAGTGGTAACACCAGAACAAGCGAATCAACTTTCCGACCGACAAATCGATGAGTTGATTTTAGCTAGTGGGTTTTCAACCGCTGATGAGGTTTCTGATCTATCTGGTCGAGGTGTAGGACTGGATGTTGTGAAAAACACAATCGAGTCATTGGGTGGAACAATAGAAATCACATCAGAAGAAGGCGAGGGCACAACGTTTACAATTCAACTTCCGCTAACGTTATCAATTATTTCAGTCATGTTAAGCACGATTGGTAGTGAAACGTATGCAGTTCCATTATCTACAATCATTGAAACAGCAATGATTAAACAAGAAGAGATTGTTACCATTCAAGGACAACAAATGATGCACTTCAGAGAATCAGTCATCCCTCTTATCTTTTTACGTGAAGTACTCAATGTACCAGATTCGAACAATGCGTCAGATAAAGAATCAGTTATCATTGTTCGAAAAGGGGAGCAAGTGGCCGGTTTAGTGGTCGATTCACTAATTGGTCAGCAAGAGGTTGTTTTGAAAAATCTAGGAAACTATTTAAATAGCATATTTGCCATTTCAGGTGCGACAATACTCGGCGATGGAGAAGTTGCGTTAATCATAGATACACATTCACTAATTAAATAAGGAGGATGTTTAGATGAGCGAAGTATCAAAAGAAATAAAAGTAATTGTATTCAGACTGCAAAATGAAGAGTATGGGGTGCCGATTGATTATGTCGGTTCAATTGAGAGAATGCTAGAAATCACTCGAATCCCGAATACACCGAAGTTTATCAAAGGAGTTATAAACTTACGTGGAATTGTTACACCAGTTATAGATTTGCGTGAACGGTTTGGTATGGATGCGAGTGAGTATTCAAGCCGGTCAAGAATGATTATCGTGCAAATTGATGACAAAGAAGTAGGAATGATTGTTGATGAAGCGAACGATGTAGTTGATTTGAAGGAAGATGCGATTGAAACACCGCCAGAAGTAATCGGCTCTGTCGATACTGACTATGTTCGAGGAGTCGCTAAGCTGGATGATCGCTTATTAATTCTGTTGAATCTTGACCGAGTACTTTCAAATGAAGAAGTAAATCAGTTGTCAGCAGTAGAAAAATAATTCTGTTAGTGGAAAGGAAAAATAATGAATCATCCTTTTGATTATACAGCACTCCATAAAGATGTTTTAAAAGAAATTGCGAACATAGGTGCAGGAAATGCGGCTACATCATTATCCGAGATGGTGAACCAACCGATACATATGAAAACACCGGTTGTGCACATCGTTTCTTTTGATGAAATGATGGAAAAAGCAGGTGGTAAGGAAGAAGTGCAAGCCGCCATTCATGTAGAGCTGCAAGGTCGTTTAAAAGGAAGTATGTTTTTTGTTGTTGATCCTGTTGAAGCGGATGAATTTGTTGGATTGCTAACAGGTGATCAACATTTATCATTATTAGACGGCGATTCTTTAGCAACTTCAGCCTTTATGGAATTAGGAAATATTTTAACTGGCTCCTATGTACGTGCATTATCTGACTTTACAAACTTAGAAATTCACCAATCCGTTCCTTCGTTAGCAATAGACATGCTAGGTGCTATGCTGACAGTTGGGTTAATTGAAATTTCACAAGTATCGGATGATGCAATTATGATTGAAACGATTTTTAACGACGAAACATCGGAAAAGAAGCCTTTACAAGGCCATTTCATCTTATTGCCGGACCCAGATGCATTCCAGCAAATATTTGAAGCATTAGGAGTAGAAGGCCATGAATGAGGTCTTATATACTGTTAAGGTTGGTATAGCTGGTTTAGATATAGTCGAACACCCAGGGACAATATCTACGATTGGACTGGGTTCATGTGTTGGTGCCGTTATTTATGACGAACAAATACGTATCGCTGGATTGGTCCATGTAATGCTTCCTGATTCGTCTATTTCAAAGGTGAGTGAATTCAAACGTGGTAAGTTTGCAGATACAGGAATTGCTGCAACCATTGAAATGTTATTGCAAAAAAACGCTAAAAAGAACCGAATGAAAGCGAAGATCGCGGGCGGAGCTCAAATGTTCACGAGTCAAAGTAAAGAAGATACCATCCGTATTGGGCCACGGAATATTGATGCGGTAAGAGAAGTGCTGACACAACATAAAATACCGATTATTGCCGAAGATGTTGGCGGAAATAAAGGTCGGACGATTGAATTTAGTACAGAAAATTTACTCTTGAAGGTACGAACCATTCAACAGGGTGAACAGTTCATTTAATTAGAATGCCTGAGTTTCAGGAGGGTACATATTATGGTATTAACAGAAAATACCTTGAAGGAAATATGGAAAAAATGGCAACAGGATAAGGACGAGCAAGCTGGAAATAAACTAGTTGAGCATTACATGCCACTAGTGGATTACCAAGTAAACCGAATTTACACAACATTGCCGAAAAATGTAGATCGACAAGATATTAAAAGTCTTGCTTTCATGGGTTTGGTTGACGCATTAGAAAAATTCGATCCGAACCGTGATTTGAAGTTTGATACGTATGCTTCATTTCGTATCAAAGGTTCCATTATTGACGGTCTCCGTAAAGAAGATTGGCTTCCGAGATCTGTTAGGGAAAAAGCGAAATTGGTCGAGCAAGCAACGGAGCAATTGGAGAAAAGATTGAATCGGGAGCCAAAAATAAGTGAAATTGCACATGAAGTAGGCTTATCTCTTCAGGAAACTTCAGAAATTGTAAAAGATACGTTCGTTGCAAACTTTCTATCGATCGAAGACAAAAAGAGTGAACAACAACCGGAACATCGAGAAAGTTTAAGAAACACGATACCTGATAGACATGAGCCGACACCAGAAGAGTTCAGTTTAAAGAAAGAGCAAATCAATGATTTGGTAACAATGATTTCAGAACTGAATGAAAAAGAGCAACTTGTCTTACAACTTTTTTATAAGGAAGAATTAACATTCACCGAGATTGGGGAGGTTCTTCAATTATCGACTTCTCGAATTTCACAGATACATACGAAATCCATCGCAAAACTGAAAAGCCTTTTAATGACAGTTCAATAAATCGGTCAGTGACTAGGGGTGAAAAAACTTGGATTTGTCGAACGTCTTTTTGATTCAAATCAGTGATGACACAATGCAAGCTCAAATAGAATTTAACCGAGAAGAATTACAACATCGATCAGCCGAAGAACTAAACGAACTTAAAGCACAAATCCAATTGAAAGACCTTGTTGATTTTGCTCGTTCGAAAAGTGTTACATATGGATTGTTGGAAGATGTTTTGTTGACGATGATTCAAAACTTTCGGATTAACCAAGAACCAGTCGTGTTTGCACAAGGGATTGCCCCACAACATGGGAAAAATGGTGTGTTGAAGTATCACGTTCAATTAGGAACATCAATTGAGATTCACGAACAAGAAACGATTGACTTTAAAGAAATCATGGTCATCCCCAAGGTTGAAATCGGAACGAAGCTTGTGACAATTATTCCACCATCAGAAACAATAGACGGTATGAGTGTTACAGGAAAAGTCGTTAAGGCAAAGCCCGGTAAACCAGCAGTCTTGAATGCAGGCAAAAATACAGAATTCCGGGAAGAGCATCAAGCCATTTTTGCTACAGGGAGTGGTCAAGTCAGTTTGATTCGTAACCAAATTCAAGTGCTTCCTGTTTATGAAGTAAAAAAATCGGTGAGTATGGAGACGGGAAACATAGATTTTAATGGATCGATTGTTATCAATGGTGACGTGCCAACAGGCTTTTCATTAAAAGCAAGAGGTGATATAACCATCCATGGGACTGTAGAAGCCGCCAGCCTGGAAGCAGGTGGTTCAATATTCGTCCATGAAGGTGTATATGCTTTTAATGAAGGTATACTTGATGCCGGAATGGATATTCGTGTTCGGAATATCAATCAAGCTAATCTGAAAGCTGGCAGAAATATCATTATTGAAAATTCATGTTTACATAGTTATATTGATGCTCAAGAGATGCTCTATTGTCAACGAGGGCATATTATTGGGGGGCATATCTCCGTAGGAAAGAAAATTGAAGGAAACGACTTCGGGAATCGTTTAGAAACAAAAACAGAAATTTATTTAGGCCAGAGTATGAATCTAATGAATTTGCACAATGATCTTGAATTAAAGATCGAGCACGCCCAGGACCAACTCAAGAAGTTGAAACTATTGGGAGAACGGTTAGAAGAAGTCAAGCAAGTAAGAGAATTATCAAGTAAAGAGCGTGTGATGTTATTACGCCAAAGGAATTCGTATAACATAACACAAATACAATTACAGGAGTTGCTTGATAAACAAGCCGCTTTACTAGAAGAGAAGGAATCATTAGAGTTTTTTAAAATGGATGTGAATGGTATCATATATCCAAATGTACATGTAATGGTCGGAAAATACTCCATGTCCATTCAACAAGAATATAAGCAGGTGTCGGTCATTTATAAACATCAAGATTTTTCGATCATTCCTTTGTAAAAAGGAGTGAATCAAGTGAGTTGGAAAGGTATAGAATTGCAAGTCGCACTACCGAGAGTTCAAGAAAACAGTCAACTCCAAGATCAATTACAACAACGAGGCAAGCAAAGTCAAAACTTCCTCGGGCAGAGTCATCTAGAAGAAGCGGAAAAGATGCGAAAGTCAGTACTGAAATCAGAACAAAAAGATCAAGTGCAAATTCATAGAGATGCAGATGATAGCCATTCAGACCAACAATCAACCGAACATCATAGAAAGCGGCAAAGATCTGATGCAGTCAAATTGAACCATCCTTATTTGGGAAAGAAGATTGATTATTCAAGTTAGCGATTGGAGAAGGGTTCTACGTGTTGCTACTCAGTTTAATTTTGCACGGCGTTACATTCATTTTTCTATTTCTTTTATATCAGAAATTGCAGGAGCGTAAAGATCGTGAAAAAATCATCGAACAGAAAGAAAAAGAAATTGATGGATTATTTCACGATTATTTAGTGGAAATCAAGGCAGAAAACCAGAAATTCACCGAACAGTTAAATAAGTTGAAAATACAGCAAGACGAGAAAATGAAACAACAACAAAGTAAGGAATCGGCAGTAGAAGAAGGATCGACCGGATTTGAAGAAGAGCCCTTCTTTACCGAAGAAAACTTTCCTGAGGAACTGGATTATGAACCACTTATCCCAGAAGAAGACGAAGAACCTGTCTATGAAGTAACGTTAGAAAGTAGAGTTTTACATCTATATGACCAAGGGTATTCAGCAGATCAAATTGCTAAGCAATTAAATGTAGGTGTGACAGAGATTGAACTAATGATAAAAATTCATAAACAATTGTCGAATTAATACTTGCTAGTGTAAAATCAATATGATATATTTACTTTTGGTGTTAATACACACGCTCGTCGAAACAGTGCAGTGGTGCTTACAAAAAGTTCTGTTCTGTTGATGAAGTGAGCGGAGGAATATAAAAAACCATAGGAGGAATGAACAATGGCAGCAATTTCAATGAAACAATTGCTAGAAGCAGGTGTGCATTTTGGCCACCAAACACGTCGTTGGAATCCAAAGATGAAAAAGTACATCTTCACGGAGCGTAACGGCATTTACATCATTGACCTACAAAAAACAGTTAAGAAGGTTGATGAAGCATTTAATTTTGTGAAAAGCGTGGCACAAGACGGAGGAAAAGTTCTATTCGTCGGTACCAAAAAGCAAGCACAAGATACAATTAGAGACGAAGCAATTCGCTCTGGTATGTACTATGTTAACCAACGTTGGTTAGGTGGTACATTAACAAATATGCAAACCATTCAAAAACGAGTAAATCGTTTAAAAGATATTGAAAGAATGGAAGAAGACGGTACGTTCGACGTACTACCGAAAAAAGAAGTTGTTATGATTCTTAAAGAAAAAGAACGACTTGAGAAATTCTTAGGTGGCGTAAAAGACATGAACGGTTTACCAGATGCCGTATTCATCGTTGACCCACGTAAAGAAAGAATCGCTGTGAAAGAAGCTCAGAAGTTGAATATTCCAATCGTAGCGATGGTTGATACAAACTGTGACCCAGACGAGATTGATTACGTTATTCCAGCAAATGATGACGCAATCCGTGCGGTTAAATTATTGACTTCCAGAATGGCAGATGCCATTTTAGAAGTAAAACAAGGTGAAGAAATGCAAGATACAACTTCTGAAGAAGAAGTTGCTAAAGAAGAAGCAGAAGAGAAAAAGACAGAAGAAAAAGTAGAAGAGTAAAAGGTAAAGGGTGATAAGGGGGAACAGAACCTTTTATCACCCTTTTTTAGAAAATAATCGTTGAAACAATCATAACCCAATTACTTGAAGGAGGAATTCTAATGGCAGTAAATGCGAAAATGGTTAAAGAGTTACGTGAAAAAACAGGTGCAGGAATGATGGACTGTAAAAAAGCTTTAACTGAAACGGATGGAGATATGGAAAAAGCGATCGAATATCTTCGTGAAAAAGGAATTTCAAAAGCAGCGAAGAAAGCAGACCGGATTGCAGCAGAAGGTTCTGCTCATATCAAAACTGACGGAAACACTGCTGTATTGATTGAAGTAAACAGTGAAACGGACTTTGTTGCAAAAAACGACCAGTTCAAAGAACTATTAGATACTTTAGCGAGCCATATTCTAAGCCAAAAGCCTTCTACTGTAGAAGAAGCTCTTGAGCAACCATTAAACGGTGAAGGTGACTCTGTGCAAGAGGTTATCAATAAAAACATTGCACAAATTGGTGAAAAACTTTCACTTCGTCGTTTTGCGGTGCTAACAAAAGATGACAATGCTGCGTTTGGTGCATATACACATATGGGTGGCAGTATCGGTGCATTAACTGTCTTAGAAGGTACAACAGATGAATCTGTAGCAAAAGATGTAGCTATGCATGTCGCTGCAGTTAACCCACGCTATGTATCTCGTGACGAGGTTCCTGAAAATGAAGTTGACCAAGAACGTGAAATGCTTAAAACACAAGCATTAAATGAAGGGAAACCTGAACATATCGTTGAAAAAATGGTCGAAGGACGTTTAGGTAAATTCTTTGAAGAAATTTGCCTATTGGAACAAAGTTTCATTAAAGATCCAGATCAAAAAGTGAAGAAATATGTTGAATCCCATGGAGCAACTGTGAGAGAATATGTCCGTTTTGAAGTTGGCGAAGGTATGGAAAAACGTGAAGAAAACTTTGCTGACGAAGTAATGGGCCAAATCAAAAAATAAGCTGTTCCCAAGTCCTTTGTTCATATGACGCTCATATGAACCATAGCGAAATTTTATATGAACATTCATCTTACTTGAATGGCTGGCAAGAAAATAGGGGACACGGAGAACGTGTTCCCTATTTTTAAAAGAATCTATTTAGCTAATCATTTTAACAAAACATGTTTGATGAATAGCTTACATATAATTGATGGAGGTAGCTATGTCGACACCAAAATACAAACGAATCGTACTCAAATTAAGTGGCGAAGCATTAAGCGGAGAAAAAGGAAGTGGCATTGATCCAACGTTTATTAAATCAATTGCCCAACAAATCAAAGATATTCATGATTTAGGTATAGAAATTGCCATTGTGGTTGGCGGAGGGAACCTTTGGCGTGGTAAAATAGGTAGTGAAGTTGGAATGGATCGTGCAAATGCCGATTATATGGGCATGTTGGCGACCGTTATGAATTCACTAGCTTTACAGGACAGCTTAGAAAATTTTGATGTTCAAACACGTGTCCAAACCTCCATTGAGATGAGGCAAGTTGCAGAACCATACATCCGCAGAAAAGCAATGCGTCATTTAGAAAAGAAACGTGTCGTAATTTTTGCAGGTGGTACTGGGAACCCATATTTCTCAACAGATACAACCGCGGCATTACGAGCGGCCGAAATTGAAGCGGATGTCATTCTAATGGCGAAGAACAATGTGGATGGTGTCTATTCCGCTGATCCGAAAACGAATCAAGAGGCAGTGAAGTTCAGTGAGCTATCCTATTTGGATATCTTGAATAAAGGACTGGCAGTCATGGATTCTACAGCGACATCATTATGTATGGATAATGACATTTCATTAATTGTGTTTTCCATTATGGAAAAAGGCAATATTAAACGCGTGTTATTAGGAGAAGACATAGGTACAGTAATTAGGAGGAAATATTCATGAGTCAATCAATCATTAATGAAACAAAAACAAAAATGGATGATGCGATTAAAGCATTCAGTAGACAACTGGCTACAGTTCGAGCAGGCCGTGCTAATCCAGCAATTTTGGATACGGTATATGTAGATTATTATGGTGCGAACACACCATTGAATCAATTAGCAACAATATCAGCGCCAGAAGCTCGTTTGCTCGTAGTAACTCCATTTGACAAATCGTCAATCGGCGATGTTGAAAAAGGTATTTTGAAAGCTGACTTAGGGTTGACACCAAATAATGACGGGAATGTCATTCGAATCAATATCCCTGCGCTTACAGAAGAAAGAAGAAAAGAATTGGTGAAAGTTTCACGGAAATATGCTGAAGAAGCTCGTGTTCAAATCAGAAATATTCGACGTGAAGCAAATGACCAACTGAAAAAACTAGAAAAAGATAGTGAAATTACTGAAGATGAATTGCGTTCTAATCAAGATGAAGTTCAAAAAATAACTGATAATAGCATCGGTGAAATTGACGCTAGCTTACAATCAAAAGAAAATGAAATTTTAGAAGTGTAATTAGCTTCTCGCATGATTAACATAAGCTTTCGCTGTGTGAAGCGAAAGCTAAATTTTTCTATATACTCTTTTACTTAGTGAGGGATTGGTATGTTTACTCGGTCGAAAGAAAAGCAATCCGTTCAAAAAGAAATCGATCCATCCAATTTACCGGAACATATTGCCATTATCATGGACGGAAATGGACGGTGGGCAAAAAAGAGGGGGTTGCCTCGGATTGCCGGACACCGGGAAGGAATGAAAACCATTCAAAAAGTGGTTGAACGTGCCGTTGAACTAAATCTTAAAGCATTAACGTTATATGCTTTTTCAACAGAAAACTGGAAAAGACCAATGAATGAAGTGGAATTTATTATGAAGCTTCCCTCTCAGTTTCTGGACACTTATTTACCAGATTTAGTTAAAAACAACGTGAAAGTAACAACGATTGGCGACTTTGATGCCTTGCCTAAATATACCAAGGAAGCAGTCAGTTATTCTGTGAAAAAAACGGAGAACAACACAGGATTAATACTTAACTTCGCAATTAATTACGGCAGTCGCAAAGAAATTTTAGATGCTGTAAAGCAAATTTGCCTAGATTATCAGGAAGGTCAAATGGACCTTGATAATCTGGATGAAAAAGCGTTTTCAAATTATTTGACTACCCATTCGTTGAGTGATCCTGATTTGGTTATTCGCACAAGTGGTGAACAACGCATCAGCAATTATTTGTTATGGCAAATCGCCTATTCAGAATTTTATTTTACAGAAAAACTTTGGCCAGATTTTAATCAAAAAGCCTTGGATGAGGCTATTTTAGCTTATCAAGACCGTAAGAGAAGGTTTGGTGGGCTATAGGCAGTTAGGTGGATGTATAATGAAAGAAAGAATAATTACCGCAATTATCGGACTGATTTTATTTATTCCGCTTGTAATATACGGCGAGTGGCCATTTGTGGTTATGGTGTTTTTATTAGCGACAATCGCTTTTTATGAGTTAATGAGAATGAATAAAGTACCTTTTAACTCCTTTCCTGCAGTCATAGGAGTAATCATGTTGTGGTTGCTTTTATGTGATGAAAACGTTTTGCCATTTGCAGAAAGAATTCCTTTAAGCCGTATAGAAATCATCTTTTTATCTTTTCTGTTATTATTAGCATATACAGTCCTTGTTAAAAATAAATTTACATTTAATGGTGTTTCGTATGTACTAACATCTGCACTATACATAGGGATTGGTTTTTCATACTTTATTGAAACACGCTATGATGGATTGGAATATGTAATCTATGTGTTAGTCGTAATTTGGTTAACAGATACGGGTGCCTTCTTCACTGGTAAATTCTTTGGAAAGACTAAATTGTGGCCGGCAATTAGTCCGAAGAAAACGATTGAAGGCTTTTTCGGCGGGATCATCAGCGCGGTTATTGCCGTTTTAATCTTACAGTCAATTACAACCATTCACGACAATTTATTAATCTTACTATTAGTCACCGTATTAGCCTCTTTCACAGCACAAATAGGTGACTTGGTTGAGTCCGCACTAAAAAGACATATGGAAGTCAAGGATTCAGGAACCATACTACCAGGTCATGGCGGCATTCTCGATCGCTTCGATAGCTTGATCTTCATGGTGCCATTTTTACATTTCATACACTTCTTTTAATTGAATGAACTTGATAAGTTGAGGGTTGCAGAATGAAGAACATTACATTATTAGGTGGAACAGGTTCAATCGGAGAACAAACTGTCGAAGTGATTGAACAACTTCCAGAATATCGGTTATTTGCGTTTGCTTTTGGAAAACGTGTAGACAAAGCGCTTGGATTGGTAGAGAGATTAAAACCAGAATGGATTGTAGCTGGTGATCGTCAAGCCAAAGAAGAAATTGAGAAAAAGATCTCTTATCAAGCAAAAGTTTCTTATGGTATGGAAGCTTTATGCGAAGTAGCCTCCAATGACCAAACGGATATTGTCGTCAATGCATTGCTCGGAAGCATCGGACTTCAGCCGACTTTGGATGCAATTCGTTCCCGAAAACAAATTGCATTTGCCAATAAAGAGACATTGGTAACTGCTGGACATCTAGTGATGGCAGAAGCGAAAAAGTATGGTGTAGATTTGTTGCCAGTTGACAGTGAGCACGCAGCTATCCATCAATGTTTACGTGGAGAAAAGCGAGAGCAAATGAATCGTTTAATCGTCACCGCTTCTGGGGGGAGTTTTCGGGATTATTCACGTGATGAATTGGTCGGTGTAAAAAAAGAAGACGCCTTAAAACATCCAAATTGGGATATGGGTGCAAAAATCACGATTGATTCGGCTACAATGATGAATAAAGGTTTAGAAGTCATTGAAGCTCATTGGTTGTTTCAAGTGCCTTATAATAAAATTGATGTCATCATGCACAAAGAAAGTGTTATTCATTCTATGGTTGAGTTCAACGATTTAAGCGTAATGGCACAATTAGGAACGCCCGACATGCGAATTCCTATACAATATGCTTTGACTTATCCAAATCGCACAGACTTCTCATTAAGTGAAGGCTTAGACTTATTAAAATTTCGAGAGCTTCATTTTAATGAGTTAAGCTTTGAGCGATTCCCTTGTTTAAGAATGGCTTATGAAGCTGGAAAAGCAGGTGGAAGTGCACCAACTGTTTTAAATGCTGCTAATGAAGTCGCTGTCCAATTATTTTTGGACGACCAGATCACTTTTTTAGAAATTGAACAACTAATAGAAGAAGCATTACAGAAACATCAAGTAATTGAGCAACCTGATTTGGAATCAATTCTTGCGGTTGACCAAGATACGAGAAAACGCATTTTGAGTGTTTACTCGTAAAGGAAGGTGCTAGTGTATGAATACGGTCATTGCCTTTATTTTTATGTTCGGTTTATTGGTGTTTATCCATGAACTAGGACACCTAATCTTTGCTAAGCGGGCGGGAATGCTCGCGAGGGAATTTGCGATCGGTTTCGGTCCGAAAATCTTTTCTTATCGAAAAGATGAAACACTATATACGATTCGATTGTTACCAATTGGAGGATATGTACGTGTAGCTGGAGACGACCCTGAAATTGTTGAATTGAAGCCGGGGTATCATATCGGCATTGAATTCAATGAGCAAAACAAAGTAAATAAAATCATCGTTAATAATAAGTCTAAATACCCGAATGCAAAAGTAGTTGAAGTTGAACATATCGATCTTGACCATGACTTGACACTTTTATGTCATGATCTCAATACGGAAGAAAGAATACAGTACGATATCGACCGAAAAGCGTTATTTGTCATGGATGAAAAAGAAACATTGATTGCTCCATACGATCGACAGTTTGGTTCAAAGTCAGTCGGCAAAAAAGCGATGCAAGTATTTGCGGGTCCATTGATGAACTTTTTGCTGGCTATCGTTATTTTTTGGGGTTTAGGATTTGTTCAAGGGGTTCCGGTTGAAGAAGCTTCGTTAGGTAGTGTGCAAGAAGATTCTCCAGCAGAACAAGCTGAATTGGTTGAAGGGGATACCATTACTTCGATTGATGGAAAAGAAATTAATGATTGGACCGAATTTGTTCTCTATGTACAAGAGCGACCTAGTGAAGAAATTGCATTGACCGTCGATCGAGCTGGCGAAACGATTGAAACGTCACTAGTGACTAATTCATATGAGACAGAAACTGGTGAAATGATTGGTCGAATTGGTGTTACACGGGACTTTGACAAAGCACCACTTGAAGTATTCAGTTACGGCTTTACACAAGTTTATGAAATCGGTAAGTTGATACTGGATGCCCTCGGAATGCTTGTAACTGGACAACTTTCACTGGACGCTTTAGCTGGACCTGTAGGGATTTATACAGCGACAGACGAAGTTGTACAAACTGGAATTTTGAACTTCTTTATGTGGACAGCGATGCTAAGTATTAATTTAGGGATTGTGAATCTATTACCACTCCCAGCATTGGATGGCGGTCGTCTGATGTTCTTAGGCTATGAGGCAATTCGAGGTAAACCACTCGATCCGCAAAAAGAAGGAATATTTCACTTTATTGGCTTCGCTTTATTAATGTTATTAATGATTGCTGTCACCTGGAACGACATTGAACGATTGTTTATGTAAGTGCATTTTGGCTTTACGGTATAATTAGATTGAGGTGAATGAAATGAGACAAAGCAATATGCTAATCCCGACATTGCGGGAAGTTCCAAAAGAAGCTGAAATCAAAAGTCATCAATTGCTGTTAAAAGCAGGTTATATTCGTAAATTGGCATCAGGCGTATATAATTTCTTGCCGCTCGGAAAAAGAGTGCTTCGGAAAGTTGAGAAAATCATTCGTGAAGAAATGGACCGAGCTGGGGCGCAAGAAGTTCAAATGCCAACTATACAACCAGCAGAAATTTGGGAAGCTACCGGTAGATGGTACACAATGGGTGGAGAGTTAATGCGTTTAAAAGATCGTCATGATCGACCATTCGCATTAGGAGCTACTCATGAAGAAGTAGTCACTACATTAGTCAAGGATGAAGTGACATCCTATAAAAAGTTACCTTTTACTTTATATCAAATTCAAAATAAATTCAGGGATGAACAAAGGCCTCGTTTCGGCTTGTTGCGTGGACGGGAATTTTTGATGAAAGACGCCTATTCATTTCATGATAGCTTTGAATCTCTAGATGAAACCTATCAAGCTCTTTATGACGCTTATTCAAGAATATTTGATCGATTAAATTTGAATTATCGTTCTGTCATTGCAGATTCTGGTGCAATGGGTGGTAAAGATACGCATGAATTTATGGTTCTCTCTGAAGTAGGAGAAGATATCATTGCTTATTCAAATTCCTCGGACTACGCTGCAAATATCGAAATGGCACCAGTAGTAGATCAAGGCGAAAAGCCTGATGTGCAACCGAAAGAGATGGAGAAGGCCTCTACACCAAATGCAAAAACGATGCAAGAGGTAGCTGATTATTTAGGACATGCATTGGCGGATGGTATGAAGGCGATTATGTTTAAAGTGGATGGTCGATTTGTTTTAGTCATAGTAAGAGGCGACCACGAAGTCAATGACGTAAAGTTAAAAAACTTATACAATGCTGATATTGTTGAATTGGCAACAGAAGAAGAGACACGAGGAACAGTCGGAGCTGGATTTGGTTCCCTTGGACCAGTAGGCTTACCTGATACGGTCGAAGTTGTCGCGGATTATGCTGTGAAGTATTTAGTGAATGCAACATGTGGTGCAAATGAAGATGGTTACCATTATATCAATGTACAACCAGAGAGAGATTTCCAAGTGAGCCATTATGCTGATTTGAGGTTTATTCAAGAGGGTGACCCTTCTCCAGATGGTCAGGGAACGATTGAATTTGCTAAAGGTATTGAAGTGGGCCATATTTTTAAGCTTGGTACGCTTTACGCCGAAAAACTCGGAGCAGAGTTTCTCGATCACAACGGTAAATCTCAGCCATTTATTATGGGCTGTTATGGTATCGGTGTATCCCGTGCACTTGCTGCAGTTGTGGAACAATTTGGTGACGAGGACGGCATGAATTGGCCGAAAGAAGTCAGACCATTTGATATTCACTTGCTTAATTTAAATACGAAAAATGACGAACAGGTTGAGCTTGCCGATCAACTTTATAAACAATTGCAAGATGACGGTTATGATGTGCTATATGATGACCGAAAAGAACGACCAGGTGTCAAGTTCAACGACAGTGATTTAATTGGCATCCCTTATCGTTTTGTCGTCGGTAAAGGAGCAAGTGAAGGGTATATTGAATTTAAAAATCGTCAAACAGGTGAGCAAGAAGATGTGAAAACTTCTGAGCTTACACAGTTCATTGAACAATTGATGGGAGCATAAAAAATCATCAAGTAAACAGGACCCTTGTCAACATTGGCAGGGGTCTATATGAATTATAAAGGGTGAGGGGAAAGTATGGATAACTTTTCAAAAGAGCGACTACAGCTATTGATTGAACAAATTCAATTGCCTGAAACGATTGTTAATGAATATTTCTCAGAAACAACGTTACAAAAATTGACCGTCTTTAAAGAAACGAAAACATGGCAATTTCATTTACATAATCCAAAGCCCTTTCCGTGTGAAGTTATTGAAGTATTTTCTTTAAAACTGAGAGAGGCTTTTCAGCATATTGCTGAAGTCAGTTTCATGGTCACAACTGAACAGAGTGAGTTGGAAGAAAAGGAAATCATTAATTATTGGCATTTATTTATTTCATCCATTGATGACCTTTTTCCTGCATATAAAGATTTTGTCCATTCACAACAACCTCAGTTGAAAGGCAATGCCATTCTTCTATGTGCTCGCAATCAAATGGAATCGAATGCAATCCAAAAGAAACTTTCGCCTTTACTTAAATCTTTTTGCCAGCAATATGGCTTAAAAAATTACCACCTTGATATGGAAATCATCCAAAACGAAGATGAGATTGAACAGTTCCAGCAAGAAAAACAACAAGAAGAACGTACTCTGATCGAGAAAGCCATTAGAGACCAAGAAGAAAAAGCGAAACAAGCGAATGCAAACGAGCCATCATATGCCCCGGTTAAACTTGGACAGACGATTCAAGAGGAACCGATTGAAATGCAGCATATTATCGAAGAGGAAATGCGCCTCGCCATTCAAGGCTATGTATTTGATGTCGATATTCGGAATTTACGTTCTGGCCGAGATTTATTAATCGTCAGTGTGACAGATTATACAGATTCCCTGCAAATCAAAATGTTCTCTCGTGGGGATGAACAAAAAGAAGAATTTAAAAAGCTGAAACCTGGCATGTGGATTAAAGCACGCGGAGGCGTACAAACAGATAACTATACACATGAACTTGTCATGATGGGTACTGACCTTGTAGAAATCAAACCGAAAGTCAGACAGGATCAATCGGATGATAAACGTGTGGAATTGCATGCACATACAGCGATGAGTCAAATGGATGCAACTGTATCCGTTGACCGTCTCATTAAGCAAGCGGCTGATTGGGGTCACCCAGCTATCGCAATTACGGATCATGCTGTTGTACAATCCTTCCCAGAAGCCTACAATGCAAGCAAGAAACACGGTATCAAAGTATTGTATGGTCTTGAGGCCAACTTGGTTGATGACGGTGTTCCGATTGCCTATAACGAACAAGCGATCAACTTAGATGATGCAAATTATATTGTGTTTGACGTTGAAACAACGGGTCTATCTGCTAATTTCGACAAGATTATTGAATTAGCTGCTGTTAAGGTACATCAAGGCGAAATTGTCGATCGTTTTGAACGTTTCGCTAATCCGCACCAAAAGCTAAGTGATACAACGATTAATTTAACCGGTATTACAGACGATATGGTTAAAGATGCACCAGAAATTGAGGAAGTAATGAAAGACTTCCATCAGTGGTGTGAACAAGATATATTAGTAGCTCATAATGCTAGTTTTGATATCGGGTTCATTAATGCTGCGTACCAGCGAATGGGAATTGAAAAAGTGTCGAATCCAGTAATCGATACGTTGGAGTTGGCAAGATTTTTATTACCAGATTTAAAGAACCATCGGTTGAACACGTTGTGTAAGTTTTTAAATATTGAACTAACCCAGCACCACCGTGCCATTTATGATGCAGAAGCAACTGGGTACATGCTTGTCAGTTTATTGAAAATGGCTAAAGAAAAAGAAATTCAGAACCATAATGAGTTAAACCGCTATGTCGGTGAAGGTGATGCATATAAACGCTCAAGACCATTTCATGCAACATTAATTGCCCAGACACAAGAAGGATTAAAAAACCTATTCAAATTAGTTTCAATGGCTCACATCGATTACTTTTATCGTCAGCCGCGAATTCCGCGATCCAAATTGAATAAATATCGGGAAGGGATATTAGTCGGTTCGGGGTGTGCTCAAGGAGAGCTATTTGATACGGTCGCATTAAAATCAAAAGATGAAGCGGAAAAAGTCGCTGAATTTTATGATTTCATTGAAATTCAACCGCCGAGCAATTATGCACATTTGATTGAAAAAGAACAAGCACATTCCATGGGTCATATTAAACAAATGTTGAAGACAATTGTTGACATCGGAGAGAAACAAGAGAAGACAGTTGTAGCTACAGGTAACGTTCACTATATTGAACCACATGAAAAACAGTACCGAAAAATATTGATTGCATCCCAGAGCGGAAATCCATTGAACCGTCAAACTCAACCGGATGTTCATTTCCGTACAACCGATGAAATGCTTGAGCTTTTCGACTTTCTCGGTGAAGAAAAAGCTACTGAAGTGGTTATTACAAATACAAATAAAATATCAGATGAAATCGAAGACGTTAAGCCGATTAAAGATGAATTGTATACACCGAATATCGCAGGCGCCGATGATGAAATTAGACAGATGTGCTATGACCGCGCCAAAAGTATTTACGGAGACGACTTACCTGAGATCGTAACAAGCCGCTTAGAAAAAGAATTAACAAGTATTATCGATAATGGGTTTTCCGTTATTTACTTAATTTCCCAGAAGCTCGTTAAGAGATCATTAGATGATGGCTACTTAGTTGGTTCAAGGGGTTCGGTTGGTTCATCATTTGTCGCGACGATGACAGAGATTACAGAAGTTAATCCATTGCCGCCACATTACGCATGTCCAAATTGTAAGCATCATGAATTTTTCACAGATGGATCGGTAGCTTCTGGATTCGATTTACCTGAAAAAGATTGTCCAGCATGCGGCACGGCTTATCACCGTGATGGACAGGATATTCCTTTCGAAACGTTTTTAGGTTTTGAAGGTGACAAAGTTCCAGATATTGACCTGAACTTCTCCGGTGATTATCAGCCTCGGGCTCACCATTATACAAAAGTGTTATTCGGTGAGGATAATGTGTATCGTGCAGGGACAATCGGTACGGTAGCTGAGAAAACAGCATTTGGTTATGTAAAAGGATACGCTCAAGATCAAGGCCTGCACTATAAGCAAGCAGAAGTGAATCGATTAGTGAAAGGCTGTACAGGGGTTAAACGGACAACGGGCCAGCACCCAGGAGGGATCATTGTCGTACCAGATGACAAAGAAATTTATGACTTCACACCAATTCAATATCCAGCGGATGACAGGACTTCAGAATGGAAAACGACTCATTTTGATTTCCATTCCATTGATAATAACCTGTTGAAGTTAGACATCCTTGGACACGATGATCCGACGGTGATCCGTATGCTGCAAGACCTGACTGGAATTGACCCACAGACTGTGCCGCCGAACGACCCTGAAGTGATGAAAATATTTAGTGGCCCTGAACCACTCGGCGTATCAGCGGATCAAATTTTGTGTAAAACGGGTACATTGGGTGTTCCAGAGTTTGGTACTCGATTCGTTCGACAAATGTTGGAAGACACGAAACCATCATCTTTTGCTGAGCTTGTCATTATATCTGGTCTCTCGCACGGATCCGATGTTTGGCTTGGCAACGCGCAAGAACTGATTAATGATGGGATTTGTGAAATTGGTGATGTAATTGGTTGTCGTGACGATATCATGGTTTATTTGATGCATAAAGGTCTTGAAGCTTCGCTGGCGTTTAAAATTATGGAGTTTGTACGTAAAGGTAGAGGGCTGCAAGATGAGTGGATTGAAGAAATGAAAAAACATGGGGTGCCTGACTGGTACATTGAATCTTGTAAAAAGATTAAGTACATGTTCCCGAAAGCCCACGCTGCAGCCTACGTATTAATGGCCGTAAGAATCGCATATTTTAAAGTTCATTATCCAATATACTTTTATGCAGCTTATTTTTCTGTCCGGGCCGCAGACTTCGAGCTTGAAACAATGGTTAAAGGCTCAGAAGCATTGAAAGAACGTATCGAAGAAATTTTGAGCAAAGGAAATGATGCAACCCCGAAAGAAAAAAATTTATTGACAGTATTGGAAATTGCACTGGAAATGAATGAACGAGGGTTTAGTTTTCAAAAGGTAGATCTCTATCGCTCAAATGCAAAAGATTTTATTGTTGATGGAAATACACTCATTCCTCCATTTAATGCTGTTGACGGCTTAGGAACAAATGCTGCAATCAACATCGTCAAGGCAAGAGAAGAAGGAGACTTTCTATCGAAACAAGACTTAAGAGAACGCAGTCGTTTATCTAAAACAGTTGTCGAATATTTGGATGAACATGGCTGCTTAGAAGGCTTGCCTGAAGAAAATCAGTTGTCTTTATTTTAAAGAATTTCGGACGAGAATACAGAGCAAGTGTAGTCAAAAAGAAGCTCTTCATTTATGACTGACAACTGACAATCCACCTAGGTGTACAGCTGCCTATTCTTGCATTTAAATGAAAGTTATGATATATTTCAAATTGGTTATACTAAGGATACCTTTTCGATGAAAGAGTGGGCGCGTCCCACTCTTTCGTTTTACCCTGAATGCGTCTTCTGAATGATTACTGGATGTATTTTGGTTCGTTCAAGATGCACCGTCACTCTTTCCCTGCTGGTTCTTTCAGCAGGGAAAATTTATGAAACAAGGCTTCTACGGAAAAATCAGGAGACTGGGACAAATCAAAGTTATTTACTCAGAAACACGAATGGCAACCTAACTTAGCGTAGGAAATATACGGAGACTTCTGCGGTCAGAAAATAAAAGAAATTCCACTAAAACCGCACACGTCCTGTGTGCAACGCGGAAACCACCACATCCTGTGGAAGTACGTCCTGTGGCCAACGTTGACACTAGTCCGTCCTGGGCATCGGGAACAAAAGCCTAGGTGAGACCCCGCAGTGCGTAGCGCGAGGAGGCTCAACAGCTGCCCGCGATATAGAAGACACTGAAATTTATCGCAGATATCGCCTTATGCCCTGTGGGTAAAAGCGAAGTATATTTCCGAAGCGGGTATTTCCGACACGCTGAATTAGAATGTTCGTATCTGTGTCAACTTTAAAAGTTTTGTTTCAGGCTCTTTCGAACATATAGGCAATAAAACGACTGAAACGAATACGTAACTGTTAGCTATCGACAGATTTTCGCTGTTAGCGAACCAATCAACAGCATTTTTTGAGGAGGATTGCCATATGAGCAAAAAAATCGAAGGCTTAACTGAAGAGATTGCACAACCAATCGTTGACGAATTGAATTTGGAATTAGTGGATGTTGAATTCGTTAAAGAAGGCAAAAACAACTTCTTGCGTGTCTATATTGACAAAGCAGGAGGAGTTGACTTAGAAGATTGTGAACAAGTGAGTGAAAAGCTCAGTGAACGATTGGATGAAGATGATCCGATCGAACCTGCATATTTTTTGGAGGTTTCTTCTCCAGGTGCAGAACGGAAGCTAAAGACAAAGGAAGCTATTCGAGAGCATATCGGTTCTCATGTTTATATTAAAACGTATGAACCATTTGCGGGAAATAAAGAGTTTTATGGTGATTTAATCAATTTTGAAAATGATTTCGTCCATATTCGTTACCGAGAAAAAACACGAGAAAAAGAGATCGAAATTCCGTATGAGAAGATTGCTTTAGCTCGATTAGCAGTATCTTTTAACTAAGGGAGGTAAGAGAATTTTGAAAACAAATTTATTCGAAGCCATTAATTTATTGGCTAGTGAAAAAGAGATTGATAAGGAAATTTTGCTGGAAGCCTTGGACGCAGCAATCGTTTCCGCATACAAAAAGAACTTCAACTCTAAAACAAACGTCCGTGTTGAAATGGATGAAGAAAAAGAAACGATGAAAGTTTATTCCAGAAAGAACGTTGTAGAAGATGTTCAAAATGAGGACTTAGAAATAAGTCTGGAAGAAGCAAAAGAGTTGGATATCAACTATGAAATCGGTGATGTTGTCGAACAAGAGGTAACACCGAGAAACTTTGGTCGGATTGCAGCACAAAATGCGAAGCAAGTCGTCACACAACGAGTTCGTGAAGCTGAAAGAGACGTCATCTATGATGGTTTTATCGATCGTGTTGACGATATAATGACAGGAAAAGTTCAACGTATGGACGCTCGAAACTTGTACGTACACTTGGGGAAAATAGAAGGAAAGTTGCCGCTGAACGAAATCATGCCAACTGAAAATTATAAGGTCCATGACCGAATTAAAGTGTATGTGACGAAAGTTGAAAAAACGAGCAAAGGACCACAAGTTTATCTTTCAAGAACACATCCAGGCTTGTTGAAGCGCCTATTCGAAATGGAAGTACCAGAAATCTATGATGGTGTTGTGGAAATTAAGTCTGTTGCACGTGAAGCGGGAGATCGCTCTAAAATTAGTGTGTTTGCAGAAGACGAAGAGATTGATCCGGTTGGTTCTTGTGTTGGTCAGCGAGGGCAACGCGTACAAGCGATTGTAGACGAGTTGCAAGGAGAAAAGATTGATATTGTTCATTGGTCTGAAGACCCTGTTGTGTACATCTCGAATGCACTTAGTCCATCTCGTGTAACAGATGTTTTAGTTAATGAAGAAGATAACGCGACAACAGTTATTGTTCCTGACAATCAACTTTCATTAGCAATCGGTAAAAGAGGTCAGAATGCTAGACTGGCTGCTAAATTGACGGGTTGGAAAATTGATATTAAAAGTGAAAGTGATGCTGAAGAACTAGGTTTATTTGGTACTGAGCAACCAACTGATTTAGAGCATGAGATGAATTCAGTTGATTTTGAAGAAGAATAAGTAGGGGTGTTTTTAATGAACAAAAGAAAAAAGCCTTTACGTAAATGCGTCGTTACAAACGAAATGTTCCCGAAAGAAGAGTTGATCCGCGTCGTCCGGAACAAAGAAGGGGAAGTATTCGTTGATGAAACCGGTAAGAAAAATGGGCGCGGAGCATATATAAAAAAAGACCGTGAAGTCATTGAAAAAGCGATGAAAAATGGTCAATTACAAAGAAGTTTGAATACTGCAATTGATGAAACAATCTATGACGAATTATTCAAGCAAGTAGGCTCTAAACATGTCTAAATATTTAAACTTATTAGGGCTTGCCAATAGGGCTAGAAAGCTAGTCCTTGGTGAAGGAGCAATCGTTGAAGGTATTCGAAGCAAGCAAGTGAAGCTTGTATTAATTGCCGAGGATGCATCGGATAACACACAAAAGAAATTGGTAGATAAATGTAAAAGCTATCAAGTGCCCTACGTCATTGTGGACAATCGTCAAGTGCTTTCCAAAGCAATTGGTAAAGAAGGTAGAGTGGCCGTGGGGGTTACAGACGCAGGTTTTTCTGAGAAACTATCAGAATTGTTGCGGGAATAAAATTCGGGGGTGAATGTATGAAAAAAATGCGCGTATATGAATATGCCAAAGCAAATAACTTAAAAAGTAAACAAGTACTTAATCAGTTAAATGAGCTTGGTATTGAAGTATCCAATCATATGACAGCCATTAGTGAAAATACTATTCGACAATTAGATGAATCATTAGGAAAAACGAACAAGCAAGAAAAACAAAATAATCAGTCTGGAACGAATCAAAATCCAACAAAGAAAGAAGCGACAAAAACAGTTAATAATAATCGTACGTCCAATGACCATAGCAATAAGCAAGGCCAGAAAAATCAATCAGCTCAAAGTGCCGGAAACCAGAAAAATAAGCAACAATCCCAGCAAAAGTCACAGAGGCAACAGAATAACAATCAGCAAAGAACGCAAAACAATAACCAGCAGAGATCACAACATAATAACCAACAAAGAAATCAGCAAAATTCAAAACAACAGAACAATCAACCAAATCAGCAAAGATCAAATAAACCATCGAATCAGCATAGACAGCATAACCAACGGAATAATAATAAACGTAATTTCCGAAAAGGCAAGCAACACCAGCAGCAGAAGCAGCCGAAGCAAGAAATCCAGCTACCAAAGAAAATTACCTATCAAGGTTCTTTGACTGTTGGCGAACTAGCTGAGAAATTAGGCAGAGAATCATCCGAAATTATTAAAAAGCTTATGCTACTTGGTGTAATGGCGACAAAAAATCAACAACTCGATCCAGATTCCATCGAATTAATCGGTGAAGACTATGGTGTAGAAGTAGAAGAAGAAGTTGCCGTCGACCAAACAGATCTGGACAACTACATTGAGCCAGATACTGAGGAAGAATTAGAAGAGCGTCCACCTGTTGTTACGATTATGGGTCACGTAGACCACGGGAAAACAACATTACTCGATTCAATTCGTAAAACAAAAGTTGCTACAGGTGAAGCCGGTGGAATCACACAACATATCGGTGCGTATCAAATCGATCAAGATGGTAAGAAAACAACATTCTTGGACACTCCTGGTCACGCTGCGTTTACAAGTATGCGTTCACGAGGAGCGAAAGTTACGGATATTGCGATCCTAGTCGTTGCTGCAGATGATGGTGTCATGCCACAAACAGTTGAGGCGATCAACCATGCGAAAGCAGCTGAAGTACCAATCATTGTAGCGGTCAATAAAATGGACGTTGAAGGTGCTGACCCGAACCGTGTCATGCAGGAGTTAACTGAATATGAATTGATTCCTGAAGACTGGGGTGGAGAAACCATTTTCGTCCAGCTATCCGCATTGAAAAATGAAGGAATCGAAGACTTGATTGAAATGATTAACCTTGTAGCGGAAGTTGAAGAGCTTAAAGCCAATTCGAACCGCTTGGCATCAGGTACAGTCATTGAAGCGCAACTTGAAAAAGGTCGAGGCAGTGTGGCGACGTTGCTCGTTCAAAATGGTACCCTCCGAGTCGGCGAACCGTTCGTTGCTGGGAATGGTTATGCTAAAGTACGTGCGATGGTCAATGATTTAGGTGAGCGAGTAGAAGAAGCAGGACCATCCACACCAGTGGAAGTGACTGGTTTCCAACACGTGCCAAACGCTGGTGACCCGTTTGTCGTTTTCGAAGATGAAAAGAAAGCGAAGCAAGTAGCAGACCTGCGTGCTGAAAAACAAATTGCTGAAGAACGTGATTCTAAAGGAAAAGTTAGCTTGGATGATTTATTTGAACAAATCAAGCAAGGTGATATGAAAGAGATAAATATCATCATCAAAGCAGACGTCCAAGGATCTGCTGAGGCTGTACAGTCATCCCTGCAAAAGATTGAAGTAGAAGGCGTTAAAATCAATATCATTCATACCGGAGTCGGAGCGATAACGGAATCTGATATTATTCTTGCCTCTGCATCCAATGCTATTGTAATTGGGTTTAATGTTCGACCAGATAACAATGCCAAGCGTGCAGCTGAATCTGAAAAAATCGACATTCGTCTACACCGAGTTATTTATAAAGCCATCGAAGAAATGGAAGCAGCGATGAAAGGGATGCTTGATCCTGAATTTGAAGAAAAAGTGATCGGTCAAGCAGAAGTTCGTGAAACCTTTAAAGTATCAAAAGTTGGTACAATTGCTGGTTGTTATGTAACCGATGGTAAAATCACACGGAACTCAGGCGTACGAATCATTCGAGACGGTGTTGTCCTGTTTGAAGGAGAAATTGACTCATTAAAACGATTCAAAGATGACGCCAAAGAGGTTCAACAAGGCTATGAATGTGGGATTACGATTGTGAATTTCAATGACCTTAAAGAAGGTGACATTATCGAAGCCTTCATCATGGAGGAAATCGAACGCAAATGATTGGGAGCGTAAGGGTTGAATGTATGTTATATGATGTTCATTCACTGAAAGAGAAACGTTCAATCATTAAGCAGATCACCCATCAAATTCACAAGCAGTTCAACATTAGCATTACAGAAATAGACTACCATGACCTTTGGCAACGATGTGCGTTCGAAATGGCTACCGTATCCGTCGATCAAGTGATGGCAGAAAAGATTTTGCGGCAAGCCGTCAACGTAATCGATGAACGGTCTGATTTAGAGGTAACGATCGTTAATTTTGAATGGCTGTAATGAGAATATCGAGGTGAATTATCGATGAGTAATATTCGGGCCAATCGTGTCGCCGAACAGATGAAAAAAGAGTTTGGCGATATTCTAACCCAAAAATTAAAAGATCCACGTATTGGATTTGTGACGGTGACGGATGTGGAGATTAGTCCAGACCTTCAGGAATCGAAAATTTTTGTTTCTATTTTCGGAACTGAGGAAGAGAAAGAGCAAACACTCGTAGGATTGGCTAAATCAAAAGGCTTCATCCGTTCGGAAATCGGTAAGCGTATTCGATTGAGAAAAGTACCTGAAATTTCTTTTGAAATCGATGAGACAATCGAATATGGAAATCGTATCGAGCGAATTATCCGCAATCTAAATGACGAGGATCAATCATAAAGTATTCAATATAGTTGCAGGAGAAGTAAAATGAAAAGGATAGGCAAAGAACTGTCTATCCTTTCCATTTGTACATAAAGATTTTTTAATAGTCAGGCAGTAGAGGAGTGAATCGGTTATGAATGGCGTTATTCCACTATGGAAACCAGCAGGCATGACATCTCATGACTGTGTGGCACGAATACGAGGGTTGTTGCGAATGAAAAGAGTCGGGCATACAGGCACATTAGATCCTGCAGTCGAAGGGGTATTACCCATCTGTATCGGTAAAGCTACAAAAATTGTTTCCTTATTAACCGATTCAGTTAAAGTATACGAGGCTGAGATTTCACTAGGCAAACTAACAACGACGGAAGACCAAACAGGTGAAGTCGTTCAAAAGGCTGATATCGGTTCTGATCTTACATATAAAGCTTGTGTAGAAGCTTTAGAAAGCTTTCAAGGAAATATACGTCAAATTCCACCGATGTATTCAGCTGTCAGAGTAGATGGCAGGCGGCTGTATGAGTATGCACGAGAAGGAATTGAAGTCGATCGGCCTGAACGGACAGTGACCATCCATGAAATCGAGATGCTATCCAAGGAACTCGAGCGGGTTGATGTAGATGATGTCCGATTTGTTTTTCGTGCCACTTGCTCCAGTGGTACATATATCCGGACATTATGTGTTAATATTGGAGAAAAGCTAGGTTTACCAGCTCATTTATCCAAACTGATACGAACGGAAGCGGCGACTATTCAAGCATCAGAAACAGTTACTTTTCAAGAGATTGAAGAAGCGATTGAGAACGACCGGCTGGATGAATGTGTTCAAACGTTATCACAAACTCTTACATTTTTACCGACATATACACCAAAAAATGAAGAGGAAGCGAAGAAATTTAAACAAGGACAAGTGTTTCCGTCATTTGCTGATTTAGAACCTGATTCATATCTTAAAATTGAGCAATTGGATCAGAAAGTTATAGCCATCTATCAAAACCATCCCACAAAAGATGGATTGATGAAACCATTCAAAGTTTTCGAGTAAGAAGAAGGTGTAAAAATGGAAGTCATTCGATTAAATTATCCTGAAGATTATAAACGAAATCACTTAGAACCGTCTAGTTTAGCAGTTGGCTTTTTTGATGGAGTCCATAGAGGTCATCAACAAGTGATTCAAGCAGCAATTGATTACGCTTCTGAGAATGATTTGGAATCAGCGGTTATGACATTCGACCCTCATCCACTAGCTGTCTTGAAAAATGAACCATTATCAAACTTTTTACTGACTTCATTGGAAGAAAAGGTAGCAATTTTTGAGAAAATGGGCATTCGCTATTTATTTGTCGTTACGTTCAATAAAGATTTAGCAAAGCTTTCCCCTCAAGAATTTGTAGATAAGTTCTTTATTGATTTATCCATTCAACATGTTTCTGCTGGTTTTGATTATTCATTCGGCCATAAAGGTGCAGGCAAAATACATGATATGGATCAATACGCCCGAGGAAAATTAACCTATACAGTTGTTGATAAAGTAACCTTTGAAAGTGAGAAGGTCAGTTCAACTAGAATTAGAGAATTATTGAATCAAGGTCAACCAGAACAAGTAAAAGAGTTATTGGGGCGCGCATATACATTAACGGGTCATGTTGTTAAAGGTTACCAACGTGGCAGAGAAATTGGATATCCGACAGCTAATTTGGAAGTCGATGAAAGTAGAGCTATTCCAAAGGTAGGTATTTATGCGGTAACAGCCGTCGTCCAAGGAAAAAACTATGATGGAATGGCAAGTATTGGTTACAACCCAACGTTTGAAGAGAAACATGATAAACCGTTAATAGAAGTCCATTTGTTTAATTTTGATTGTGATATATATAATGAGTCCATTCAAGTATCTTTTTGGTCTTATATACGGGACGAGTTGGCATTTAACGGAGTGGACGAGCTAACGCAAGAATTGAAAGAAGATGAACGAAAAGCGAAAAAAGCTTTAAAAAATCATTCGTAAATGTCTTGCATTTTTCACTCATTAAATGTAATCTTTATAGTGTAAGAAATAACCTTACTCTTGGCATAGCGAGTTCTCCGTCGGATGCGAGGAATAAGGGGGTTTCAATAAAAAATAGGAGGTGAATAGGATGGCAATTTCACAAGAGCGCAAGAATGAATTGATTAGTGAGTTCAAAACGCATGATAATGATACTGGTTCACCAGAAGTTCAAGTGGCTATCCTAACTGAACAAATTACAACCCTTAACGATCATTTGCGTGAACATAACAAGGATCACCATTCACGCCGTGGTTTGATGAAAATGGTTGGTAAACGTCGTAATCTATTAAATTACCTACGTAAAAAAGATGTTCAACGTTACCGTGAATTAATCCAAAAACTTGGACTGCGCAGATAAGGTACAGAAAAAGCGGGGACTATTTCCCGCTTTTTTCTTTATGAAGAAAAAGATTAAATAATTGGGTTTCGTAATTAACCAAGCGGTTTTACATACGACTTCATGCGTATTAAAATAGGTCATAAATGGAAAACATATGAAAACGATGTGACTTGAGAGGAGTAGTAATAAATATGGCAAATGAAATGAAATCATTTTCGATCGAATTGGCCGGTCGCGAGCTAACGATCGAAATTGGTGAAGTGGCCAAGCAAGCAAATGGCTCCGCAATGGTTCGGTATGGAGATACATCTGTACTTGTAGCTGCAACTGCTTCCAGCGAACCAAAAGACTTACCATTTTTCCCACTGACAATTAACTATGAAGAGAAATTATATGCAGTTGGTAAAATTCCTGGAGGTTTCTTGAAAAGAGAAGGAAAACCAAGTGACAAAGCTGTTTTAACCTCCCGCTTGATCGACCGTCCAATCCGTCCATTATTTGCAGATGGATTTCGTAACGAAGTTCAAGTGATCAGCACGGTCATGAGTGTCGAACAAGATTGTTCATCTGAAATTGCAGCGATGATTGGTTCTTCCATTGCACTATGTGTTTCAGACATTCCATTTGATGGCCCGATTGCTGGTGTTCAAGTTGGACGAGTTGATGGGGAGTTGCTCATTAACCCTACAGTTGAACAAATGGAAAAAAGCGATATTGACTTAACGGTTGCTGGTACGAAAGATGCCATCAACATGGTTGAAGCAGGTGCTCAAGAAGTACCAGAAGATATTATGCTAGAAGCTATTATGTTTGGTCATGATGAAATCAAACGCCTAGTCACTTTCCAAGAAATGATTGTTGAAGAGGTTGGAAAAGAGAAAATGGAAGTAACACTCTTTACGCCTGAGCAATCGATTGTCGAGGAAGTGACAGATAAAGCAAAGAATCAACTAATCGATGCCATCCAAACGAAGGAAAAGAAAGCACGAGAAGAAGCAATTGATCAAGTAAAAGATGCAATTATCGCAGAATATGAAGAGCAAGAGGCGGAAGCTGACACCATTAAACAAGTCAAGTCTGTGTTGGATTCAATCGTCAAAAATGAAGTTAGACGATTAATCACGGAAGAAAAAGTACGTCCAGATGGCCGTGGTGTCGATGAAATTCGTCCATTAACGTCACGAACCACTGTCCTTCCACGTACACATGGTTCAGCTATGTTTACACGTGGACAAACACAAGCGCTAAGCGTATGTACATTAGGCGCATTAGGTGATGTACAAGTATTGGATGGATTAGGTTTAGAAGAATCCAAGCGATTTATGCACCATTACAACTTCCCACAGTACAGTGTAGGAGAAACAGGCCCAATTCGTGGACCAGGCCGTAGAGAGATTGGTCACGGAGCACTTGGTGAGCGAGCATTGGAACCAATCGTTCCAGACGAAAAAGATTTTCCATATACGATTCGTTTAGTATCAGAAATTCTTGAATCCAACGGTTCCAGTAGTCAAGCGAGTATTTGTGCTAGCACGATGGCTATGATGGATGCCGGTGTGCCGATTAAGGCGCCTGTTGCGGGTATTGCCATGGGACTTGTGAAGTCAGGTGAGAATTACACTGTCTTGACAGATATCCAAGGGATGGAAGATGCCTTAGGTGACATGGATTTCAAAGTAGCTGGTTCAAAAAAAGGAATTACAGCACTTCAAATGGATATTAAGGTCGATGGTTTATCTAAAGAGATTTTGGAAGAAGCTATGTCTCAAGCGAAAAAAGGACGTATGGACATTCTAAACCATATGTTAGAGACAATTAATGACCCACGCGAAGAATTGTCGCCGTACGCACCAAAAATCGTATCGATGACGATCAACCCAGATAAAATCCGTGATGTTATTGGACCGAGCGGAAAACAAATCAATAAGATTATCGAACAAACAGATGTGAAAATTGATATCGAACAAGACGGTACTATTTTCATCTCTTCTACAGATACAAATAAAATTGATGAAGCCAAGAAGATTATCGAAAGCTTAGTACAAGAAGCTGAAGTCGGTAAAATCTACCTTGGAACTGTCAAACGAGTTGAGAAGTTCGGTGCATTTGTCGAAATCTTTAAAGGCAAAGAAGGACTTGTTCATATTAGTGAGTTGGATGATAAACACGTGAAAAACGTGACGGACGTCATTGATGTTGGTGATCAAACGCTTGTCAAAGTAAAAGAAATCGATCGACAAGGCCGTGTCAATCTTTCCAGAAAAGCTGCTTTGAAGGAACAGGATGCTGAAGAGGTTAAAAAAGATTAATTATATGACATAACAATCACATTGATCTAACAAAAGAGCTGGCATTTGACCAGTTCTTTTTTTGAGCCTATGATGCTAACCTATTGTATGATAACTTGCGGAAAACAAAGTGGCATCAGGAGAAGACAGATAACATAACTTAGTCTTTAATGGATTTACTCGTATCAGAATTGGAGAGGATTGGATGGTTGTAAAGGACAAATTAGCTAACGGAGCAAGAATTATTACCGAAACTTTACCAGAATCAAGATCCGTTTCAATTGGCATTTGGATCTTAGCTGGTTCAAGAAATGAAGCATTTGAAAAACAAGGGATCTCACATCTTATTGAGCACATGATGTTTAAAGGGACAGAAAAGCGTACAGCTAAACAAATTGCAGAAGCATTTGACTCAATCGGTGGCGATGTCAATGCATTTACAAGCAAAGAGTATACGTGCATATTTGCGACTGTTCTTGATGAACATGCCGGATACGCCTGGGAAGTTTTAGCGGATATGTTTCTACATTCCGCCTTTGCTGAAGAAGAATTAGAAAGAGAGAAAAAAGTAATCGCTGAAGAAATCGATATGATTGAAGATACGCCGGATGATGTGATTCATGATTATCTCCACGAATCCACATTCAAGAACCATCCACTCGAGCAATCAATATTGGGTACAAAAGATTCTGTTCTTCACATATCAAGAGAAGATTTGTTAGCATATCGTGAACAATATTATACTGCAGAACGAGTCGTTGTCTCCGTTGCTGGAAATCTATCAACCTCACTTTCAAAAAACATCTCAGACTCATTATCTGAGCTTAAAAAAGGTTCAGCAATTGAAGGTAGTTTTTATTCAACATTTCATCCTGCGAATACAAAAGTCGAGAAACCATCGCATCAATCACATTTTTGTTTAGGTTATCCAGGTTTATCAATCAAAGATGAACGGTTATATAGTTTGTCTATTTTAGAAAATGTATTAGGTGGAAGTATGAGCTCTCGTTTATTCCAACAAGTTAGAGAAGAACGTGGATTAGCTTACTCGATCTTTTCGTATCATAGTACATTTATAGATAACGGTTTGACAGTCATATATGGAGGTACAAACCCCGATCAATTAGATGAGATGGAAGATATTATTCAATCAATCGTCTTTGATCTCACTAAAACCGGTATAACGGAAAGAGAAATGTTACAAACAAAAGAGCAAATAAAAGGGCAGTTGATTCTTGGTTTAGAGCATACCAGTAGCCGTATGCAAAAAAATGGCCGTATGGAGTTACTCGATTTGCCGTATCAAACACCGGAAGACATGGTACAAAAAATAGAACAAGTTTCTTTAACCGATATTAATTTATTAGCTGAACATTTATTGAATAACGAGCCTTCCCGTGCATTGATTCAACCTTCAAACGTATAAATAGAATAGATACGTTAAAGGAGGAGAACTCATGCGATTTCGGGAATTATCGGGGAAAGAACTGATCGATGCAGATAACGGCACCCGACTAGGTGTATTGGGACAGACGGATTTGAATATCAATCCTGTAGATGGGATGGTTGAAGAAATTGTTATTCAAGACTATAACATGCTCGGTTTGCGAAAAGGCGAAACAGGTACAACAATCAGATGGACAGATTTAGAAGTTATTGGTGATGATTTGATTGTCATCAAAAGAAAAACGAAATATCGTGAGAAATAATTGAAAACACCCTATAAATATTTCCTACCGAATCAGTTTGATCGACAGCTGGTTCGGTTTTTTTATGCTTCGTAAATGATTCCTTTGCGTTTAACTAGATACTGCAATATTGGTAAAAGGGTTAAAAAAAGATGAGCAAATCACACAAAACAGTTCTTTACATACGATATATCGAATGAATGACATGGTTTGAGGAGTTGAAGAAATGTTAACAGGTAAGTCGGTGTTATTTGTGGGTGGTGATGCACGTCATCTAGAAATGATGGAACAGTTGATATTGGCAGACGCAGATGTGTTTGCTGTAGGATTTGAAGAAGCGAAAGATCAATTATCCGATGTAAATTTTGTTCACGCTGATCAAGTTTACAAACAAGAGCTCGCTGCAGTCGTATTGCCGGTGACAGGATTGGATCAAGATGGCTATGCAGAAGCCCATTATGCAGAAGAGTCTCCCCACCTCGCAAAAGAATGGTTTAATGAACTACCAGACGATTGCTTTTTATTTACAGGAATCATGACCCCTTATCTTAAAGACTTGGATACGTTTAAGGGGATGATTGTGCCTTTATTCGAACGAGATGACGTGGCCATCTATAATTCAATTCCCACAGCAGAAGGTACACTCATGCTAGCGATTCAATATACTGACTTCACGATCCATGATTCAAACATTATGATTCTAGGATTTGGGCGAGTCGGAAAAACCTTAGTCCATTCATTTAAAGGGCTAGGAGCAAATGTGTCGGTTTCATCCAGATCGACGATTGATTTAGCAAGAATCTACGAGTATAACTGTTTACCGATTCCGTTAGAACAATTGGATGAGAATCTTGCGGATTGTAATCTTTTAATTAACACAATACCTGACATCGTTGTGACACCAACGATTATCCGTGCATTGCCAGAAGATAGTTTGATCATTGACTTAGCTTCCAAGCCTGGAGGCGTTGACTTCCGATATGCGAAACGAATAGGGATTAAAACGATACAGGCACCAGGATTACCAGGTATTGTTGCGCCGAAGTCGGCTGGAAAGATTTTAGCACATGTCGTTCATCATATTTTGAATGAAGAAGAATAAAACAACAGGAGTGAATGTTTCATGGATTTAAAAGGTAAACGAATTGGGTTTGGATTAACAGGATCTCACTGCACGTATGAACAAGTGTTTCCTCAAATTGAAAAGCTTATGGAATTGGGTGCGGAAGTTGTCCCAATCGTCTCTTACACGGTTCAACAGACGGATACAAAGTTCGGTAATGCGAAGGATCACTTGGAACGAATTAAACAAATTACAGGAAAAGAACTTATTAAGACAATGCCAGAAGCAGAACCACTTGGACCACAAGCGCCACTGGATTGCATGATCATTGCTCCGTTGACTGGAAATTCACTAAGCAAATTTGCGAATGCATTAACAGATAGCCCGCCACTCATGGCTGCAAAAGCGACATTGCGTAATGGAAGTCCAGTTGTTTTAGCTATTTCAACCAATGATGCTCTCGGATTGAATGCGATGAATTTAGGGAAATTATTAGTGACTAAAAATGTATATTTTGTCCCGTACGGTCAAGATCACCCTTACAAAAAACCTGATTCCCTCGTAGCACATATGGAACTGATTCCAGAAACGATCGATGAAGCAATTAATGGCAAACAATTACAACCGATCATGCGCAATTATGACATTGTGTGATTCGGGCAGTAATATGCTAAAATAAAGAAATAAAGAGTATTTTTTGGGGGTTACAACAATGACTAATTCTAACCAATACAATGTAGCAATCGTTGGCGTCACAGGAGCTGTCGGCCAGCGAATTATTGAAATGCTTGAACAGATTGATTTTCCAGTGAAGCAATTGATTCCACTAGCATCCAAACGTTCTGTTGGTAAAACCGTAGACTTCAAGGGTGAATCCATACAGATTAAAGAAGCATTAGCAGAGCAGTTTGATGATGTTGATATTGCTTTCTTTTCAGCCGGGGGTTCAGTTTCTAAGCAACTGGCTCCAGAGGCTGTTAAACGTGGCGCAGTCGTTATAGACAACACGAGTGCTTATCGTATGGATGACCAAGTACCATTGGTTGTTCCTGAGGTCAATGAACAGGATATTTTAAACCATAAAGGAATCATTGCCAACCCGAATTGCTCAACCATTCAGATGGTTGCTGCGTTGGAGCCGATTCGTCAAAAATACGGCATGAAGCGAATTATCGTTTCTACTTATCAATCAGTTTCTGGTTCGGGAAATCAAGCAATGGAAGAATTGACGCATCAATCGCAAGCAATGTTGAACAACGAAGAAGTTTTTGCCGAAGTTCTGCCGGTTAAATCGGAGAAAAAGCATTTCCCGATTGCGTTTAACGCACTCCCACAGATTGATGTTTTTGATGAAAATCATTTTACACTTGAAGAAATGAAAATGATTAATGAAACGAAAAAAATCATGCATGATTACGAATTGCAGGTTTCTGCTACCTGTGTACGTTTGCCTTTTTACTATTCACATGCAGAGAGCGTATATGTCGAAATTGAAGATGATCATATTTCGATTGATCAATTCCAAGGAGCATTGAAAGAAGCACCTGGTGTTGTCTTGCAAGATGATATTCAGAATCAAATCTATCCAACACCGCTTACTGCAGAAGGAAAAACAGATGTGTTCGTGGGAAGAGTCCGTAAAGATTTGGATGTTTCCAATGGGTTCCATCTGTGGATTGTTTCTGATAACCTACTGAAAGGAGCGGCTTGGAATTCTGTCCAAATCGCACAAAGTTATATTAAATTAGCAAAATAATGCATAGCTCGAGGTGGACTATGAAGTTTTTAGTACAGAAATTCGGTGGCACTTCCGTCCGAAATAAAGAAAGTCGAAAACATGCTATTCGACACATTGAGAAAGCAATTAATGAAGGATACAAAGTTGTCGTTGTCGTATCGGCAATGGGGAGAAAAGGTGAGCCTTATTCAACAGATACATTATTAGAGCTCATTAATTATCCGAATACCCAGTTAACTTCCCGCGAAATTGATTTGCTCATGTCTACTGGTGAACTGATTTCATCCATCGTCATGTCAAATGAATTAAGAGAAAGTGGCTTAGTCGCCTCTGCTCTATCTGGTCCTCGGGCTGGAATATTAACGACTGACGATCATATGAATGCAAGAGTCAATAAAGTGGTACCTGATGAGTTACTGAATTATTTCAAGAGTAACGATGTCATCGTGGTTGCAGGCTTTCAAGGGGAAGATGCGAACGGTGATATTACGACGCTGGGGCGTGGAGGATCAGATACTTCAGCCGTAGCACTTGGAGCTGCACTTGAAGCGGAGTTCGTCGATATTTTTACGGATGTAGATGGAATTAAAACAGCAGATCCAGGCATCGTTAAAAATGCGAAAACCTTAAAAGTGATGACATATAATGAAATTGTTCATCTAGCATATGAGGGAAGCAGGGTCATTCATCCCCGGGCTGTTGAAATTGCCATGCAAGAAAAAATTCAAGTACGCGTTCGTTCAACTTATTTGGAAGATGAAGGCACACTTGTTACGTTCAAGAAAACACAAGGTTTGGATAGGGGATTCAAAGATCAACTTGTCACCGGAATCGCCCATCAAGCCGGAATTACACAAATAAAAGTACGGACGAATACATCCAATTCCATGGAACTTCACGATCAGCTGTTGACTGAGTTAGCGACAGCTGGAGTTTCCGTTGACTTTTTTAATATTTTTTCAAAAGGGATTACGTTTACCGTGCCGAATGATAAGCTGAAGCGAACAACAGAGATTGTCGAACGGTTAGCGGTTAATTATGAGATCAATGAAAACTGTGCAAAAGTATCAGCAGTAGGAGCTGGCATTCAAGGGGTTCCTGGTGTGGCAGCAAAAGTCGTTTCAGCTCTTGCGAGACAACAAATTCAAATTCTTCAATCTGCAGACAGTCACACAACGATCTGGCTCCTCATTAAAGAAACAGATCTTGAAAAAGCCGTGAATGCACTACATGACACATTTTTATTAAATACGTAAGAGAGGGTCGATTGAAAATGAATTTTGGAAATGTACTAACAGCTATGGTTACTCCTTTCAATGAATCGAATAAGTTGGACTTAGAGAAAACGGAACAGCTTGTGGAGTATCTTATTGAAAATGGTTCAGACGGTCTCGTTGTCGGTGGTACTACAGGTGAATGGCCTACATTGACAGAAGAGGAAAAACTTCAACTTTTTGAGCAGGTTGTAAAAGTTGTAAACGGACGCGCAAAAGTCATTGCTGGGACGGGTACCAACAGTACAGAGAGCTCTATTGCCATAACGAAAAAAGCCTCTAAAACGGGTGTCGATGGAATTATGCTTGTGACACCTTATTACAACAAGCCAAGCCAAGAAGGATTGTATCAGCATTTCAAAGCAATTGCTGAAGCGACGACATTACCGATTATGCTTTATAACATTCCAGGACGTTCTGTAGTTGATATGTCGACAGAAACGACGATTAGGCTTTCCCAAATTGATAATGTTGTTTGTACGAAAGATGCAACAGGTGATTTGGATCGAATGAGTGAAATTATTGAGCAAACGGACGATGATTTCAGCTTATATTGTGGTGACGATGGGTTGACGTTACCATCGCTTGCTGTTGGTTCAGCAGGTGTCGTTTCTGTTGCTTCGCATGTGATTGGAAACGAAATGCAAGAAATGGTGTCGGCTTACCAGCAAGGAAACGTTAAAGAAGCGGGCAATCTGCACCGTCAATTGCTGCCGAAAATGAAAGCTTGTTTTATGGCTCCTTCACCAGCACCTGTGAAAGCAGCTTTAAACAAGAAAGGCATAGACGTTGGTTCGGTACGACTGCCATTATTACCGTTAACTGATGAAGAAGAACAAACATTAAGTAAAATTCTTGAACTATAATTTTTAAAATCCTGCAGGTATGACCTGTGGGATTTTTTTATGTCATCCGAGCACTGTTACAAGAAGTATGAATCAAAATTTTTCGTACACACTACCGAATAAAGGTGGTGTATATATGAGCGAGCAAGAACATAAAAACAATGAAGCGCAACCCGAACAGCCAGATGGGGATGGTCCTGAACAGTCGTTAGTTGAAAAGATTAAACAATTAGGACAAACGAATGTTCCGTCAGCACCAGATTCCAATATTCATATTTTACCGATTATTGGACAAATCGAGGGGCATCTTCAACTCCCTTCCAAAAACAAAACAACTAAATATGAACATGTGTTACCACAACTTGTTGCCATTGAACAAAATCCGAAAATCGAAGGTGTCATCTTATTATTGAATACTGTTGGTGGTGATGTGGAGGCAGGTTTGGCCTTGTCTGAAATGGTAGCCAGCTTATCTAAGCCAACCGTTTCTATTGTATTAGGCGGAGGGCATAGCATTGGTGTACCCATCGCAACGAGTGCTGACTATTCATTTATCACTGAAACAGCAACGATGACGATTCACCCCATTCGATTGACAGGTTTAGTCATTGGTGTACCTCAGACATTTGAATACTTAGACAAAATGCAAGACAGAGTCATCCGTTTTGTAACAAATCATTCCAATGTTGATGAAGAAAAATTTAAAGAACTAATGTTTGAAAAAGGAAATTTAACAAGGGATATAGGAACAAATGTCATTGGGGAAGATGCGGTGAAATATGGATTGATCGATGCAGTCGGTGGTGTCAGTCAAGCTATTCAAAAGCTCAATGAACTGATTGATAAGAAGAAAGAAGGTCAGGTGATTCAATGATCCATTATACACCTCTAACCTATGAAGAAATTTTTGAGGAAGAGAAAAATGAACAAACTCAATGGGTATCGATGAACCATATGATGGTAAGAGTAAGAAAGAAAGCTGATTTATCAGGTTATGAAATCGATCAAATGATATCAACCGATCCTAACGATTATTTAAATCAACAGTTGATGCCAGGAACAAATTTCTATTTGTAACTTATCAACCACTTTTAACACTTCGAGAGTGTGATATAATGAATAGACTACGAAGCAGCCATACTTGGCTGCTTTACTGATTTATTTCGAGGTGAAGAAAGTGGCAAAAAAGAAAAAGAGAAATAGAAGAAAAAATAATCGGAAGTCGAATCTGTATTTTGAACTGATTGGACTGGCGTTCATCCTATTTGCCATTTTTTCAAGTGGGATTCCAATGATTTCAAGCGGAGTGATTCCGCATGTTTTAGTAACGTTACTCCAATGGTTATTTGGCTTTTGGTATATAGTAATTAGCGGATTTATCTTCTTTATAGGAATCTATCTATTAATTAAACGAAAATGGCCGGATTTTAAATCAATTCGCTGGATGGGTTTTTATCTATTATTTGCTTCGTTATTGTTATTTACACACGTACAAACATTTGAAACGATTGTACAAGCAACGACCCAAAATATATTTGGGTTAACATGGGACTATTATGAAGCTTATCAAAACGGAGAAGTAGATTATTCAGCAATTGGTGCGGGTATGACAGGTGCGTTGTTATTCGTAGGCAGTTTTTATTTATTATCTGGTGTCGGTTCGAAAGTTGTTGCAACATTTGCGATTATTTTTGGAATCATTATGCTGACAGAGAAGTCAATTATTGATGTCATCAAAGGGTTTTTCGGAAAAGTACAAGCTCGATTTGCCAGTATCCGCGATAAACGAGCCGAGCGTAAGGAAGCCGCCGAGAAGGAAAAAGAAGAAAAACTAGAAATCGAAAATTCATATGAAATGACGGAATCTGAATCAACTCCAGTCATTGAAGACTTCCAGTCAGTAGAACCCGAAAATGTTGAACCTGAGTCTATGGAAATCGAGACGAATGAGTGGACGGAAAATGTAGAAGAGCTTCCTGAAGAGGGAGAGGAAGTGATGGCTTTAACAGAGGTAGAGAATGAGTCGTACCGTTTACCATCCCTTCAGCTACTTGCAAGTCCAGTCAATCATTCTCAGCAACAGGAGAAATCGCAAATTCAATCCACAGTAAGAAAGCTTGAACAAACGTTTCATAGCTTTGGTGTTAAAGCTAGAGTTTCAAAAGTGCATGTAGGGCCAGCAGTTACGAAATATGAAGTTAATCCTGATATCGGGGTGAAAGTAAGTAAAATTGTCAATTTACACGATGACTTGGCACTTGCCCTTGCTGCGCGCGATATACGTATTGAGGCACCGATACCAGGGAAGTCAGCGATTGGTATTGAAGTGCCGAACTCAGAGGTTGCTCAAGTATCGCTTCGTGAAGTAATGCAACCACAAATGAAACCTGAATCCAAGCTGCTCTTTGGCTTAGGTCGAGATATTGCTGGTGAATCCATTGCTTCTGAGTTGAATAAAATGCCTCACTTACTGATTGCCGGTGCAACAGGAAGCGGTAAAAGTGTTTGTGTCAATGGTATTATTACGAGCATTTTACTACGGGCAAAACCACATGAAGTGAAGATGATGATGATTGATCCAAAAAAAGTGGAGTTGAATGTGTATAATGGCATTCCACATCTATTGGCTCCTGTAGTAACGGATCCTAAAAAAGCATCTAAAGCATTGAAAAAAATCGTCTCTGAAATGGAAAGAAGATATGATTTGTTTTCGGAGACAGCAACGAGGAATATTGAAGGATACAATGAACATGTCGACCGAGTGAATGAAGAAGAAGGCGAAAACCATCCTCACCTTCCGTATATCGTTGTATTAATTGATGAGTTGGCGGATTTAATGATGGTTGCTTCGAATGAAGTAGAAGATGCGATCACACGATTAGCTCAAATGGCAAGGGCTGCAGGAATTCATCTAATTATCGCAACACAGCGCCCGTCAGTGGATGTCATTACAGGAGTAATCAAAGCAAATATTCCATCGCGAATTGCTTTTAGTGTCTCCTCAGCTACAGACTCTCGTACGATTTTAGATGGGAATGGTGCTGAGAAGTTGCTTGGTAAAGGGGATATGCTTTTCTTGCCTGTCGGTGCGTCCAAGCCTACAAGAATTCAAGGGGCATTCTTGTCCGATGAGGAAGTCGAACGTGTTGTTGACCATTGTATTGCACAACAGAAAGCACAATATCAGGAAGAGATGATTCCTGAGGAAACGTCAACAGATATGGAAGAAGTAGATGATGATCTGTACGACGATGCTGTCCAGTTAATCATTGAAATGCAAAGTGCCAGTGTTTCGATGCTTCAACGTAAATTCAGAGTAGGCTATACGAGAGCTGCGAGACTGATCGATGCCATGGAAGAAAGAGGAATTGTCGGTCCATATGAAGGAAGTAAACCAAGGAAAGTACTGGTCAGCCAACAGCCTGAAGAAACATCGATGCAATAAGACTTATAAAACTAGTCAAGAATGTCTTGACTAGTTTTTTCGTGGCTTAAAATATTTGTTAGGTTAAATACACAACATAGCTTAGGTTTCGATGACGGTCGTTGGTGGCAGACGTTCTTAAAGCTTCAGTGTTAAACAGGCTGTCTTCAGTGTTTAATCGAGAGGCTTCAGGGTTAATTTGCGGTGACTCAGGGTTTTTCAGTGAGGGTTCAGGGTTAATTTGAAGACCTTCAGTGTTTAATCGAGAGACTTCAGGGTTAATTCACGAATCTTCAGGGTTAATCCGCAAACCTTCAGTATACGTTCTTCATCATATCATCAGCTTCTTGTCTTACATAAAAAAACAGCATCAACCGAACTTAAAAGACTACTCGGTTGATGCTGTTTTGTATTCATTTACTAACTGATGCGAATCTTTTTTATTGTTTCATCCAATTTCACAGAATAGTCATTGACTCTCACGTTACGGGATACTTTATAGTTACTGATGAAAGGAGAAATTCAAAATGAAAGTGAAAGAAGTTGCTGATTTAGTGGGCATTAGTGTGCGCACCCTTCATCATTATGATGAAATTGGTTTGTTGATTCCTGAAGATACGACTGAAGCGGGTTATCGAGTGTATTCTGAGAAGAATCTTGAGGACCTACAGCAGATTTTATTTTTTAAAGAGCTCGGTTTCAACTTGAAAAAAATTAAAGAAATCATGGATAGTCCAATTTTTGATCGCCAAGAGGCATTACGTATGCAACATCAGATGCTTTTAGAAAAAAGAAAACGACTCAACAAGATGATAGCAACGATTGAAAAGACAATAAAACATTCGCAAGGAGAGATCTCAATGTCAAGTGAGGAAAAATTTGAAGGCTTTGACTTTAATCAAAACCCATACGAAAAAGAGGCAAGAGAAAAATGGGGTGACAAAGCAGTTGATCAAGCAAATGAAAAAACAAAAAATATGACTACGTTTGAACAAGAACGATTTAACGATATTTTTCGTCGTCTCGCCGACATTCGTCATTTATCACCCGAATCAGAAAAAGCACAAGCAATGATCCAAGAATGGTATCAATACTTGAATAAAATAGGGAACTATTCGCTTGAGGCATTCAAAGGCTTAGGAGAAATGTATGTGAATGATGAGCGCTTTACGAAAAACATCGATCAATTCGGTGAAGGTTTAGCCCAATTCATGTGTGCTGCGATGAGCGTTTATACAGACCGAAATAAAAAATAAAATAGTGTTGATTCTTAATTGCCAAGAAATAAAAGAACTTTCACTAAAACCGCACACGTACTACTATGGTTAAAGCGTTCCGACGTTAAACCATGGAGCCGTCGAAAAACCGGGTGAAGCCGCCGAAAACCCAAGTGAAGCCGCCGAAAAATCAAGCGAAGCCGCCGAAAACCCAAGCGAAGCCGCCGATAAAATGGTGGAGAAATCGATAAAGAATCAACAACGGACTTCAACAAAAAAATAATTGATTAAAAAAACATAACTAGCCTTACCATTAAATTGCTTTCGGCGAAATATACGTCACAAATCCTTTGCAAATCGCCCGTGTAGTATGAAACGATTGTTTCATGTAAACTATAGGGTATGAAGGATAAAGGAGGATGTATATGTCGCAAGTAACAGAACAAACCATTCAAAAAGACGATTATTCACTTCATTTAATTGATACGAAAAAATTTAAAACAAATACGATTGCATTGAAATTCACACGTCCACTGAAGCGTGAGAACATTACAGAGCGTGCACTGCTTCCGTTCGTGTTACAAAAAGGTTCAGAGAAGTATCCGACAGAACGAGCATTACGACAACAACTCGATGAGTTATACGGAGCGAAATTCAGTATTTATGGAGGCAAAAAAGGCGAGAATCATATTTTAACGTTTATATTGGATATACCGAATGAAAAATTCATTAAAGATGAAGAAACGCTTACAAAGGAAGGACTTCAATTTTTGAGTGAGGTACTTACGAAGCCTAAAGCTAAAAATCAGGCTTTTGATGAGACACTAGTTGAGAAAGAGAAGGACACCTTAAAGAGTAAAATTCAATCAATTATTGATGAAAAAATGCAATACGCCAATATGCGTTTGATTGATGAAATGTGTGAAGATGAAGCATTCGGAATCCACGCGCATGGCTATTTGGATGACCTACCACAATTAGATGGCAAAAGCTTATACGAGGCATACCAACAGATGATCACTGAAGATCGTTTGGATGTTTATGTAGTCGGTGATTTTGACAACGACCAAATGGAAAAAGATATTGAAGAAAACCTTACGTTTTCAAGAAATCCACAAACATCCATTTATCGTTCAGAATCAATCTTGCCGAAAAAAGTAGAAACCATTACTGAAAAGCAAAAGATCCAACAAGCAAAACTTCATATGGGCTTCCGCACAGGTGTGCAATTTTCTGACGACAATTTCCCTGCTCTTCAAGTATTTAATGGGATATTCGGTGGTTATCCTCACTCTAAGTTATTTTTAAATGTTCGAGAAAAACATTCATTGGCTTATTATGCTGCATCTCGGTTTGAAAGCAATAAAGGGCTGTTGTTTGTTTTCAGTGGTATTGCACCTGATAAGTATGACCAAGCGAGAGAGATTATTGAAGCACAACACCAGGCAATTAATGATGGTGAAATAACAGACAAAGAGATTGATCAAACGAAAAAAGCAATCACGAATCAGCTGAAAGAAACATTGGATCGTTCAACTGGAATCATCGAATTGTTTCATCAACAAGTGATTGGTGGAAAATCTGAAGATCCTCAAGCAATCGCTAAAGCCATTCAATCGGTAACAAAAGAAGACGTTATTGCTGTTTCAAAACAAATCCAACTAGACACGGTTTACTTTTTGACTGCTGAGAATGGAGGGGAAGAAGCATGAAAGAATTAAATATACCTCGTATCAATGAAACGATTTATCAAGAGACATTGCCGAATGGCTTAACGGTTTTTTATTATCCAAAAGAAGACTTTGAAAAAACATTCGCTATTTTCTCAACCAATTATGGTTCAATCGATCAAAAATTTACACCGTTAAACAGTGATGAATTTACTCAAGTACCTGATGGGATTGCCCATTTCTTGGAGCATAAAATGTTTGAAAAAGAAGACGGTGATGTATTCCAACATTTCTCAGAGCGTGGAGCTTCAGCTAACGCATTTACTTCGTTTACTCAAACAGCCTATTTATTTTCCAGTACGGAAGATGAAGAGCGAAATGTTGAGACATTGCTCGATTTTGTCCAAGATCCCTATTTCACTGAACAGACGGTGGAGAAAGAAAAGGGAATTATTGAACAAGAAATCCGGATGTATGATGACCAATCAGATTGGCGCCTGTTTTTTGGAACACTTCAATCTATGTTTGAAAACCATCCGGTGCGAATTGATATCGCAGGCACGGTAGATTCTATATATACCATTACACATGAAGATTTATATTTATGCTATGAGACATTTTATCACCCGTCGAATATGTCCTTGTTTGTTATCGGGAACTTTTCTTTACAAGAGATGGCTGAGTTAGTCAGAAACAATCAAGCTAAGAAAGAATTTGCACCTATTGATGATATCAAACGAGATTATGGTGAAGAAAAGGATCCGGTATTTAAGAAAAAAGAAGTCATCCACATGCCTGTGCAAACGCCTAAATGCATGGTTGGAATTAAAGATAAGAAAGAACACTTACAAACGAGTGAGTTACTGAAAAATGAATTGGTTCGTGAACTCGTGATGGATTTATACTTCTCTAAAAGTGGAAAGTATTTCGAAGAGCTTTATAACGAAGGACTCGTTATTGAAACGTTGCGACTTGAATCATATATGGAAAAATCATTCGGGGTAACGATGATCGGTGGAAGAACACTTAAACCAGAAGAATTTAGTGACCGTGTCATTGATATGTTGTTGAACTTGAAAAATTCAACCATCTCAGAAGAAGAGTTTGCTCGAATGAAGAAAAGAAAATATGGTGAATTGATTCGTGACTTTAATGAGTTAGAAGGGACAGCTAACCAAATCATTCACTATCATGACCTTTCTGTCGATTACCGGAATATTTTCGAGACATTGGAGAACTTGACGAGAGATGATATGAAACAGGTCATTGATGGTTGGATTGATCAAGATCAAATAACTGTTTGCATGGTCTTGCCAGAAGAGGAATAATGATGAAAGAAACAGTTCTTGTTATCGGGGCGAGCGGTGATTTGGCTCAAGAAGCCATTCAAAGCTTGGCAAGCCCTTCAAGACAATTTATATTGCATTACTTTGAAAATAAAGAAGCAATTGAGAAGACGATGTCTTTACTGGATGAAGATCAAGTCATTATGAGTGTTCGGGCGAATCTTTCCGAGCAAACAGAAATTCAGCAATTAATCGAATCGATCCCTTTTCAAGTTCACAGTATACTATTTGCGCAAGGACGCAGCTATCATGAACTTTTAACTGAATCATCGAGTGAAAAGATGGATGAGCAATATACCATTCATCTTAAATCAATGATGTTGATTGCTAAAGCTTTTTTACCACAAATGATTGCTCGAAAAGAGGGTAATATCGTAGTGATCTCCTCAATTTGGGGCGAATTAGGCGCTAGTAATGAATCGGTTTATGCTGCGATGAAAGGAGCCCAACTTGCATGGATGAAGTCCATCGCAAAAGAAGTCGGCCCTTCCGGAGTGCGCGTAAATGCAGTAACACCAGGGTTAATCGATACGAAAATGAACAAAGTCATTTCAGAACAAGACCAAGAAGTTTGGACAAATCAAGTACCGTTAAGACGTGCCGGTCAACCAGGTGATGTTGCAAACCTTATCCGCTTTCTCTTTTCGAATGAAAGCGATTATATCCACGGGCAAGTCCTTCGATTAAGTGGGGGCTTATAAAAAATCATGTATAAGGTTTCATCTTCCGTAGAAAATATAAAAGAAGAACATTAAAGGAGGATGAACCATGTCCATATTGGATAATTTCGATCAGTGGAAAGATTTTTTAGGTGATCGTTTAAACCAAGCACAAGATAAAGGTATGCAACAAGACACGATCAATAACCTAGCTTATGAAATCGGTGAACATTTAGCGTCTAAAGTCGATGCGAAAAATGATGAGGAAGCAATTCTTCGTGACCTTTGGAACGTAGCTTCCGAAGAAGAAAGACGTACGATGGCTAGCATGATGGTTAAACTAGTTCAAAATCAATAAATAACGAACCTGCCCGGAAAGTGATTTGAATCATTTTTCGGGTTTTTTGTGTCAAATACGCTGTGAAAATAACGTAATCTAGGACGAAAGAAGTGGAATTCAAAGTTTTTAACGAAAATAAAGAGGGAATATTATTAATACACTTTATCTAGTTGCTAAAATAATTTATGATAGTAGATAGTGTACTTCTTGAATACCTTGAAAAAAGGGTGTATGGAAATGACGGACGATCGAAAAGATTGGTATTTTGAATATGAGATTTTGCATAATCGACCTGGTTTACTTGGAGATATTGCTTCGTTGATGGGAATGCTTTCCATTAATATTATTATGATTAATGGTGTAGAAGATGCTCGACGTGGTATGCTCTTATTAAGTAGGGATGATCGACAAATTAAGCGTTTACGTATCATTCTCGATATTATGGAAACGATTGAAATACGTAAGCTTAGACGACCTAAACTTCGAGATAAATTAGCCGTCATGCATGGCAGATACATAAAGAGTGATTCGGATGATAAAAAGACGTTTCGCTTTGTTCGGGATGAATTAGGTGTGCTTGTCGACTTCATGGCTGAACTGTTTAATAAAGGTGGTCATGTGCTTATTGGAATTCGTGGTATGCCACGTGTCGGTAAAACGGAATCCATTGTCGCAGCAAGTGTTTCTGCCAATAAGAGGTGGTTGTTTCTTTCAAGTACGTTGTTAAAACAAACTGTACGCACTAAATTGATGAAGGATGAATACTCCACGGATAATGTTTTTATCATCGACGGAGTAGTTTCAGCGAAGCAATTTGGTGAAGATCATTGGCGGGTATTACGCGAGGTCATGCAAATACCTGCAGTGAAAGTTGTCGAACACCCAGACATTTTTGTACAGCAATCGGATTACACATTGGATGACTTTGATTACTTTATTGAACTGCGAAGTGATTCTGATCAAGAAATCACTTATAAAAGTCTTGAACCAGATCAAAGCGATGAATTTTCAATGTTTGACTTTTAAAGTGGACGGTGGATAGTTATGGAGATAGGAAAAAGGTTACGAGAAGAGCGATTAAACCAAGGGTTATCGCTTGAAGAAGTAAAAAGTGAAACGAAAATCCAAACCCGTTATTTAACTGCAGTTGAAGAAAATGATTGGAGTAAAATGCCGGGAAACTTTTATGTGCGTGCTTTTATACGGGAATACGCTGAAGTTTTAGGAATGGATTCAGCTATGTTGTTAGAGGAACATAAAAACGAATTACCTCAGACGAGTGATGTGTCGTATGATTATGTATCTACACCTTCCAGAAAAGAATCTAGAAGCGGCAATATTGCCTTTTTTTCTTTTCTACCAAAGTTATTAGTATTTGTCTTGGTGATTGGCATTATCTTTGGCATATGGTATTCGTATGTTAACTTCGTTCATCCGGCTTTAACTGAAGATGACGAAACATCAGGAAATGAAGAAGGATCAGAAATAATAGCCCCTGATACAGAAGAAGAATCAAATGAGGAATCTTCTGAAGAGGGTACAACAGACGGTGATGAGGAATCTGAACAATCAGGAGACAACAATGAGGAGCAAAATGAAGAAACAAAACAGCCTAGTCTATCTGTCGAAGAAGTAGATGAAGATGCAGCGACACCATTGACGACGGTTCGTTTGACGAATGCGGAAAGTTTGGAACTCGAATTTAAGATTGATGGCGAAACATACTTATGGGTTCGCGGGATAGAAGATGGACAAGTGGTGGAAAGTTTCGGTGATGAACGAGTTTACACATCCGATGACTCCCCACTGACAATAGAAGCGTCTGGTTCAAATCTTGTTGAGTTGAATATTGGAAATGCCTCTGTCGTTAATTTGAAAATAAACGGAGAAGAGTTAGAATATCCAATTGATGCAAATGAAGAAGTCCATCAAAAAATCCACATCCTTTGGGAACCATCAGAATCGTAAATTGACTATGAATTACGTTTGATCCTTTGCCCAAAGCAAAGGATTCCTTTTTTATGATTTAAAAATCAATGACAGAACAAATTTGGAGGAAAATCAAATGAACATACCAAATAAAATTACGCTTTCACGTATCTTAATGATTCCATTATTCATTATTTTACTTGTTGTACCATTTAATTGGACTACATATTCAATAGGTGAAATGTCCATTCCGTTAGAACATATATTGGCTGGGATTTTGTTTATTATCGCCTCTGTTACCGATTGGGTCGATGGATATTATGCACGTAAATATAATCTAGTCACAAATTTAGGTAAATTTTTGGATCCGTTAGCTGATAAACTGCTTGTATCTGCAGCATTAATTTGTTTAGTCGAATTAGGAATGGCTGAAGCGTGGCTCGTTATCTTAATTATTAGCCGCGAATTTGCAGTAACCGGTCTCCGTTTAGTAGCCGCTGGTGAAGGAATTGTCCTTGCGGCAAGTAATATGGGAAAAATAAAAACCGTATTGCAAATTAGTGCAACAGCCTTTTTATTACTTCATCATTTTCCTTTCTCTTATTTAGGTTTTCCAATTGGAACAATCCTCTTATACCTGGCCGCTTTTGTCACAGTACTTTCTGGAGTTGAATATTTCATGAAAAACTGGCACGTGATGAGGGATTCTAAATGAGAACCGAAAAAACATGTGAAATTATATCCGTAGGCACCGAGTTATTACTTGGTCAAATTGATGATACAAATGCAACTTGGTTATCAGAAAAGATGGCGACACTCGGCTTAAACGTTTACCATCGTCAAACAATCGGTGATAATCGGAAGCGTTTATATGAAGCCTTTAAACTTGCCCAAAGTCGATCAGATCTTGTAATCGTCACAGGAGGACTTGGACCGACAGATGATGATTTAACTCGTGATGCAGCCTGTGATTTATTTGGTTGTAAGTTGGAGACCGACTTGGCTACGATGAAAAAAATCGAAGCCTACTATGAAAAACGCGGAATGAACATGACTGAAAACAATCGAAAACAAGCCCTTTCTTTTACAGGAGCTACCGTTTTCGAAAATGAAGTAGGTATGGCGCCAGGTTTATGCTACCAATTTGATGAAACCGTTTGGTATTTTCTACCCGGAGTTCCTACAGAAATGAAGTGGCTTGTCGATCACGGTTTAATTCCTGATTTGTATGGTCGCGATTTTTTACAATATCAACTATATAGTCGCGAGTTGCATTTCCAGGGGATCGGTGAGTCGGCGATTGAACATGAATTAATCGATCTTATTCGCAAGCAATCGAACCCTACCATTGCACCACTTGCTGGAGATGGCCATGTCACGATTCGGTTAACGGCAAAGAGTGTGTCAAAAAAAGAAGCTGATCAATTATTGGATCGCATACAGGAACAAATCTTATCTCGTGTTTCAACTTACTATGTCGGGGACCGGCCGAACACGTTGGAAAAACAAATAATTGAGAACCTACGTGACAACAATCTGACATTCTCAACTTGTGAAAGTATTACAGGTGGGCTTTTTGCATCACAAATCGTTTCTGAACCAGGAGCGTCAGATGTTTTTCATGGTTCAATCGTTTCTTATACAAATGCAATCAAAGAAAATATTGTCGGTGTTCCAAGAGAAATTTTAGATCGTAATGGAGCTGTCAGTGAAGAATGTGCTCGTTCGATGGCAGAGAAGACGAGAGTTTTAATGAATACAGATTTGGCCATTAGTTTTACAGGTGTTGCTGGGGATCAATCGATCGACGGTCACTCGAGCGGGACCGTGTTCATAGCCATTGCTAGCAAAGAAAGCTCAACTATTTGTGAAAAATTAAGCCTCATCGGGAAACGAAATGAGATACGAAATCAAGCGACTAAGCGGGGTTTGAAATTATTTCTAAACTATATAAAAAACAATTATCCTGTCTAGAAAACGGTATTTTCTCTTGTAGATAATAATACTTTCTCTAGGAGAAAACGATAGAACAGATATTCGCTTTTTTGTTGGCAAAATGCTAAAATCATAGTATGATAGAGTTAGTTAAATGAAGGGGGAAAATTAATGAGTGAGCGTAAACAAGCATTAGATATGGCTTTAAAGCAAATAGAGAAGCAATTTGGTAAAGGCTCCATCATGAAATTAGGTGAAAACGAAGGACAGAGAGTTTCAACGGTATCTTCTGGGTCTCTAAGCTTAGATATTGCACTCGGTGTAGGTGGCTATCCACGTGGAAGAATTGTTGAGATCTACGGTCCAGAATCTTCTGGTAAAACAACTGTCGCTTTGCATGCGATTGCAGAAGCACAAAAGCAGGGAGGACAAGCAGCTTTTATTGATGCGGAGCACGCGCTTGATCCTGTTTATGCAAAGAACCTAGGTGTGGATATTGATGAACTATTATTATCACAGCCAGATACGGGTGAACAAGCACTTGAGATTGCTGAGGCATTAGTCCGCAGTGGAGCAATCGATATTGTTGTCATTGACTCCGTTGCTGCTTTGGTGCCGAAAGCTGAAATTGAGGGAGAGATGGGCGATGCGCACGTAGGACTGCAAGCTCGTTTAATGTCTCAGGCATTAAGAAAGCTTTCTGGTGCAATCAATAAGTCGAAAACGACAGCAATCTTTATTAACCAAATTCGTGAAAAAGTAGGCGTCATGTTCGGAAACCCAGAAACAACGCCAGGTGGTCGGGCATTGAAGTTCTATTCTTCTGTTCGATTGGAAGTTCGCCGCGCAGAAACATTAAAACAAGGTAATGAAATGGTCGGTAACAAGACTCGTCTTAAAGTCGTTAAAAACAAGGTAGCCCCACCATTCCGTCAAGCTGAAGTTGACATTATGTATGGAAAAGGAATTTCTAAAGAAGGGGAAGTCCTTGATTTAGGAGCAGATCAGGACATCGTCGAGAAAAGTGGTTCATGGTATTCCTATCAAGGAGAAAAACTTGGGCAAGGTAGAGAAAATGCGAAACAATTCTTCTTGGATAATCCAGATATTTATGAACGTGTGTACGAAGAGTTAAGAGATGCTTATAATATATCTGGCAAAGATCCAGAGGAACAAGCTGAGGATCAAGAAGAACTAGATTTAAACTAATTATATTAAGCTCATTGTAAGTACAAGCGAAAAGAAGCTGTTCTTTGAATAAAAAGTAGTTCAGTTTTAGTGTGCAAACCTTTGTTTTGCCCTTCAATTGGACTGCTTTTTTGTCGTTTATTAATAAACTGAGTCAATTTAAATGTGTTTCTTAGGGATTATATTAGCATGTCGAATTCGATTTGAAATGTCTAATTTTATTGTGTGGAAAAAATCACAAAATCTTTTGTCGAAATTGTTGTACGATTTCGGAGGTTTCCTTGACATGATTTATGGACAGGCTTAAAATGAAAGTGTATAATTTTCATTTTTTAAGTCAAAAAATGATGACAAGATTGTACATTACCGACTGAAACAAAACAATTGGATCAATTGAAAAAAATGAATAGCAAGAGGAGGTGAACGTATGGATAGTTTACCGATCATTATCATCTCCATTTTGCTTGCTTTAGTTGTCGGTACTGTTGTTGGGTATCTTATTCGTAAAAAGATTGCAGAAGCGAAAATTTCTAGTGCTGAAGAGCTTGCAAAGCAAATCGTTGAAGAAGGTGAGCGAAACGCAGAATCAGCGAAACGTGAAGCGCTGTTAGAAGCGAAAGACGAAAATCATCGATTGCGTCAAGAGCAAGAACAAGAGTTACGCGAAAGACGTTCAGAAATCCAGAAACAAGAGAATCGTCTAATGCTCAAGGAAGAAACCCTTGACCGTAAGAGTGAAACTTTGGATAAACGTGAGCTGATGTTAGAAGAAAAAGAAGAATCCTTGACAGAAAAACAACAACAACTTAATAAAGCGGAAAGCAAAGTGGAAGAAATGGTTGCTGAACAGCAAAAAGAATTGGAACGCATTTCTGGCTTTACGGAAGAAGAAGCACGTCAAATCATTCTTGATCGAGTAGAAAAAGAAATGGCGCATGAAACGGCGTTATTGATTAAACGTGAAGAAACGAAAGCCAAGGAGCAAGCTGATAAGAAGGCAAAAGAGCTGCTCTCCTTAGCGATCCAGCGCTGTGCAGCAGAGCATGTATCGGAGACGACTGTGTCTGTCGTCAACTTGCCTAACGATGAGATGAAAGGACGAATCATCGGAAGGGAAGGACGAAATATCCGTACTTTGGAAACATTGACTGGTATTGACCTAATTATCGATGATACACCGGAAGCGGTTATATTATCAGGTTTCGATCCAGTACGTAGAGAAATTGCGCGCATAGCGCTTGAGAATCTCGTACAGGATGGAAGAATCCACCCAGCTCGAATTGAAGAGATGGTGGAGAAATCCCGTCGCGAAGTTGATGAATATATCCGTGAGGTGGGTGAAGAAGCTACGTTCGAAATTGGCGCTCATGGAATACATCCTGATCTAATTAAAATTATTGGCCGATTAAATTATCGTACAAGCTATGGTCAAAACGTATTGAAGCACTCATTGGAAGTCGCCTATTTATCCGGTCTTCTAGCCGCAGAGCTTGGAGAAGACGAGCAACTCGCAAGACGAGCAGGCTTATTGCATGATATCGGAAAAGCCGTCGACCATGAAGTAGAAGGTAGCCACGTGGAAATCGGTAAGGAAATCGCTCAGAAATACAAAGAACACCCAGTTGTCATTAATGCGATTGCATCACACCATGGTGATGAAGAACCGACAAGTATTATTTCTGTCTTAGTGGCTGCTGCTGATGCTTTATCAGCTGCCCGCCCTGGAGCAAGAAGTGAGTCGTTAGAAAACTACATTAAACGACTTGAAAAACTAGAATCGATTGCAGATTCTTATGAAGGTGTCGAAAAATCATTTGCCATCCAGGCTGGACGTGAAGTTAGAATCATGGTCCGCCCAGATGATATCGATGATGCAACAGCTATTCAACTAGCAAGGGAGATTCGTAAACAGATCGAAGAAGGTCTGGAGTATCCAGGTCACATCAAAGTAACAGTCATCCGTGAAACACGCGTTGTTGAATACGCAAAATAAACGAAATGCCAAAAGACTGACTCGTTCAGTGCTTTTGGCATTTTTTAACCTAAATAAGATTTTGTACGAACGGGAACATGCTATACATACACTAGACTGATTAATGTTTTGACTCACTAATTGAACTATGCAACGATAAATATATTGAACGGAAGAAAGGAAAATTAGATCAAATGAATATTTTATTTATCGGAGACGTTGTCGGTAAGCCAGGACGAACAGCGTTAAAAGAACATTTACCTAATTTAAAGAAGGAACACAAGGCAGATCTAACGATCGTGAATGGAGAAAATGCCGCTCACGGTAAGGGTCTTACGAAACCCATTTATCACAGCTTCCTTGAATGGGGAGCGGATATGATTACGATGGGGAATCACACATTTGATAAAAAAGAGATTTTTGATTTCATTGATGATGCCGATCGATTAGTCCGACCAGCAAACTACCCAACAGGGACGCCTGGAATTGGGATGCGATTTATGAATGTCAATAGCAAGGTTGTTGCGATCATTAATATACAAGGTCGTACATTTTTACCTCCATTGGATGATCCGTTCCAAGTGATTGATTCGTTAATTGAAAAGGCTAAAAAGCGCACTTCAATTATTTTTGTCGATTTTCATGCAGAAGCGACAAGTGAAAAGCAAGCTTTTGGCTGGTATCTTGATGGGCGTGTAAGCTGCGTAGTCGGTACACATACCCACGTTCAAACGTCAGATGAACGTATATTACCTAAAGGAACAGCTTTCATTACGGATGTAGGGATGACCGGTCCATACGACAGTGTGATTGGAACGGAAATTGAATCGGTGATCCGTCGGTTTAAAACATCGCTACCTGTCCGTTTTGAAGTTCCGGAAACGAATCGAACCGTCCTGAGCGGGATCATCGTTTCAGTGGATGAATCCACGGGTATAGCTAAACGTATAAAGCGAATACTGATTAATGATGACCATATAAGATTTAGTTGAATATTTGAATTTTTCGGACAAGTAATTCATAATTAATGTAATAGGTTCTAGTCATGATGAATAGATTAGTGATGAAATCATTTTAGCTGATGAAGGAGGAACTAGTAATGGAAATACTCAAAGTTTCAGCAAAATCGAATCCAAACTCTGTAGCAGGTGCTTTAGCAAACGTGCTACGCGAACGTGGCACAGCGGAAATTCAAGCAATTGGAGCCGGAGCATTGAATCAAGCTGTGAAAGCAGTAGCCATTGCAAGAGGGTTTGTTGCTCCTAGTGGTGTTGACCTAATTTGTATACCGGCCTTTACAGACATCATGATCGACCAAGAAGAGAGAACTGCAATCAAGCTAATTGTAGAACCTAGATAGTTATGTGTTACATTTAAATTATTTCGAATCATTGACTGACATTGAAACTATTTTCAATGTCAGTTTTATTTATGTCAAATGTGTCGATTTTCTCACATTTCCTTTGTAACCGTAATGATTGTATTGTTAAAATAAGATAAAGTCGATATACTGTTAACATGTACGAATGCCCATATAAGTTTGTTGAGATAGATTTTTTATTGAAAGGAGATTCATTATGAATGAAAAGCAGCGGAAAGAGCTGAATCAAGTGAATCCAGTCGATCCTGCTGAAAAGAGTGAGCAGGATAATTTGTCGCGTATTAAAGAAAAAACTTCAGATGATTTTATGAAATATTTTGAAGCGACTTATGAACCGCCAAATATGAAAAAAGCCAAGAAACGGCTTAAAAAAGAAGTCCAATACCATGATGATTTTGAAATCCCAGAAGAGTTAGCAACGATTGGGGAAGGTCGTAAATTCTTAATCCGTACATATGGCTGTCAAATGAATGAGCATGACACCGAAGTCATGTCAGGCATTTTGACGGAAATGGGCTTTGAAGCAACGACAGAAACAAAAGAAGCAGACATTATATTGTTGAATACTTGCGCCATCCGCGAGAATGCTGAAAATAAGGTGTTCGGTGAAATCGGTCACCTGAAGCCATTGAAAATGGAAAACCCAGACTTAATCATCGGTGTATGTGGTTGTATGTCACAAGAAGAGTCTGTTGTTAACAAGATTCTGAAGAAATATCAATACGTTGATTTAATTTTCGGGACGCATAATATTCATCGTCTTCCACAACTCGTACAAAACGCTTACTTAAGTAAGGAAATGGTTGTTGAAGTGTGGTCTAAAGAAGGCGACATTATTGAGAATATGCCAAAACGTCGTCACGGAAAAATTAAAGCTTGGGTAAACATCATGTATGGATGCGATAAGTTTTGTACGTACTGTATCGTGCCGTATACGCGTGGTAAAGAACGGAGCCGACGTCCTGAAGATATTATTCAAGAAATTCGCCATCTAGCTGCACAAGGCTACAAAGAAGTTACATTGCTAGGTCAAAACGTTAATGCTTATGGTAAAGACCTGGATATTGATTACGGACTGGGCGACCTTATGGATGAAATTCGTAAAATTGATATACCACGTGTGAAGTTCACAACTTCTCACCCGCGTGATTTTGATGATCGCTTAATCGAAGTGTTAGCTAAGGGTGGCAATTTAATGCCATATATCCATCTACCAGTTCAGTCAGGTAGCTCAGATATATTACGAGTTATGGCACGTCGTTACACGCGAGAAAGCTATTTGGAATTGGTTCGAAAAATTAAAGAAGCCATCCCGAATGCGGCATTGACAACAGATATTATTGTTGGATTTCCTAATGAAACAAATGAACAGTTTGAAGAAACGATTTCTCTGTACCATGAAGTTGGATTTGAGGGTGCTTACACGTTTATCTACTCACCACGTGAAGGAACACCTTCTGCTAGAATTGATGATAAAATTTCCATGGACGAGAAAAAAGAACGTCTTCAGCGTTTGAATGCTGTAGTGAATGAATACTCCCGAAAAGCGATGGAAAAGTATGATGGGAAAACAGTTAAAGTACTCGTTGAAGGCACTAGTAAAAAGAACGCTGATGTTTTAGCAGGTTATACAGAAAGAGGGAAACTCGTTAATTTCGAGGGACCAAAATCAGCTATTGGAGAAATTGTTGAAGTTGAAATAACAAATACAAAAACTTGGTCACTCAATGGTAAAATCGTAGAGAAAGCAGCGAGTGAACAGGTAGAGGTGATTTAAATGGCAGAATATACAAGAAAACAAGTAATTGAAGAAGCACAAGAATTAGCGAAAAAGCTTTCAAAAATCGAAGAGATCGATCGATTCAGACAATTGGAAGTTAAAATAAACGAAAACAAAAAAGTTCAAGCTCACATTGCGAAAATCAAAGCGTTACAGAAACAAGCAGTGAATCTGCAACACTATGATAAACATGGAGCGCTTGAGCAAGTGGAAGCAGAACTTGATCGCTACCAACAAGAGTTGGATGAAATTCCAATCGTTCAAGAATTTAAAGACTCTCAAGTTGTCGTTAACGATATTTTGCAACGTGTCACAAAGACAATTGCAGATGAAGTGACGAATGAAATTGTTGGCGAATCTGATGATGATTCGATGACGTGTGGAACTAGATAAGAACTGAATTAGAGTTTATGCAAGGATCCAACTACTTAACGTGGTTGGATCCTTTCGTCTTTATAAACATATTGATTAAGCGAATAAAATTCCTCTCCTTTAAATCACCTTTTCCTAGGCATTGTCATAATTATAAAAGAACAATAGCCTAAATCATAGCAAGAATCACAACAAACACCCAGGTAGCATACGATAAAGTGGCTTGATTAAAGAAGGAGGAATGTAGATGAGTGATCGTGAATATCGTGAAATTATCACGAAGGCTGTTTGCGGCAAAGGAAAAAAATTCAGTGAAACCTCTCACATGTGTTCACCCAATTATAGACCGAATAGCATTCTTGGTTGCTGGATCATCAACCATCAATACGAAGCACGTAAACGGGGACATATAGTAGAAGTGAGTGGTTCATATGATATTAACGTATGGTACTCTTACAGCAATAATACGAAAACGGGTGTCATTACCGAGCGGAAACAATACGTTGATAAAGTACCAATTGCAATGAAAGATCGAAATACAATCAGTGATGAATTCGACGTGATTGCCAGAGCAACGAAGCAACCAAATACGTTAGAATGTGAGATTTCTGAAAAAGGAAATCAAATCAAAGTAGATTTGGAAAGAGAGTTTGTCGTTGATCTCATCGGAGAAACGAAGGTGTGGGCAAAGATCGAACCTAACGGCTTTGATGAAAATGATGTAGACTTTGATGACTTAGAATCTGAGTTAGCGGATATTGAAGTGAACGATTAATGGCCGATTCTATCACAAGCAGGCTGATCATATTGGTCAGTCTGTTATTTTTTCTCTTTGTATCATTGCTGAAGAGTCGAATTCCTCTATGCTATAATAAGAGACAGTTAAGCAATTGGGGGACGTAAAGAATGACAACATATACGCCGATGATGCAACAGTATTTAAACATTAAATCCGAATATAAAGATGAGTTTTTATTTTTTAGACTAGGGGATTTTTACGAATTATTTTTTGATGATGCTTTAAAAGCAGCGAAGGAACTGGAAATTACACTGACTCAGCGCGTTGGAGGGAAAGAAGATAAGATTCCGATGTGCGGGGTACCCTATCATTCTGCTGAAAATTACATAAAAACATTAGTCGACCGAGGTTATAAAGTAGCTATTTGTGAACAAGTGGAAGATCCAAAAATGGCGAAGGGTGTAGTGAAACGGGAAGTCATTCAAGTCATCACACCTGGTACCATTATGGAGGGGAATATGCTAAAGGAAAATGAGAATAACTACCTCGCTTCGCTCTATCTTATCGAGGATGACTTCATTGTTTCCTATGTTGATCTTTCTACGGGTGAATCCTTTGTCAGCAAAGTAAATGGCAAGATTAAGGATGTTATTGGAGAACTTTATAATCGGCCAGTGAAAGAAGTCGTTTTACCGACTGATTTTCCAGAGGACTTAACAGAGACATTAACGCATTACTTAGATTTGACGTTATCGTCCGAGCATGAGAACCATATACCGGAAGAATTTCAGAAGCTAGTGACAGGACTTGATGATACTCGTTTCGTTCGTGGGTTCGGGTATTTGTTTCAGTATATTTATCGTTCACAAAAACGGTTTCTAGCTCATTTGCAAGCTGTTCAATTCATAGAGCTAGACGATTATATGAAGCTTGATTTGTATTCAAAGCGAAACTTAGAACTGATTGAATCATTGCGAGATCAAAGCAAGAAGGGAACATTGCTATCTGTTTTGGATAAAACGATAACGGCGATGGGATCTAGATTGTTAAAAAAGTGGATTGATCGCCCACTGCTTTCAAAAGATCAAATCGCTGAGCGTCATCAACAAGTCCATACGATGATGGAGCACTTTATGGAACGCGACGAGCTTCGTGAATCGTTAAAAAATGTTTATGATCTCGAGCGCTTGGCCGGAAGAATTTCATACGGTAATGTAAACGCGCGTGATTTGTTACAGCTGAAACGTTCACTCGGTGCATTACCGCAGATCAAACAATTGTTGAATTTGTTTGATCATCCTTCCGTTTCGTCTTTATTGTCTGAAGTAGAGTCTTACCAAGAAATTTTCGAGATTTTAGACGCTGCACTAGCAGAAAATCCACCTGTTCTAATTACAGAAGGAAACCTTATTAAAGATGGTTACCATAAGCAATTGGATGAATATCGTGAAGTGAACCGAAACGGCAAAAATTGGATTGCAGAACTCGAAGCGAAAGAAAGAGAAGAAACAGGGATCAGATCATTAAAAGTAGGATTCAATAAAGTATTCGGTTACTATATCGAGGTGACAAGAGCAAACTTGCCACATCTGGCTGAGAACCGTTATGAACGAAAGCAAACACTGGCGAATGCAGAACGCTTCGTCACACCTGAGTTGAAAGAAAAAGAACGAATGATTTTGGAAGCAGAAGAAAAAAGCACAACGTTGGAATATGAGCTTTTTCTCGAACTTCGTGATCAAATTAAATCTTATATACCTGCACTGCAAACGCTGGCTGAACAAATTAGTAAAATTGATTGTTTATTAAGTTTTGCGATTGTCAGTGAAGAAAACAATTATACAAAACCAATGTTAAATGATGAGCAACAACTTCGTATTCGTGAAGGACGTCACCCAGTCGTCGAGCAAGTAATGAAAGAGATGTTTGTTCCAAATGATATTCAAATGGATGAAACGACAGACATTCTTCTAATTACAGGTCCGAATATGGCGGGTAAAAGTACGTATATGCGTCAAATTGCCTTAATGATCATCATGAATCAGATCGGTTGTTTTGTGCCTGCGAGCGAAGCAGAAATGCCTGTATTCGATCAAATCTTTACACGGATCGGTGCCGCTGATGATCTCGTTTCCGGACAAAGTACGTTTATGGTTGAGATGATGGAAGCAGAACATGCCGTTCGCCATGCAACGGAAAGAAGTTTTATTCTACTGGATGAGATCGGGCGTGGGACAAGTACGTATGATGGAATGGCGCTCGCCCAATCGATTGTTGAATATATTCATCAACAAGTGGGTGCTAAAACATTATTTTCTACGCACTATCATGAGCTGACAAGTTTGGACAAAAGTTTATCAAGATTAAGGAACGTTCACGTTGAAGTTGATGAAGAAGACGGGGAAGTTGTCTTCCTCCACCATATTAAAGAAGGTAAAGCAGATAAAAGTTACGGCATCCACGTTGCCAAGTTGGCCGACTTGCCAGAAGACATCATTCAACGCGCTTATCAATTACTCGATTCATTTGAAGCGACAAGTGTCTTGAGAGAAGAAGAACCACAAGAACAGCTGACACTTTTCGAAGAAGATCAGGGGACACCGACGTTGACAGCGAACATTGAAGTCATCGAGCGCTTAAAGAAAGCCAATTTAATGAAAATGACTCCGATGGATGCCATGAATTTGCTTTATCAATTAAAAGAAAACCTAGAGTAGAAAGGAGGAGACGATGAATAAAATTGTACAGCTACCGGACGAGTTATCGAACAAGATTGCTGCAGGGGAAGTTGTTGAAAGGCCTTCTTCCGTAGTCAAAGAACTAATTGAGAATTCAATTGATGCCGGTAGTAGTTGGATCAAAATTGAACTGGATGAAGCGGGTTTACGATTAATCCGGGTGACGGATGATGGAGAAGGTATGACGGAAGAAGATACCGAAAAGGCTTTTTATCGTCACGCAACGAGTAAGATCAAAAATGAACAACAATTATTTCGCGTAAAAACATTAGGATTCCGTGGTGAAGCATTGGCCAGTATTGCTTCAGTCAGCCATTTGACAATCCGCACTTCGACGGGTGAACAAAGTGGTACGGAAATGAAGATTCATGGTGGAGAAATCATCGAGAAACAAAAACATACGAAGCGGCGTGGGACGGAGATTACAGTTGAAAATCTATTCTACAACACGCCCGCCCGTTTAAAGTATCTGAAAACAGTCCATACTGAAATCGGACATATCATGGACTTAGTGAATCGAATGGCTCTTGCACATGATGAGATTCGCTTTGAATGTCATCATAATGGCAAACGTATCTTTTTTTCACCAGGAAATAAAAAATTACTTCAAGTCATTCAACAAATTTACGGAAAAAATGTAGCACAACAAATGCTTTCGTTGGAAGAGGAGTCGCTTGATTATACCATTAGAGGTTATGTAGCGAAACCGGAAGTAACCCGCTCCAATCGTAGTTACATGACATTAATTGTGAATGGTCGTTATATCAAGAATTATACGATCAATAAGGCCATCTTAGAGGGTTATCACACGTTGCTTCCGATTGGACGGTTTCCTGTCGTCGTTTTAAAAATCGATATGGACCCTTATTTAATCGATGTCAACGTTCATCCAGCGAAAACAGAAGTTCGCTTTAGTAAAGAAAAAGAGCTTTTTGATGTTGTGAAGCAAGCGGTTTATAATTTAATGCACGCCCAGCGATTAATTCCGGATGTATCGAAGAAAGAAAAGGAGAAATCTGAACAAACTGCTCTAGACTTTTCTTATGTAAAACGAAATGAACCTGTTTTGGATCAACGAAATAACTATACGCCAAGTGAAACGAATAATAGTGATGTAAATAATGCCAGTCAGCTGTTTGAACAAAGCAGTAATGAAGTACCTGTTCAACAAGTAGAAGAGCCATCGTTTACAGACGTGGAAATGCCAACGACTGAAGAAAGACAGATTCACGAAACAAAGGAACAGGTTTCCACTCGATTACCACGCTTGTATCCAATTGGTCAGCTAAGAGGAACGTATATATTGGCACAAAATGAGAAAGGCCTTTATATGGTCGACCAACATGCTGCTCAGGAGCGGATTAAGTATGAATTTTACAAAGAGAAGCTAGGGAATCCTGAACAAGAGACACAGCAGCTTGCTGTTCCTTTACATTTCGAATTTACGAACCAAGAAGCCATTACGATTGAACAGCATCAAGAGCAACTTCAAGCCATCGGGTTATTTTTAGAACCTTTTGGGAATCAGTCCTTTTTGGTTCGTTCCTATCCAAGTTGGTTCCCGGCAGGTGAAGAAGAAGGAATTCTTCGTGACATGGTTGATGAACTCATCAACGAGAAAACAATTGATTTAGTGAAAATAAGAGAAGAAGCGGCGATCCTCATGTCGTGTAAACGATCAATTAAAGCGAATCATTACTTAAGTCACCAAGAGATGGAATACTTACTTGAAGAGTTGGGTGGATGTAATGACCCGTTCACTTGCCCACATGGCCGTCCGGTCATCGTTCATTTCAGTGATTACGAAATTCAGCGCATGTTCAAGCGCATTATGTAAGAATGACTGGAGAGAAACTGAATGAAACAAAAAATCATTAGTGTAGTTGGTCCAACCGCCGTTGGTAAAACAAGATTAGGGATTGAAATTAGTAAGCAAATCGGCGGAGAAGTCATTAATGGTGATTCCATTCAAATATATAAAGAATTTGACATCGGTTCTGCTAAAGCAACCCTAGAAGAGCGAGAAGGTATTCCTCATCACCTGATCGATTTACTGGAACCGGACGCCGAATACTCGGCTTCCGACTTTAAACAAGATGTAAAGCAAAAGGTACAAGAGATTCATGGCAAGCAAAAAACACCGGTGCTCGTCGGTGGAACAGGTTTTTATGTACAAGCCGCGTTGTATGACTTTAATTTTTCCAGTGTGAAGCGTGACCATCAATACAGTGACAGGTTGCTTGAACAAATTGAACAAGATGGAATTGAGCCTTTTTACAAACGATTGCAAGAAGTCGATCCAGAGCAAGCAAGGAAAATACATCCACACAATATACGAAGAGTCATCAGAGCATTGGAAGTTTATGAAACGACAGGAAAGCCGCTATCCGTCTATGAACAAGAACAATTAGACACCTCGTACTATGATTCATATATCATTGGACTCACGATGGAACGTTCGCTTTTATATGAACGCATTAATCAACGTGTTCTTGATATGGTTGATCAAGGTTTGTTTGAAGAGATTGAGCAATTATATGATCGATATGGTGGCGACATTCAACCGATGAAAGGAATCGGATATAAAGAAGTCATACCTTATTTACGGGGTGAGTATGGTAAAACAGAAGCAATTGAACTTATTCAGCGAAATACAAGGCGTTTCGCGAAGCGGCAATTAACCTATTTCCGAAATAAGTTACCTGCGATTCATTGGTATGAGATTACTCCACAGAATGCAGAAGAAAACTTTAAAACAATTTTGGCTGATTTAGAAGGATTTCTTCAAAATGGAGAGAATAGTTAAAAGTAGTAGATAGAAAGAGGAGGAATTTTACAATGGCAAATACAACAAACTTACAAGATACGTATTTGAACAAATTAAGAAAGGAAAAAGTCTTTCTAACCGTAATCTTAATGAACGGTTTTCAATTAAGAGGTGTCGTTAAATCATTCGATAACTTTACTGTTTTAATTGAAACGGACGGTAAGCAACAGTTAATATTTAAACATGCAATTTCTACTTTTTCCCCATCAAAAAATATTGAATTGGACTCATAATATCTTGTTGTTGCTGAACGTGAAAGCCTGCCAAATTGTTGGTGGGCTTTTTGTTTTGCCGGTTATACTATTCACTAAGTAACTAATTACTTACTCTCGATACTTCAACTGATCAGCAATTAACTGTTCAGGTTTCGGTCATCCTTCATAGCAAAAGATGAATTCTTTGAGCAATCTGGTTATAATAGGGAAGGATAAGTGAAAGGACGAACAAGCTAAAGGAGTTTTTGTATGAGTGAACAAGAGCGTGTCATATTGATTGGCTGCCAAACACAAAAAGAATCAGACGAAACTTTTCAAACGTCATTAAATGAATTACGTGCATTAGCCGATACGGTGAATGCGGAAATCGTCGACGTTTTTACGCAAAAACGAGAAAAAATACACAACTCTTTATACATCGGCACCGGAAAAGTCGAAGAGATCAAGCAATATATAGAAGAAAATGATATTGAGCTTGCCATTATGAATGGTGAGCTTTCGCCGTCCCAAATTAGAAACTTAAACAACCATTGGGACATCTCTGTCATTGACCGAACGCAGTTAATTTTAGATATATTTGCTATGCGTGCGAATACGAAAGAAGGTAAACTTCAAGTCGAACTGGCTCAATTGGAGTATTTGCTCCCTCGACTACATGGACAAGGTCGTGCGCTCTCTCGTTTGGGAGGCGGAATTGGCACAAGAGGACCTGGTGAGACGAAACTTGAAACGGATCGTCGACATATACAAAGTCGGATCAACGATATTAAGAAACAATTGAAGCAAGTGGTTAAGCAGCGAAGTCAATATCGTGAACGACGGAAGAAAAATGCTGCTTTCCAAATATCGATTGTCGGTTATACGAACGCGGGAAAATCGACTTTATTTAATCGACTGACGAACAGTGTTTCGTTTGAAGAAGACAAGCTCTTTGCCACACTGGATCCGATGACGAGAAGATTGCATTTATCCAGCGGTTTCCAAGCGTTAATCTCTGACACCGTCGGATTCATTCAAGATCTACCGACAACGCTAGTTGCAGCTTTCCGGTCTACTTTGGAAGAAGTATTGGAAGCTGATTTTATTTTACATGTGGTAGATGCTTCGAATGATCGAGCCATCGAACAAGAAAAAACGGTTTATTCGATTTTAAAAGACTTAGGTGCTGAGCAAATTCCGATGTTGACGGTTTACAATAAGGCGGATCTTCTATCGGAAGAGTTTACCCCTTATTCTTCTCCGAGCATTGTCATTAGTGCGAAGAATTCAGAGGATTTGCAACGGTTTTTACAAAAAGTCGAATCAACATTAAAAGAAGATTGGAATCAATACAAAGTGGCTGTACCAAAAGATGAGGGTACGTTGCTTCACCGATTAAAACAAGAAACAATGGTACAAGATGAACACTTCGATGAAGAGCAAGAACAATACCTGGTAGATGGGTATGCTGACCCAAATTCACCAATATACAATGAAATGAAAAAGCGAGCGAATGTAAATGAATGACCAAATGAAGCAAATGATCCAACAAACAGAACAATCATTAACAAAGCAATTTTCTCAAATTCAAGAAATCGTTACGGCCAACCAAGAAAAAGTTCTCGATGCCTTTCAACAAGTTCAAGTAAGTGAATCTCACTTCACGCCGTCGACCGGTTATGGCTATGATGATATCGGTCGAGAAAAGTTGGAAGAATTATATGCTACCGTTTTTCGAACAGAAGACGCCTTAGTGCGTCCGCAAATTGTCTCAGGAACCCACGCAATTACCACCTGCTTATTCGGTGTTTTGAGGCCGGGGGACGAATTAATTTATTTGACGGGGAGGCCCTATGATACGCTTGAAGACGTCATCGGAATTCATGAAAACGTGGATGGTTCTTTGCGTGACTATGGCATTTTATATAATGAATTGCCGTTAACAGAATCCGGTAAGGTGGATTATTCAAACCTTGAAAACGCAATCAATCATCGTACGAAAATGGTTGCGATTCAGCGGTCGAAGGGATATGCCGACCGCCCTTCATTTACCGTAATGGAAATCAAGGAAATGATTGACGAGGTTCGGAAAATCAAACCAGATGCAATTATATTTATTGACAATTGCTATGGTGAATTCGTAGAGATATACGAGCCGAGTGAAGTAGGGGCAGACTTGATGGCTGGATCGTTAATCAAAAATCCAGGCGCCGGTATTACGAAGACAGGCGGTTACATTGTTGGGAAAGAAAAACTCGTCAATAAATGTGCAAACTGGTTGGTTGCTCCAGGGCTAGGTAAAGAAACTGGAGCAAGCCTTTACAGCCTGCATGAAATGTTTCAAGGCTTTTTCTTGGCGCCACATGTTGTCGGCGAGGCATTGAAAGGGGCATATTTCACGTCACAGCTGTTGAGTGATTATGGGTATAAAACAGAACCGACAGCGAATGATGCTCGGACAGACCTCATCCAGTCGATTTCGTTTCATCGTGCAGAGGAAATGATTCAATTTGCTCAAATGATACAAAAACAATCGCCAATCGATTCTTATGTGACACCTGAGCCGAGTAGTATGCCAGGCTATGAAGATGATGTCATCATGGCAGGAGGTACCTTCATCCAAGGGGCAAGCCTTGAATTAACTGCAGATGGACCGATACGCGAACCATATACACTCTATGTTCAAGGCGGTCTCACGTATGAACATGTCAAACTAGCCATTGTCAAAAGTGTCATCGCATTAAACAAATAAAAGTCTATTAATCTATTTTGACAAACGCCGTGAAAAATACTATACCAATAAAAAATCCGAACTGATTCATATATTTGAATCATCGTTCGGATTTTTCTTTAACCAACTCTTATTTATCCTAGCGGCTTTCTGTTCGAATGGTGCCCACCGAAATCTCTCCGGCAGTCGGTGTTCCTACTGAAAATTTAGCGAGCCGCCCGATAAACGCGACGAGCCGCCCGACAAACTCGTCGAGCCACCCGATGAGCGCACCGAGCCACCCGACAAGCGCGCCGAGCCGCCCGATCAGCCGTCCCAGCCGCCCGATAAATGAATCAATCCGCCCGATATTAGTGGTTAGTCGTTCGATTTTCTCAATAAATATTCTTTTTTTCACCTTCATGTTTCCATTGGCCAAGGCTCATTTTTTATTTTAAATGAATATCAATTCACCAACGAATAATTTAGGAAATAAAACCCAATTATAAGCGGATGTTTTAAGTTAAATGTGTGTTAACTTTCTTAACATTTCTTGACAACTTAATTTTCAAAAAATATACTTTATTTATGGAGGGATGAAAATGGTAGCGATGGATCGAAAAGATTTGCCGTTATTCTCGATTAGTATTGTAACGACACTCACTGAATTATCGCCTAGGCAAATTCGTTACTATGAAGAAAAAGAATTGATTTCACCAACGCGATCCAAAGGAAAACAGCGTTTGTTTTCTTTTAACGATGTTGATCGACTATTGGAAATCAAACAATTAAAAGATAAAGGCGTTAATATTGCAGGAATAAAAGAAGTTTTAGGCATGAAGGAACAGGGAATAAGCGAAAGAGTGAGAGAAAGCTACCGTACAGATTTAACTGAGGACGAGTTGCACAGTCTCTTAAGAAAAGAATTGATGGAATCAGGATATGTTCATCATACTTCCATCAATCGTGGAGACTTGTCCAGGTTTTATCATTCCTAAACAGGTGCGACTTATTAACATCGTTACTATTTTGATCCCCTCAAAAATAAAAGTTTTTATTATATCAGGAGGAATAAAGAACAGTGTCAAAAATCACAAAAGAAGATGTGTACAAAAGGATTGAAGAGGAGAATGTTCGATTTATCCGACTTCAATTTACCGATTTACTAGGAACAATCAAAAACGTTGAAATTCCATTAGGCCAACTCGAAAAAGCATTAAATAACGAAATGATGTTTGATGGTTCTTCGATTGAAGGATTTGTCCGTATTGAAGAATCTGATATGCGCTTGCATCCAGATTTGGATACGTTTGTTGTTTTTCCTTGGACTTCCGAAAAAGGAAAAGTCGCTCGTTTCATCTGTGATATTTATAATCCTGACGGAACACCTTTTGAAGGATGTCCGCGGTACAATCTGAAGCGGAACTTAGAGCGAATGGAAAAACTAGGCTTTACAGCATTCAATATTGGAACAGAGCCAGAGTTCTTCTTATTCAAACTAGATGAGATGGGCGAACCATCGATGGAATTAAACGATAAAGGCGGTTATTTCGATTTGGCGCCGACGGATTTAGGTGAAAATTGTCGACGTGATATCGTGTTGGAGCTTGAAGAAATGGGCTTTGAAATTGAAGCCTCCCACCACGAAGTAGCACCAGGCCAGCACGAAATCGACTTTAAATATTCAGATGCGATCAGACACTGTGATGACATTCAGACATTTAAACTGGTTGTTAAAACAATTGCTCGTAAACATGGCTTACATGCGACCTTTATGCCGAAACCATTATTTGGTGTAAACGGATCCGGAATGCATGCGAATATGTCATTGTTCAAAGAAGGTGAGAACGTATTCTTTGACGAGCAAGGTGAAGAACAATTAAGCAAAACAGCTTATCATTTTACAGCAGGTATTTTAAAACACGCTGTTAACTTTACTGCGGTGACAAATCCAACCGTTAACTCTTATAAACGATTGGTTCCAGGGTACGAAGCGCCTTGTTATGTCGCTTGGTCAACACAAAACCGAAGCCCACTAGTTCGTGTACCAACATCTCGTGGCTTGAGCACACGAATTGAAGTACGTAGTGTCGACCCTGCAGCGAATCCATACATGGCAATGGCAGTTATGTTGGCAGCAGGATTGGATGGTATTGAAAATGAACTGAATGTACCGACACCAGTCGACCGGAACATTTATGCGATGAATAAAAAGGAAAGAGAAGAAAACGGTGTTCTCGATTTACCTGCAACGCTTTATGAAGCACTTCAAAAATTAATGGAAGATGAAGTCATGAAAGAGGCGATGGGCGAACACCTATTGAGTCATTTCGTTGAATCCAAAGAGATTGAATGGGATATGTTTAGAACCCAAGTTCACCCTTGGGAAAGAGAGCAATATTTGAACGGATTTTAATAGGATAAAAGTTGACATATTTGAGTTTAATATCTGTTGGAAATTGTGGGAATGATGATAAAGAAACATTAGTAAATCATCTCCTCCCATACTTTCCGCAGATTTTTTATTTAGAAAACACTCTATCACAATAATGTGGATTTTTGACATTCGAAACAATAACAATAAAATTGGTGTTATCTATCTCAATATGAAGAACATTTAATTTTTTGAATAAAATTAAAATCTATTGGCTGATAAAGAGCTAACTTAAAAAATATAATCGGCATAAGCAATTCATTATCTGTTTACTACTCTTTTTCATCATTTGTTACTAATTCACTATCTATTGTGAATTCACCATAATATTGTATAATGTTGGTGGAAAGGGAGGTAGTTAAATGCAGAAAAAGATATATATATTATTAGCTTTTGTATTATTTGTTTTATCGGCATGCAGTGCTAGTGCAGATGGGGAATTAATTCACGATGACATCCGCTCTGATACTGATCAACTTCTTAAAATCACTGAAAAAGCGAATGAAGAAAAAAGAGAACTAGAAGTGAACGAGAGAAGTCTATTCGACGATTACAAATACAAATATTACGTCGGAAAGTTTTATGATGGTAATAGTAATAGTGAGTATGAAATGAATGATTTAGAAAAGGAACTTGTACGTAGGGTTTCCAGCTTGGCATTATTTGTTAATCCAAGTGAAAGTTTATCCAGTGAGAAGAGCGGCTATGATGTTTTTAGAGAAAACGTAGATGAATTATTGGATGCAGAAGAAATTCCCGATGAGCTCGTTGACAAACATATGACCTATGAAAAACAGAATGGTGTTAATGAAACTTTTGTCGAGGATGCTAAAAAAGTTTTTAATTTCTTTGACGAAGCAGAAGGAACAATCACAGACACCTATGTAGTAGATTCTTTTTTGCAAAATTATACTTCAGAACATTTAAAAGTTAATGATACTTATTATATGCACAATGAGCTGTCAGATGATATTCAGTTTTACATAGAAATGTTAAATGATCAAATGTGGGAAGAAAATAGGTTGAATTTACATGATGTTGACGAATTGGAAAATTTGATTAAAAGAGCGGAAAGATATTAATGGAGCCAATTTAGGTTCCATTTTTCTTGTTGGTTTGTGGCCAATCTTACATTTCACCAAAACACTTTTGGTTACAAATCGACCATAAAAATATTTTTAGTCATCTTAATCTATTAAAAAGAGTCCAATGTCATCCATTCACTTCGCATCCAATTTTTTGAACACGAGAGAATACACACTGCAATAATTTTATAGCAAAAGCTAAGACAGAGCGTGTAAATATTTGAAAATATTTTGTTACAAATAGCTCTTTTATTATATTCTCAATTAGAATATAATGTAAATGACATAGTGAATTCGGGAGGTGTGTTAGTTTTTATAAGAAACTTTGGATTGATTTGAAACAAGGATGTAACTTGATTTAATAAATTAGTTGTTCTAAAAGAGTTATCTAGAGTTCTATACAAGAAGGAGAGGATAGTAATGTCAGAAAAAACTAAGAAACCTATATATAAAAAGTGGTGGGTATGGTTAATTGTAGTCGTCGTGCTTATTGGTATTGGAACATCAGGGGAAGAAAGTGAAACGGTCGACGATACGAACAGTGAGCAAGTTGAAGAAGTGGAAGCAGATAGTCAAAGTGAGGATAGCAGTCAAGAGGAAAGTGAGAATAATTCTTCAGAATCGGATGAGGAAGAGCCAGTAAAAGAAAATGAAAAAGAAGAGTCATCAGAGAATCATGAGCAAGAAGATTCAGCAGATAATCAAGAACAACAAGAAACAACGAATGATGATTCAGGCGAATCAAATGAATCAGAGGAAAAAAAGGATTTAACAATGGGTCAAAAAAATGCGATTCAGCAAGCTGAAAATTATTTGAGCATGATGGCCTTTTCTAAGTCAGGACTTATCGAGCAATTAGAATATGAAGGATACAGTACGGAAGATGCAGAGTTTGCGGTAGATAATATAACAGTAGATTGGCAAGAGCAGGCAACTCTCAAGGCAAAAGATTATCTTGATAATATGTCTTTTTCAAGAAGTGGATTAATTGAGCAATTAATCTTCGAAGGTTTCAGCGAGGAACACGCTAATAATGCAGCAGATGCAGTTGGATACTAATGTATAGCTAGCTGCTTGGCTGAGTGAGTAAGTATCTTACTATGTTTATGATTAAAACAGAAAGAAGCGAAATAAAAAGTATAAAAGTTCGCTTGAGTGATATCGGGCTTTAAATGATTATGAAGTTGTTTTTTACTAATACTTTTTTCATCAGCTTCGCTGGTTAAAATCCTGCCGAAATATTGGTGGGATTTTTTTATTGGTGAGTATGATGTTTACCCGATAACGGATGCCAATATCAATAGTTAACCTTATTAAGTTTTTTTCTTTAAATTTAATTGTAAGCGCATTCATTGACTGATAACTTCTTTTTACGAAAAAAATCATAGATCCCCCGTATTACAAAATTAAGTTTTGTGGTATACTACGAACAGACGTTCACAAAACAAACGTTCTATTGGAGGGGTGGCTAATGAATAACTTATTCAATCGTTCATTGAGAGAAAAAACAAAACTTGAAGTGATTTATATAAAGAAAAATGGCACGACTACCCAGCGTGTGGTTCGAGTGATTGCTGTTTCCGAGGATCATATCCTTGCTTATTGTTTTTATAAGCGTCAGGTGAGACGTTTTAATCGAGAAAATATTTTAGCTGCACTGCCGGTAGGAACAAGAAAAGAGCAAATGGGGGCATAATCGATGCATAAGGACCGTGGAACGATGAAGTGGTCCTCGCTCATGCTGCCTGAGCATGTGGAAATTTTGCAAGAGTTATGGCAAGAGGACCGTTATGAAAAGAAACCGACTATTGATGAACAACAAATGGAATGGAACGAACAATTGCTTCAAGAGGCTTATATAAATCAATCACTGATTCAAGTTACGCATTATAACGCAGGCACATATCACAAAGAGCGTTTGCGTGTAATGTATATGGAACCAAGTACACGATCGATTCGTTTTACAGACCAACAAGATGATCGAAAATATATTTCGATTGAAAACATTTTACAGATTGAATAACGATGCGTGGAAGGAGAAGACAGGATGGAAGAAACAGTGGATTATTCAATCTATCCGAGACATGATGTGTTATGTATTGATATGAGGTCTTTTTACGCAAGTGTCGAGTGCATCAAGCGTGGACTTGATCCACAAACGACATTGCTTGCAGTGGTGGGAGATCCGAATCGAAGTGGAAGCATTGTGCTCGCCGCTTCTCCCGCCTTAAAGAAAAAATATGGCATCTCCAATGTCAGCCGTTATTTTGAGTTGCCGGATGAACCAGATATTTTAATTGCACCAGCACATATGGGAGATTATTTAAACGTTTCTGTGGAAATCACAAAAATGATCACCGACTTCGTTCCGAAAGAGTCCGTCCACGTTTATTCGGTGGATGAATTATGGGTGACCGTCGATGGATTGGAACGTTTATATGGATCGGTGTATGAAATCGCTGAACTCCTGCAACAAAATATCCGTGATCAATTTGGTATGGAGTGTGTTGTCGGGATCGGTGACAATAAATTCTTGGCAAAGGTCGTCATGGACATTCATGCCAAAAAAGCAGCCGACGGAATTGCCGAATGTCGGTACGAAGACGTCTCGCGATTGCTATGGCCAATTCCCATCGAAAAGATTTGGGGCATCGGTTCGCGAATGATGCGCAACTTGAACCGAATGGGAATCGTTACACTTGGCCAATTGGCTCATACGCCACTGACTGCATTGAAAAAACGTTTTGGAATTATGGGCGAACAGCTTTATTGGCATGCGTGGGGTGTTGATTTAAGTCCGGTTACCGGCAACTTCACCAAAGACGAGCAAAAAGGCTACGGCCACGGAATGACGCTTTTAAGAGATTATGAAAAAAGTGAAATCTATGCTTGCTTACTTGATTTATGTGAAGAAGCATGCAGACGGGCGAGAAGAGATGAAAAAGAAGGGCGCACCGTACATCTGGGGATCGGCTATTCAACTGAAACAGGAGGCGGATTCAGTCGCTCGGTTTCACGGGATGTCGCCAGCAATGAAACCTTAGATATTTATGAGATGTGTCTGCATTTATTCCATAAATTTTATGATGGAGAAAGTAAAATTCGTCGGGCATTTGTCACGCTAACCAACCTAAATGATGAAGTGGGTACGCAGCTCGATTTATTTGAAAATCAAGTGAAAAAAAGAAGTGTCGGGGAAGTCATGGACCACATTCGCGAAAAATATGGTTCAACAGCCATTCTTCGGGCGAGCAGCTATACGACGGGGGGAATTGCTTTAGATCGAAGCAAGAAAATCGGTGGGCATTTTGCATAGAAGTGGTTAGAGAAGTAACTAACTGCTTCTTTTTTGTTAGGGCTAGAGCCGAGTGGGGTATAGATAAATAAAAAACATTCGGAGGTACCCATGGACAAAGAAACGAAGCAAATTCGCCAAGAAGAAGTAGAATATCACCAACAATTTTATCAAGAACATGAATTATTTGAAGAGGGAACTTGGTTGGAGGAACCGATTCCTTCCGTCATGGATGCCTTTCAGCTCATTCGACAAAAACCAAATTTACGCATACTGGATTTAGGGTCTGGAGTCGGCCGGCATAGCATTCCAATCGCAAAAGATATCAAGAGCCGGGGCGGTATAATAGTTTGTGTCGACTTACTCGAGGAAGCTGTTGAAAACCTGAATCATTATGCGAAGGAATATGACGTTCAGCAGGCAGTTGAAGCTGTACAATCCGATATAGAAGATTACCAAATTAAAGAAAATCAATTTGATTTCATTATCGCTGTATCCAGTTTGGAACATACAAGCTCAGAAACTGCATTTAGAGAAGTACTAACACGCATGGAAAGAGGGACGAAGCCAGGGGGCCTCAACTGCATCATCATCAATGCGGAAGCGTCTGATGAGCAAGAAGAAAAGACGATGGAGATCGACAAACCAACTGAAGAGTTGCTGGCAGAGTTGGATGATTACTATAAGGAATGGGAGAAAATCAACCGCTTTGTTGAACCTTTAGCTTTTGAAACTGTTCGAGACGGTGAATCGATGTGGTTGTATGCCAGAGCAATAACTTATGTAGTCCGAAAAGAGAATGATTAGCGAACAAGGTAGCGATCTTCAATAAGAGATGAAAAAAGATAAAAATGCAAATTCTAAAACACGTGAGTTCATATTTAAATTCATGTGTTTTTTTTAGTATAAAAACGAATAACTCCAAAGGGTTGCTATTATAATCCCTCAAATCATTTAGAAGTAGTCAGTAAGAGTTGATTTTAGTTTCAATATAATTATTTTAAATTTTAAATATATGGAAAATTGTGTTAAAATACAAAGTATGTTTATAAAGACACTTACTAAAAATTAACAGGGAATGTTAGTATAAAATGTGAGGAGTGTAATTGACGCGTTAAAAAGGTGAAGAAGAGGGGGGATGGAAATGCTCGAAATAAAACAAATTACTCCACTTGAACTCATAGCAAATAATAGTCAATTAGATGAATTTCTAAGAAAAAATCTTAGTGATTTAATAACTAGCAACACATGGATGGATGAGTGGATACAGTTAGCTCAACGATTTCAGTTGCTAAAATTTAAAAAAATGTCTGCAAAAGATATAAAAGGGCTTCAATGGGATACAGAACATGTAATGTCAGTAATAAAAGAAACTTTCCTTCATGTCAGTCAATATCTTACGTTCAATGAAGTTCGTGTTACGGTTGTGCCAGCTTTACCTTTTCCTTTTTTCAAAGACCAGCCTCAATCTCTTTGGACCAATGCTTATACGAATGGTCCTGGAAACATTATCATCGCGATACCTCCTGAGCCAGACATAGAATTTTTTCAATATTTATTGGCACATGAATTTCATCACGCAACCCCAGAAAATCCTATCTACCAATTATCATTAGATACATTTACATTAGAAGAGTGGTATAAGATGGAGGGTACAGCGGAGTATTTTAGTCTCTCTTTGTATCCAGATAAAAGGTGGTGGAAAAACAACTTTCCAATTGAAATAGAGAGTAGATATTGGAATGAGTGTAAAGACCACTTAAAGTCAACGGACGATCAAATAAAAACTCCATTATGCTTTGGTAGTCAGAAAAAACAAATTCCTGTTTTTAGTGGTTATTCATTCGCATTGAAACTTGTATCGAAATATTTATTAACAAACAAAATTGATGATATGAGGGATTTATTTAATGTAGAAGCATCTAGTTTTATTGATTGCTATATGAGGAATTCTAGTTAAATTTCTTAGGAGTGATAAAAGTCATTAATGAGGCTGGGACAAATCAAAGTTATGAACTCAGAAACACGAATAACAATCTAACTTAGCGTAGGAAATATACGGAGACTTCTGCGGTCAGAAAATAAAAGAAA
>NZ_JAGSIE010000040.1 GCF_018138385.1 Allobacillus saliphilus
GTGGTTTTTACGTCAAACAAAGCCCGGTTGAACAAAAAGCGTGAACAACCGAAGGTTTGATTGATTATATTTTGCTGGACTTTGTTCGGATAAATGCGAAATTTATAAGCTTTTTTGATAACCAACGGTTGTTCACTCCTTTTTTTGCTTTGTCTGTTTATATTATATAATATTTCTAAACAAAAGAGAACGTTCGTTCTTGGTTTTAGCTAAATTTCGGCATTCATCTCCCACCTAAAACGCTGTCGCGTTTTTGAGGAAGGAGTCTTCTGCCGTCTAATGATAAATTGCTTCCCTAGTCAAAAGCTATCTATAAATAAATGAAGGAGGGTAACGATGAGCGGAAAACCGAAAGGACCAAAACAGCAAAAAGAACCCAACCTACCAAAGAGTCCGAAACAGCCATATGGAGAACCTATGAAAGGCTCACATAAAGTGAAACAGCAAAATCACTCAGGTCAAAAACAAAAAACAGATCACGATATGTAACATTTGGGGAATAAAGTAAGAATTAATGGTGGTGGGGAACTTTTCAAAGCTCCCCCCTTACTCTTCTATTCACAGGTAGAGCTCAATTTTTGTGCCCTACCCTTGATATAGAACTCTCCACTACTTTTTTTATAAAAAATAACTTCTCAATCCCTCAACCACTTTGCCGTCACTGTATCAGCTGGGGACATCTGTTCTGGAGTTCCTTCAAATATGATTTCTCCCCCATGTTTTCCTCCACCTGGTCCGAGTTCAATGACCCAGTCACTCGCAGCAATAAAGTCGACATTGTGCTCAATAATGATGACCGAGTTTCCGCGTTCCACGAGTTTTTGAAAGACATCGAACAGCTTGTCGTTGTCTTGTGCGTGTAATCCCAACGATGGCTCATCTAGAATATAAATTTGTCCTTCTTTTTTGAGGTGGCTTGCCAATTTCAACCGTTGTACTTCCCCACCACTTAACGAACTCGTCGTCTGTCCTAATGTTAAATATTCTAGTCCAACTTCTCTTAGTGTATTGATGCGTTTGATAATTTTTGGCCGATCGAAAAAGTCTTTTGCTTCTTCAATCGTTAGCTGTAACACGTCTACGATATTTTTCCCTTTGTACGTATGTGAAAGAGCTTCATCTGAATACCTAGTTCCGCCACACGCTTCACAAGTCACGGATACGGGATCAGCAAAAGCTACATCTGGCTTCGTAATTCCTTTACCATCACAAATCGGACAGGCACCTAACGAATTAAAACTAAATAATCCAGCGGGCTCGCCCGTTTCTCGTGCAAATAGCGCCCGAATATCATCCATAATTCCCATGTACGTTGCAAGTGTTGAGCGACTGGAGATACCAATCGGAGCTTGTCCAACCATAATTGTTTCTGATATTTTTCAGGAAATGCTTCAAGCATCAACGAACTTTTTCCAGAACCAGAAACGCCACAAACAGATACGAGGACATTTTTCGGAATATCTACCGTGAGATCTTTTAAGTTGTTCATCGACGCGTTGTTAATCGTGAAAGTCTCATCAAACGAGCGTGGTTTAGAATTAATTTTATGTGTTTTTTGAAGCGACGTTGCAGCTCCTGACTGTTCCAAGCCTTCCTTGTTTCCTTGAAAAATCACTTCCCCACCATGCACACCAGCACTTGGTCCCATTTCGATGATTTCATCGGCAATTTTAATAACAGATAGATTATGTTCAATCACAATGACTGTGTTGTGTTCCTCTTTGATTCGTTTCAACATTTGAATGAGCAAATCAACCTCTTCAGGGTGTAGACCAGCAGTCGGTTCATCAAAAATAAACGTCATGTTGTTCAAACTACTCCCTAAATGACGTGCAATTTTTACACGCTGGGCTTCCCCGCCCGATAGTGATTCCATCTTTCGGGATAAGCTTAAATAGCCCAATCCTAAATCTACGAGCTGTTTTACGGATGGAATAGCTTGTAAAGCGATCGCCTGACCAATTGGATCATTGATTTTTTCAAGCTCTACTAATAGATCAGTCAGCTCGAGCGCATCATAATCAGCAATATTAAATCCATTAATCTTGCACTCAAGCACTTTTGGATTCAGTCCGGACCCTTGGCACGTCGGGCACGATGTACGCGTTGTCATCGCCAATACATCATCGAGAGTTGTTTGCGCTAACTTTGAAACATCTCGGTTAATGTATAATCGAGTAAAGCGTGGTAATAACCCGTCCCACTCATGAGGCTGCGGTCCATGCTTCGTATGAAACGGAGCAAAAACCCGCTCACCCTCAGGAGGTCCGTAGATAAATAACTGATAGTCTTCCTCCGAAAAATCTTTAATCGGTATATCAGGATTAAACAACCCGCCTGTAATCATCCACCTACCTTGCCAGCCAGATGGTGACAACGGTTTAAACTGTACCGCGTACTCCTTTAATGACTTATCTTCATCAACTAACTTGTTTACATCAGGTGCGACAATTTCACCAAAGCCATTGCAAGACGGGCACTGTCCAAATGAACTTTGGCTAGAAAAGTCCGTTGCCGTCTCAATCGGCGGGTCGCCAATGCGCGAAAACAGCAATCGGATCAACGGGTCGACATCCATATACGTACCAACCGTCGAGCGGGAGTTTCCACTCACTGGTCGCTGTTCAACAACAACGACGGGACTTAAATGTTTCAGTAAATCCGCTTCAGGACGCTCATACCGTGGCATTTGGTAACGAACATACATCGGATAATTCATCGTCATTTGCCTTCTACTTTCTGTTGCTAGCGTATCAAAGACGACTGAACTCTTTCCTGAACCGGAAATACCGGTGAACACCGTAATTTGTTCTTTTTGAATGTTGAGGTCGATATTTTTTAAGTTGTTTGCTTTCAGACCGCGTAAAATAATTTCATCTTTAGACATATGATCATCCTTTCTGACGGATCATCTATGTGATTTGCTTGAACGCATTTTAGCATACTTTTCATGGTGGTTTCACAATTGTATTTCCCTTTTCCACCTACATCATTCTACTTCAATCCAAATATTAGATATAAAATCTACATCATGATATCTTAATAAAAGTTACAAATTATGTATTACAACAATAGACTCAGAGAGGAATTTTTTGATGACAGACTTATTAAAAGGTAAAGCTGGATTAGTTACTGCAGCTGGATCAGGAATTGGCCGGGCAAGTGCGCTTGCTTTAGCGAATGCAGGGGCAAAAGTAATGGTCTCTGATATAAGTGAAGAAGGCGGTCAAGAAACGGTTAACCTCATTAAAGAAAATGGCGGAGAAGCACAATTTTTCAAATGTGATGTCAGTGATGAAGAGCAAGTGAAAACGTTAGTAGATGAAACAGTTTCTGCATTCGGCAAACTAGATTTTGCCCACAATAACGCAGGTATCAATGCTGGCCAAGTAAAAATTGGCGAAATGGACTCAAATGACTGGGATAAAACGATTAAAATCAACTTATATGGTGTCTTTTATTGTGTAAAACACCAAGTGAACGCAATGCTTCAATCCGGTGGAGGATCGATTGTTAACTCTGCTTCAGGTGCTGGATTAGAAGGTTCGCCGAATATGGCACCATACACCGCATCAAAACATGGTGTTGTTGGATTGACGAAATCTGTTGCATTAGAATATGGAAAGCAAAATATCCGTATCAACGCGATTGCACCAGGCGCAACGATTACGCCTGCAATTGAACGATGGGCAGAAAGTCAGCCTGAACAATACAATGGTGTATTAGAGTCATTACCAGCAGGTGAAATGTCTACACCCGAAGATCAAGGTAATGTTGTCATGTTCTTATGTTCTGATTTAGCTAGACAAATCAGTGGTGTGACAATCCCAGTCGATGGTGGTTATACAGCTGGAAAATTGCAACAGTAGGAAAACCGGAATTATACACAAATTGACTAGAAAGAAAAGGTGATTCTGATGAGACTAAAAGATAAAGTAGGAATTGTTACAGGAGGTGCGGGTGGCATTGGTCGTGGCATCGCCCTTGCAATGGCTAAAGAAGGCGCACATATTGCCATCGTAGATATCAATGAAGAAAACGGTCAAAAAGTACTTGAAGAAATCAATGGCCACACCGAAGGCATGCTTTTTATCAAAGACATTTCGAAAAGAGAAAATGTTGAAGATATCGTAGAAAAAGTTGTAGAAAAGTTTGGTAGACTGGATATCTTAGTCAATAATGCTCACGCATCTAAACAAGCACCATTTGCTGAGACAACAATGGATATGTTCGATTTATCCTTTAACACGGGATTTTATCCAACATTTAACTTTATGCAAGTGGCATATCCAGAACTTAAAAAGACAAAAGGTAAAGTCATTAACTTTGCTTCAGGTGCTGGAATTAATGGACAACCTACGCAAGCTTCCTACGCTGCAGCAAAAGAAGCAATTCGCGGAATTACTCGTGTAGCTGCGAACGAGTGGGGCGCAGATGACATTAACGTAAATCTAATTTCACCAATTGCGTTAACAGAAGGCGTGAAGCAATGGCGTGAAAACTTCCCAGAATTATACGATGAAACAATTAATAAAATCCCGATGAAACGTATGGGTGATCCAGAAAAAGATATTGGTCGCATCGCAGTATTCTTAGCAAGCGAAGATTCTGACTACATTACAGGTCAGACAATTATGTCAGACGGTGGATCAACAAAATTATAATAAAACGAATTCAGATAGACATAACTTCCATGTAGTTAGAGAAGTTATGTCTTTTTCGTATGAAATAGGATAAGGTCATCATAGTTGGTGATTATTACGCCATTAATGTAGACTGCTCATCTTCAACATTAAGCTTAAGAATGTAATGAAACTTCTTATTACTATGTCTAGCTGGGTTCAATTGATATACTTTAATCATCTCAATATGAGGTGATACGAATGTGGCAAGAAAATATAATAACCGACGAAAAACTGGTCCTTAAAGCCGCACAGGCTATATGGGCTATGAATAAATACTTGGTATTAGCTTGTAGTCAAAAGGATTATCAACAAATAAGAAAGTTATTACAGGCAGAGAATCGTGATCTCTCTGCTGTCTACAATATATTAGAAAACATAGAAACAACGTATGGTCACATACCAACAGAAGAGCTACCTCAACTTTCGAATGCGCTTTACCATATAGCGGGTTATTTCAAAAAACTAGTATCAAATGAAGAAAGACAAGAAATAAATTATTTAATTCAAACAAATGCTTCTCAAGCGCTAACGATACTTAAAGAAAATACTCGAAAATATCAAGTTCGTTATTTATTACATTCACGTTTTTGGACTCATGATCGTACGAAACCATTTAACCTTATTCCAATTGCAATGAATCATCATAACATTACTTATAAAGCAAACGAGTTAGTGTGGCATGGTGACTATTTATCAATTTATAATTGACGAGAAAAAGGTGATCTTATGCGTTTATGGCACGAAGAACTAATTCCAAATTTACCAAGGCCGCAGTTGTTAGGCCAACATCGTGAATGTTGTGCGTTACGCGGGTTAGGATGGGAAAAGAAACACGCCACAGTCGACTATGTTTTCACCCATTCCCCTTATAAATTGTATCAGTATCATTTGTTAGTCATCGAAGAGATGCAGCGTCGCGGTTATAAAAATGATCCGTTGTGGGAAGATCCAACTTATCGCGGAAAGGCTTGTCCTCCATATGATCTAGCCGATATGAAGGTCGAAAGATTAACTAAACCCATTTATCCAGAACATGACACCGCCTACTTAGAGGAATGTAAAAATAACTTGTTTGAGAAAGGTATCCGGTTATCATATGAATGAACAATCATAACTTCACGGAAATTCCTGATGAAAATGTTGAATATTTCTCCATATTTTAAGGCTCATAGCTTATAAGAACTATGCTAGTATCAAAATATGGAGTTGATAAACATGAATCAATCTGATTATTTATTACAAGAAGCTACTAACTTTATTCATAGCTGTTACACTGAACTTGGGATACCCGAAGAAGAACAAAACAAAAGAATTTCTGACATTGAAAGTGAAATACACCGTACAGGTACTTATGTCCATACGAGCGCAGAATTGACACATGGAGCAAAAATGGCTTGGCGCAATAATAATCGATGCATTGGCCGATTGCTCTGGGATACATTACACATTATTGATGCACGTCATATTTATACAGCAGAAGATGCATATGACAAGCTTATCGAACACATTAACTTTGCTACAAATGAAGGAAATATACGATCAACAATTACCATTTTCCCACCAAGATTCGGTGGAAAAGATCCAATGAGAATTTGGAATCATCAATTGCTACGTTATGCCGGATATGAATCCAATGGTGAAGTGATTGGTGATTCCACATCGATTGCTTTCACGAAAGAATGTGAACGGTTAGGGTGGTCAGGAGAACAAACAAATTACGATATTCTCCCATTAGTTATTCAAGAGCTAGGTCACACACCTAAACTATTTGAAATACCTAAGGAGATCGTGAAAGAAGTTGAAATTATCCATCCTCAATTTGAGGAATTTAAGTCGTTAAATTTAAAATGGTATGCGGTGCCAATCATTTCTGATATGAAATTAGAAATAGGTGGTATTGATTATCCGATGGCACCATTTAACGGTTGGTATATGGGTACTGAGATAGGCGCAAGAAACTTAGCCGATGAAGACCGATATAACGCCCTACCTAAAATTGCGGAAATAATGGAACTCAACACAAATTCAGATCGTTCCCTTTGGATTGATAAAGCTTTAGTAGAGTTAAACATCGCTGTGATCTATTCTTTTGAAAAAGCTGGAGTCACGCTTGTTGACCATCATACAGCAGCAAAGCAATTTAAAGCTTTTGAGAAAAAAGAAATGAAGCATAATCGCCCAGTTACAGGGAATCGGGCATGGCTCCTTCCACCACTATCGTCAGCAACAACACATATTTACCATAAACCATATAAGAATGACATCGTTTCGCCGAATTACTTTTATCAAGAAAAAGCATACGAGCCTGCTACGTAAATTAATAGTACATGAAATAAAAGAAGTGTTTCGCGACAATATGCGAAACACTTCTTTTTTTATATTATCACTTTGCTATTATTTTGCATAAGATACTTCAAGTAATTGCATAATTTCTAGGTGGTGAGATTAAATTGTACCGACAAACATATAGTACACGTACACCTTTTAGTAATGTAGTGTTGCTCGATATGAAGCAAGGTGATTGTCATTCAAGATGGCCGTTCAAAACATGTTTCTACGATTCATCTAAAAGTAAATGCGGGGTATAATCCACAGCTCTTTCTTGGGAAATTTTCTAAAGACCATGTATTGGATATATTGGTAAGTATTGATTCAGGGGGGAGCGGTGGATACGGGATTTATTATATTTACTCCTTCAAAAAGAATACGCCATGACTGCTGTTTGACTTCGAAAGATACAATCATCGTTATACGTTTGAAGTCAATTATGAAGATTTTTATAAAGTAAATGTGAAAAGAAAATCGTCAGATCACATATTCACTCTTGATATTTCTCATAAAGGTCATCAAGATCTATCAAAACTTTACGATAAAAACGGCTTATTAAAACAACCTGTTCAAGGTGAAGTACTTGCTGTTAGCTCTTTATATCCGATCGTTACGCATCTCTCTGACAACAATTACGATTTACTGATTATGCAGCGAATTATTGGTACATCTAATGCAGATACATGGGGATATGTCGAAAACCTTTTAACATGGAATGGCACACATTTTGTATCCGCCTTACAACAATAATCCTTGAATCAAAGTAAATTGCTCTCTTCTATTAGAGTTACGGAGGTATTTTATGATAAATTTTCATTCATTTAATGGAACAATTACGATGATCAGTGATTTTCCAATAGGTCAAGATGATGAGGAAGCAGGCTGCTATAAGTTGATGTCTGTCGAAAATAACTCAGATGAGTTAGTGAATTTCGTTGTAACACCTTCAACTTACTTTGTTGATCACGTAGCGGTGAAAGTGGGAGATCGTGTAACCGGATATTATGACGGTGATGCACCCACCACTCTTATATACCCGCCACAATATGAGGCACTTGTCATGGTTAAAGAGAACCAAAATCAACATGTAAAAGTTGATTATTTTAATCACCAGTTAGTGAGTAGTGACGGGCAATTAGCACTGAATATCTCTCCATATACTCAAATCGTGCTAACAAATGGTCAGACATTTACACAACCACCGACAAATCGAGATTTAATTGTCGTTTATGGACCTGCAACCTTTAGCATTCCTGCACAAACTACCCCTTACAAAATCATTGTGTTATGTATTAAGAAATAACTCGCCTAGCAGACGAGTTATTTTTTATTAATTAATTAGAATATGATTCGCTCAAACTTGTTGGTTAATAAGCAATTCCTACACGCTTTCGGATAAAGGTATCTTCTGTAAGCTGTTTATATGCAAAGGCTGCTGTATCCTGAACCGAAATTTTCTTGCCGTCTACAGGCAGCATCTCTGCTTCCACACGATAGTCTCCTACTTCTTCTCCTTCAGGCAAATACGTCGGACAAACAACCGTCCAATCAAGGTCTGATTCTTTCAAAAGCTCATATGCTGCAGCATGATCCTCGGCTGCAGTAGTTGTTTTCCGCTTCGACTCACTGGATTGAAACCGATAAATGCTAGGGTTTACTCTACTATTTAAAATCCCCGCCGTTCCAATCGCAATATATCGTTTTACATGATAGTCGTTCATGAGCTGAATAATCGTTGGCGTGTAGCGAGAGAGCACGTTGTTTTTATCTGTGTTTAATGCACTGACAACCGCTTCCATAGAGATTGTAGTCATAGCTCTCTTCAATGCTTCTTCATCAAGTACATCGCCTTGTACAATATATAAATTTGAATGCTCTAACGTTATTTTCTCAGGTGATCGAACAAGTGCCACCACTTCATGCCCATCTTGCAACATCTTTTCGAGCAAAACAGTTCCTACCCGTCCTGTTGCGCCTAATAGTAATATCTTCATTGGCTTCCCTCCTCTTTATTTTAAAAAACGTAGAGATTTGTAGTTTAACGGATTCTTTAGAAACTTGCGAACAAAATAATGTAAAAAAGAAAGAGACTTCCGTTAAGAGTCCCTTTCCTCATCATCTAAAGGTATATAATCAAATATTTCACCGGATTTCGTCAGCTTTGTGAGCTTTTCCAACCAACGATAATAAACTCTAGCATCTTCCAGTTGCTGATAATCCAATTCAGCCTTTTCTCTTAATACTTCATCTGTCTCAGGATCCTCAATGACTTCCTTCAGTTGTTCCTGAGCTTTTTTCAAGCTAACCAAGTACATATTCACTTCACGTTCCCACTTCATACCATAGAAATGGGAAAAATAATTGAAAAAATTCTTTTCAGCAATAAATGAATCCTTTCTCGAACCCTTCTGCCATACCTTTTTAACGATATTAATATCTTGTAACTTGCGGACGGAAGTGCTCATGCTCGGTTTACTCATCCCAAGCGCATCTTTCATTTCATCAAGCGTAATCGGCTCGTGTTTAAAATACATCGTTGCGTACAGACGTCCCACTGAAGGTGTAACACCATACAAGTCCATCGTTTCAGAGATGGTATTAATCATCATCCGTTCAACTTGTTCAATCTTTTCTTGAGCATCTTCATTTTGTGAATGATTCCGTTTTTCTTCCATGGGGGCACCTCTTTTTTGTATATTGCACTTGAGTCATTCATGCGAGTAAAGAAGCCGTTATATCACATGCTGCGAATCGTAGTATGTTTGTTTAGTTTGTTAAGTACAAATTGAATGTTTCTTTCATTTTATAATTAGTATGGCAAAGAAGCAAGCTAAAATCAGCACTTTACAAAAGAGACGATCCTCTTATTGAGAACCGTCTCTTTACCTCTATTTATTTCATCCACTCATCAACGACATCTTGATTTTCTTCCACCCATTTTTCGGCGCCTTTAAGTGGATTGTCTTCGTTTTCTTTCGTTTGGATCATTAAATCACCCAACTGCTCATCATTCAGCTTAAAGTTCATCAACCATTTGCTGACATCTTCATGATCTGAGTCGAAACCATCACGAGTTGCCATATAAATTTTCTCTACTTCACCAAAGGTCTTTTTCGGATCGTCTAAGAATTTTAGATCTACTTCAGAGAAAATGTAATGTGGCTTCCATAGTGGCGCAACAATCGGTTCTTCATCTTCGACTGCGAGTCTAATTGACGAAATCATTGCCGCTGTACTGCTTGCTGATAAATTGTAGTCAAGACCATATTCATCAATGACTTCCTGTGCAACAATCATCGTACCTGCTCCAGATTCAAAGCCAATGATTTCCCCATTGAATTTGTCTTTATTTGCATTCAAATCTTCAATACTATTGATATCTTTCATATATGTTGGAACAGCCAACCCAACTCTACCATTTTCATACCATGGTTCCTCAAAGAAATTGGCTTGATCTTTAAACTCTTCATAGTAACTCTTGTCTTGGACAGGCAACCAGATCTCAGGTGCGATATCTAATTCTCCTGCTCCTAACGCAGCCATTTGTGGCCCCATCTCAAGTAACTTCAAATCAACTGTATACCCTTCATCTTCTAATAGAGCTTTCCATAGATTTGTAACGGCAATATTTTCAGGCCAATTAATTTGTCCGATCGTAATTGTTCCTTTGTTTTCTTCCGACCCATTCGTGTCTTCATCTGATTCTGCATCTGAGCTCGATGAACCACATGCTGCCAGCACTAAAAATATTGTCGCGATTAAAGCAAATAGACTTGTTCGTTTAATATTCATTACTTACAAACACCTTTCCCTTTTTGTTTTTTTGTTATATCTAGATTTAATGTTCCAAATTTTTAATGAATGTATTGATATGAAAAGAAAATACGCTTTCTCGCCTCCCTTTGTTAAATAAAATAAATTTATTAAATTTTTTCTTAACAAATTATTCATATCTTATAGGTTAAAGAAATATTTTCTTTTGTCAAATCAATATTCTGTTTTTTTCCTGCTTCCTTGTTGTTCTAGAAGTAACGAGACAAATTTTAAGTTTTTCAATAGGTTATTCAAAAACGTAGTCATTGCGGTACATGGCAAGCAAATGACCAATCTCCCTCAACTATGATTTGACAACGAAATTAAATCACTGTTAGGATTAGTTTATTAGAAACGTTAAATTTTTATTTAACAAACTTAACGTTATTCGTATAGGAGTGATGATGTGAAGTTACAAAAGATGTATATAAATGGAGAATGGCTGCATGCCAAATCCGAAAAGACTCGTGAAATTATTAATCCTTTTAACCAAGAAGTAATCGCTACAGCAGTAGAAGGAAATGCTGAAGATGCAAAAACAGCGATTCAAGCCGCACGCGTAGCATTTGATGAAGGCAGTTGGAGTACAATGCCTGCAAGTGAGCGTGGTGCAATCGTCAATAAAATTGGTTCATTGATCGAGCGAGACTTAGAAGAACTGGCAGAACTCGAAACATTAGATACGGGTAAAACCGTTCAAGAAAGTCGCGAAGATATGGCCGACATTGCGAATGTATTCTTTTATTTCGCAGGTCTCGCTGATAAAGATGGTGGCGAAGTCATTGCTTCTCCAATCCCGAATAGTGAAAGTAAAGTCGTTCGTGAACCTGTCGGTGTCTGTGGTCAGATTACACCATGGAACTACCCACTGCTTCAAGCCGCATGGAAACTCGCACCTGCTTTGGCTTCAGGCAACACGCTAGTCATGAAACCGAGTGAGATTACACCATTAACGACTGTAAAAGTTTTTGAACTCATGGAAGAAGCTGGTGTACCAAAAGGTGTTGCGAACTTAGTACTCGGAGCCGGAAAATCTGTAGGCGCTGAATTAGCTTCCAACCATGATGTCGACTTAATTTCATTCACCGGTGGCATCGAAACAGGAAAAACGATTATGCAAGCAGCGAGTGACAATATGAAAAAAATTGCTTTCGAGCTTGGCGGTAAAAATCCGAACATCGTTTTTGCCGATGCTGACTTTGAAACAGCTGTTGACCAAGCATTAAACGCTGTATTTTTTCACGCAGGTCAAGTGTGCTCTGCGGGAGCGCGTCTGTTAGTAGAGGAAAGCATCCATGATGAATTCGTAGAAGAGTTAGTTGAACGAACGAAACGAATTAAATTAGGAAACGGTTTCGATGAAGACACACAAAGTGGACCAATGATTTCAGCTGAACACCGCGAAAAAGTGGAAAGCTATGTAGAAATCGGTAAAAACGAAGGTGCCAAACTCGTCGTTGGAGGTAAACGTCCAGAAGACCCTGAGTTAGAAGACGGTTTTTTCTATTTACCTACAATTTTCACAAACTGCACAAGCGACATGCGCATTGTTCAAGAAGAAGTGTTCGGCCCAGTACTCACCGTCGAAACATTCCAAACGAAAGAGGAAGCCGTCCAACTTGCTAACGATACGATTTACGGATTGGCTGGTGCCGTTTGGACACAAGACTTGAGTAAAGCAGAATTTGTTGCTGCCCGTTTACGCATGGGAACAGTTTGGATCAATGACTTCCACCCTTACTTTGCGCAAGCACCTTGGGGCGGTTATAAACAATCAGGTATTGGCCGTGAACTTGGACGTGAAGGCATGGAAGAATATACCGAGTTAAAACACATTTTCCGCAATAAACAACCGAAACCGATTAAATGGTTTAAGTAAGAAGTCGATGGCGTACTGATAGATTCTTAAAAAGGTAGCTGTACCATGATTGCTCATGGTGCCTTCCTTTTGCACATTTTGTTAAATTTTTATTTAATAAATAAAACAAACTAAATAAAATATCAATGAGGATAAGTTTTTAGATTCTATAAAACAATCTTCAAGGGGGTAAATGACATGACACAAACATATGATTACGTAATTGTCGGCGGTGGGAGTGCAGGTTCTGTACTCGGTAACCGCCTCAGCGCAGATAAAAATAACAGTGTTCTTATTTTAGAAGCAGGACGAAGTGATTACTTTTGGGATTTATTTATTCAAATGCCTGCCGCGTTAATGTTCCCATCCGGCAATCGCTTTTATGACTGGATCTATTCAACAGACCCTGAGCCGTATATGGACGGGCGCCGTGTCGCTCATGCTAGGGGGAAAGTACTTGGTGGATCAAGTTCAATCAACGGGATGATCTATCAACGAGGTAACCCATTAGACTATGAGAAGTGGGCTTCAGAACCAGGGATGGAAAAATGGGATTTTGCCCATGTCCTTCCGTACTTCAAACGGTTAGAAAAAGCTTTTGGAGCCGATTCTTCCGATGAATACCGCGGGCTTGATGGTCCGATCAAATTAAAACGTGGCCCTGCAACTAATCCGTTATTCCAAGCATTCTTTGAAGCTGGCGTTCAAGCGGGTTATGCAAGAACACCTGACGTCAATGGATTTCGCCAAGAAGGCTTTGGTCCTTTTGACAGCCAAGTGCATAACGGTAGACGTGTATCTGCGTCACGTGCCTATTTACGCCCAGTGATGCATCGCAAAAACCTTACAATTGAGACACGTGCTTTTGTAACAAGCATCAATTTTAACGGTAAAAAAGCAGAAGGATTAACATACAAGAAGAATGGAAAAATTCATCACGTCAACGCAGGAGAAGTCATTCTTTCTGGTGGTGCATTCAATACGCCGCAGTTATTGCAGTTGGCTGGTGTAGGAGACGCAGAACATTTGCGCTCTGTTGGCGTTGAACCGATTCATCACTTGCCAGGGGTTGGAGAAAATCTAGAAGATCACTTAGAAGTATATATTCAGCACGCTACTCCTGAGCCCGTTTCCATGCAGCCGAGCTTAAACAAACTAAAAATGCCTTGGATTGGCTTGCAATGGTTACTTGGTCGTACCGGACCAGCAGCATCTAACCATTTCGAAGGTGGCGGGTTCGTCCGTTCGAATGATGAAGTTGACTATCCGAACTTAATGTTCCACTTCTTACCGTTAGCTGTCCGCTATGATGGTCAAAAAGCAGATACGAAACACGGTTTCCAAGTACACGTTGGACCAATGTATTCCAACTCAAGAGGAAGATTGAAGATTCGTTCCAACGATCCATTTGAATATCCAAGTATCGTCTGTAACTATTTATCTACCAAAGAAGATCGTCGCGAGTGGGTAGAAGCTATCCGTGTGGCGAGAGATATTTTATCTCAGCCAGCGATACAAAAATATAGCTCTGGTGAAATTTCACCTGGGCCTTCTGTCCAAACAGATGAAGAGATTATCGAGTGGGTTAAAAAAGACGGAGAAACAGCACTCCACCCATCATGTACAGCTAAAATGGGGCCTGCCTCTGATCCAATGGCTGTCGTGGATCCAGAAACGATGAAAGTGCATGGGTTAGAAAATATCCGCGTCGTGGACGCATCCGCCATGCCACGAACAACGAACGGAAATATCCACGCACCAGTATTGATGCTAGCTGAAAAAGCAGCAGATATTATCCTCGGTAATGAACCGTTGGAACCAGAGTATAAAGATTATTATCGTCACGGCGTTCATGCCCCAGATGCAGGAACGGTTAAGGCGTAAAAATAATCATGAGATAGGAAAGAGACCGCTCGTTTAGAGAACGGTCTCTTTCTTTTTGCAAAAAATGAAATGAGCTTTAGATTTAGTGTAGCTAAAAGCAGTATCACTAATATATTCTAGTTACTTTATTTAATTTTGCGGATTTGAATTAATATTAGATAAGAAATCTTCTTTTGTTCTCAATACGTGATTTTGAGCATGTTCGCGAGCGGCTTGTTTATTTTGGTTTAAAATTGCCTGTACAATTTGTTCATGTTCTTTAATTGATTTTTCCACTTGGAAATCCACAAAATCCGGAAATTGTGGCTGTAATCCATTCCATAAATCCGAGAGTAATGAATATAGCCGTGCACTATTCGAAGCTTTCCATATAAACGCATGGAAGGCTTCATTTAATTCTACATAGCTATCACCTTCTGAATATTTAATTTTATTATGAATTGATTGAAGTTCATCAAAATGTTCCGGAGAATCACACGCTCGTTCTGAAGCCATCCCTTCCAGAAATGCACGAATTTCATAGTGAACTTCAATATCTTCTGTTCTTAAGCCATTTACTACAACTCTTCGATTACTCTGAATATTGATAAGTCCTTCTCTGTCTAATACTTGAAAAGCTTCCCTAACAGGCATTCGCGAAACTCCTAACAAATTCGCAATGCCTTCTTGCGTAATCTCTTGTCCTTCCTGTAAAATTCCATTGTAAACCGAACTTCTTAGAGAATGAAGAACTTGATCCGTCGTTGATAACTTTTTTATTTTTTTCATAATTATCTTCCTCATTTTGTATTGATGTATTTATTATAACTCATTGACAATTGAAAATTTAACAAATATAATGTGCTTTATTAATTGGATACAAAATACATTATACAAAATACAATTGGAGGATTAAAATGTTACCCTTAGAAGGTATAAAAGTCATTTCATTAGAGCAAGCCGTTGCAGCGCCATTTGCCTCCAGGCAACTCGCTGATTTAGGGGCTCGTGTTATAAAAGTTGAAAGACCTGAAACAGGTGATTTTGCGAGAAACTATGATCAAACAGTAAACGGAATGTCTAGTCACTTTGTGTGGATCAATAGATCCAAGGAATCTCTCACATTAAATATGAAAGCGGATTCAGGTAAATCAATATTTAAAGATTTACTAAAAGACGCAGACGTAGTGCTTCAAAACCTAGCTCCGGGGGCGATGAATCGTTTAGGTTTTAGTAATGAAGAACTTCATAATATTAATGACAAGTTAATTATTTGTAATATTTCTGGCTATGGATCTAATGGCTCTTACGTCAACAAGAAAGCCTATGATTTGCTCATTCAATGTGAGGCTGGTTTCTTATCGATTACGGGAACTGAAGAAACACCTTCTAAAGCTGGAATTTCAGTAGCAGATATTGCAGCTGGCATGTATGCATATAGTGGTATTTTAAGTAGCATTATCAAGAGAGCTAGAACTGGTAAAGGAGAAGTGCTGGATATATCCATGTTAGAAGCATTAGGTGAGTGGATGGGCTTCCCAATGTATTACTCACTTTATGGAGATAAGGAACCAAAACGTACAGGCTCTCATCATGCAACTATTTATCCTTATGGGCCTTTTCAAACCGCTGGGGAAGACACTATTTTCTTTGCCATCCAAAATGAAAGAGAATGGGTAAATTTCTGTGAAAATATTTTACATAATCCTGACCTAGCTGTAGATTCTCGTTATTGTAACAATTCGAAAAGAGTTGAGAACAAAGAAAGTTTGCAACGTGAAATAGAAGATGTTTTAAGCACTAAAAGTCTGCATGAAGTTATGAATGAACTGGAAGAAAATAAAATTGCTAATGCTCAATTAAAAAACATTAAACAATTTGCTAACCATACTCAACTTCGTGAAAGAAAGAGATGGATAGATGTTGAGACACCAGTAGGAAGGATTAAATCACTCCTCCCACCTGCCGCAAATAGTAAAGAAGACATCAAAGTATCTCCTATTCCAGAAATAGGAGAGCACACAAATCAAATATTAACAGAACTAGGTATGGATCAAGATACAATTAAACAATTAAAAGACTCTCAAGTTATATAAAAAGGGCTGATTAATTATGTTAAATAGATCTTTGTTATTTGTACCGGCAGATAAAGAAAAGATGCTCAGGAAAATAAATGAATTACAAGCGGATTTAATAATTATAGATTTAGAAGATGCAGTTAGAGTTGATGAGAAGCATATCGGGAGAGATTTGATTAGGAAATATATTGGCGACTGGGAAAAACCTGTATTTATTCGCGTCAACAGTATAGAAACAAGTGAATTCCAAGTAGACATGCAATTAATCCTGGAAATAAGCAATGCGGTGTCATTACAAGGTGTAATGCTTCCAAAGTCCTCATCAAGACGTAATATTGAAGAGCTTGCAGAACATCTTGAAACAATTGAAAATCAAGGAAGTAGACAATCAAAATTATCGATTATTCCTCTGATTGAGAGTGCTCTAGGAGTGCATAACTCTATAGAAATTGCATCTAGTCACCAACGGGTTATGATGTTAGCTTTCGGTGGTGTTGATTTTACCACCGATATCGGCGCTCAAATTACAGACGGAGAAATGGAATTACTATATGCACGTTCAAAACTGGTTATTGCTTCTCGTTGTGCAAATATAAAACAACCAATTGATACTGTTTATACGAACTTCAAAGACAATGATGGGTTCATTGAAAATTGTATATACGTTAAGCAGTTAGGTTTTGCAGGAAAGTTATTAATCCACCCATCCCAAATTAAAAGTGCTAACGCTGTGTTTTCTCCTTCAAAAGAAGAATATGAATTTGCACAACGATTGGTATCCCGAGCTCTTACAGAAAAAGGGGCCTTTCAATTAGATGGAAAGATGATAGATAAGCCAATTATTGAGAAAGCTGAGAGGATTCTCAATGAATATGAACTAATTAAATCAAAAATCTAGGGGGATAAAATATGGCGCAACCAGCTCAAAAAAATGATCATTTTAAAATGAATACAAATCCAAATAGAAGTCGAGTAAGTATTTTTAACATTCCCATTGTATGGTTTGCAGTTATAACTGCTTTGGCATTAGTGGCTATGTATACTGATAATTTACCTACAGGAATTATAGGTGGTTTACTCATCATGATGGTATTAGGTGAGTTATTTGGCTGGATTGGTGATCATACTCCAATCTTAAGGAGCTATCTAGGTGGCGGTGCAATCCTAGCAATTTTCGGTTCCGCTTTTATGGTATATGCTAATCTGATTCCTGATCAGACGGTTACACTTATTACTGACTTTATGAAATCAGGAGGATTTCTAAACTTTTATATCGCTGCCCTAATAACAGGAAGTATACTAGGAATGAACTCTGAAACATTGAAAAATGCTGGTGCAAAGTTTGCCCTTCCTCTTCTTGCAGCTGTAGCAGGGTCCATAATTTTAGCAGGATTTGTTGGATTAGTAATTGGTTTCGGTTTTAAAGATGCAATCTTAGTAATTGCAATGCCTATCATGGGTGGAGGTATGGGAGCAGGTGCAATCCCTATGTCCCAGGTTTACTCAGAAATCTTGGGTAATGACCCTTCTTATTATATCTCGATATTGGTGCCTGCATTAGCACTAGGAAACGTCTTAGCTATTATTTTCGCTGGATTATTAAATATGTTAGGTAATAAATTCCCTTCATTAACAGGAAACGGACAATTAATGGCTGGATTTAATGTAGAGAATAAAAAGATAACGTATAACATTGGAGAAATGGGAATTGGAGTCTTAGCAGCTTTAACGTTTTATATCATCGGTAAAATGCTTGGTAACTTCATTCCACTTCACCCATATGCACTAATGATCATTTCAGTTGCCATATTCAAGCTCGCTGGTTGGTTACCACCGATTATCGAGTCCGGGGCAAATCAATGGTATCAGTTTGTTGCAAAAAACTGGACACTTGCACTCCTAATTGGTATTGGAGTCGCTTATACTGACTTGAATGCTGTGATTAATGCCTTAACTCTAGAATACATCTTACTTGTATTTAGCGTGGTGCTTGGAGCAGCCCTTGGAGCTGGTATACTCGGTAAACTAGTCGGTTTCCATCCAATCGAAGCATCTATAACTGCAGGTTTATGTATGGCTAATATGGGAGGAACAGGCGATGTCGCTGTGCTATCAGCTTCCAAACGAATGGAATTAATGCCTTTCGCTCAAATTGCCTCTCGTCTTGGCGGAGCACTCATTTTGTTGATTGCAGGACTAATTGTACCGTTGTTATAGAATATAAGTAGCGGCTATCATCAGGTGATAGCCGCTTATGTATTGCTTCTTCCTGAATTCATTCGTCTACTTCACTTATCTCAGAAACAAAGATTAATACCGCCACGGCGTTCATGCCCCAGATTCAGAACTCTAGTAGTCTAAGTCATTTCCCCCGAATTCCCTCTCTTCCAAATATTATTTGCAAGCGCCTTCTTCCTATGGCATACTGTGGATTGTAAGGCAATTTAAAAATTTCATACGTTATATGTAGGGGCGCTAGTCATGCTAGCTGAGATTGTATTCTTGAAATACTGACCCTTAGAACCTGATCTGGTTGGTACCAGCGGAGGGAACATTTCATTCGAATCATTTTTACATAAATGAGATATATTCCTGTGCGCTAAAGAACCAATCTTTAGCGCACTTTTTTGTCTTTACACGCTGATTTGCCAATCGTTTTTTAAGGATTCTATTCATATAGCGAAAAACTTATGGGGGTATTCAAGTGAAAAAATGGATGAGCATCATTTTGTTTGTAGGGATTATTTTCTTAGCGGCTTGTGGTCAAAGTGATGAAAGTAATGGAAGTGACGAAGAAGGCAATGCTGACCTAACACCTGTAAAATTCGCGCTTGACTGGACACCGAATACGAACCACACAGGGATTTATGTCGCAAAAGAAAAAGGTTTTTTCAAAGAACAAGGACTAGATGTTGAAATTTTACTACCTGGCGAAGTTGGCGTGAATCAGCTGCTAGCCGCTGGAAAAGCAGACTTTGGGGTTAGTTACCAAGAAGGTCTCACACAGGCACGTTCAGAAGGTCTTCCTCTTGTCTCGATCGCTGCAGTAATGCAACATAATACAGCCGGTTATGCTTCCCCTGTAGAAAAAGGGATTACTTCGCCAAAAGATTTTGAAGGGAAAAAGTTTGGCGCATATGGTTCCGATCTCGAAAAAGCGATGATGACAACATTAATGGAAAATGATAATGCCAATGTGGATGAAGTTGATTTCATTACAACGGGGGACTCTGATTTTTTCGTTGCTGTTGAACGCGATGTCGACTTTTCACTTGTCTACTACGGTTGGACTGGAATTGAAGCAGAACTAAGAGGTGTAGATTTAAACATGGTTTATCTCGCTGACTTTTCCGATAAGCTTGATTTCTACACACCGATCCTTGCTACTAATGAAAAGATGATTTCCGAAGACCCTGAATTGGTAGAAGCTTTTACACATGCAGCTGTGAAAGGGTATGAGTTTGCGATTGAGCAACCGGAAGAAGCTGCACAAGTATTAATCGATGAGGTACCAGATCTTGATCCTGAACTTGTTAAGCGCAGTCAAGAATGGCTATCGCCTCGGTATAAAGATGATGCCGATCATTTTGGTATCCAAGAACAAGAAAGATGGCAGAAATTTGCTGACTTTCTATTAGAAAATAACATTATTGATGAAGCAGTAGATATTGATCAAGCATTTACGAATGAGTTTTTGCCAGAGAAATAGGTTCATGGATTACAGAAAAATAGGAGTGGTTTTATGGCAAATGCATTGCTAAGTATTCAAATAATCCCTAAAGTCGATGATCAAGATGTATATTCATTTGTGGACGAAGCAATTGCCGTGATTGAGGCAAACGATGTGAAATACAGCGTACATCCATTGGAAACAACGATGGAAGGTGAATTGTCGGAGTTACTACAAATTGTACAAAAAATGAATGAAAAAATGTCAGCGTTAGGTGCTCCAAGCGTCATCTCTCAAGTTAAAATTGCTTACCGACCTGAGGGAATCACAATGGATGAACTCGTGGAGAAATACGAATGAAAACGAGTTTACTAAAAAAAACATGGAGACCATTCCTTGCCATCTTATTATTTATTGGAATATGGGAAGTAGCGACAAGACTTTTTTCCATTGAGGAATGGCTACTCCCTGCCCCTTCCGATATTGTGGTGGAGGCGAAAAGCGTTATTCCAACCTTTTTGCCTCATCTACAATCAACCGTAACGTTATCTGTATCGGGCTTTCTCATCGGGACAACAGTCGGTTTAGGGGTGGCGACGATATTACATCTCATGCCGAGAGTTCGAGAAACGTTTTTTCCTTTTATTATTATTTCTCAGAATATGCCGATTATCGTTCTAGCGCCATTACTAGTAATCTGGTTCGGATTCAATGCGTTGCCTAAGTTAATCATCATTACGTTAGCCTGTTTCTTTCCGATTGCGGTTTCTGCCTTAGGTGGATTTACACAAACGAACCGGGAGTTAGTCCACTATATGAAAATGATGGGCGCGAATAAAGCACAGTTATTCTGGAAATTGGAATTACCACATGCCGTTCCGTCAATCTTTTCGGGATTAAAAATCGCAGGAACATACAGCGTCATGGCAGCCGTCGTATCCGAATGGTTAGGTGCACAAAAAGGGATTGGGGTATTTATGACACTTGCCGCTTCTTCCTATCGAACATCACGTGTATTTGTAGCGATTATCGTTGCAATGATCATCAGCTTAGCCTTTTATGGACTGATTCTACTATTGGAGAAGTTTTTCATTCGCTGGCAGCAGAAGGGGGAAAACAATTAGATGTTGGAATTACGTCATGTGAGTAAGTCTTTTGGACAAAAACAAGTTCTTCAGAAAATTTCACTTCACGTAGCGAATGGAGAGTTTGTTTCAGTCATCGGTCCCTCTGGAAGTGGAAAAAGTACGATGTTTAGTCTGATTGGAGGCCTTCTTGAGCCAGATGCTGGTGAAATATATTTAAGTGGAGAAAATATAACCAATAAACGTGGATTCATTAGTTATATGCCACAGCAAGCTTCCTTATTTCCATGGAGAACGATTATGGAAAATGTGTTAGTCGGCCAGGAACTACAAGGAAAGAAAGATTACGAACGAGCGAAAACAATGTTAGAAAGAGCAGGACTCGGTGATGTGATACACGCGTATCCTCACGAATTATCCGGTGGCATGAAACAGCGGGTCGCTTTCATCCGTGCTTTGTTAAGTCCGCAATCCTTAATGTTGCTCGACGAACCGTTCTCTGCTCTTGATGAGTTTACTCGAACCGATATGCAAAAGTGGCTACTATCCATTTGGGAGGATGACGAACAATCGATTCTATTTATTACCCATAACATCGATGAGGCATTATTTTTGTCTGACAAAATTATTATCCTATCCGTCAATCCTGCAGAAATTAAAGAAGTCATCGAAGTCCCATTTAAGAGACCACGGGATGAAGAATTACTGCTTTCAGAAGAATTTCTTCAGTGGAAAAGAAGAATTATGGAAGTCATTCAATTTTAAACATATCGATGAGGAGGAATGATGATGCAAAATCAATCTTGTAATAACCAAAACGTAAGTGCGAGTTTTTCCATTCATCCGATGAGTGATGATTTTAAGGACATCATTCTCGGCGCGTTAGATGAAGTGGATACATCAAACGTTTGGTTGGAAACAGATGATGTTTCAACCAGTGTACGCGGCACGTCCACTCATGTTTTCGATGTAACAAAAGCGCTATTTATCCATGCGGCAAAGACGGGGAAACATGTTGCCTTTCAAGCCACTTATATGTGTGGATGTCCAGGTGAGCCTGGCGAAGAAACCACGTTTGAAGTTGATGAAATCCCGCTGAACAAAGAAAAGGTGGAAGATACAAAGCAATATGTTGCAGCGAAGTTCTCCCTCTACCCTTTAGGTAATGGCGATTATATGGATCTTATTTTTCAACAAATCGAAGCAATGAAATCGTTTGTTTCTGTTTCTTCTGCTCCTTTAGCAACACGCTTAGAAGGCGAAGCAATCCAAGTATTCAACGGCTTAGAAAAAGTATTTAATGCGACAGTGGAAGGTGGATCCAGTCATACCGTCATGACCGTTTCTATTTCAGCGAATAGTCCGTCGCATACAGATAAAGTGTAAGCTCATCGTAATTACAAAAGAGACCAGAGACCACGAGATAGTGTAATCTAAACTGTGTAAGTAGAAGAACGTACGGCTTCTACTTGCCGGTTTGGTTTTTTATTTACTTAGAATGATTATATATAGAATTGAAGAAATTTAAATGACGGAAATTAAGCGTAATCCTAAATCAGTGAATTGGGGCTAGAGGATGAAGTAATTTCATGCCGCGGCCGAGTCGTGTACTGGCTAAACCAAAGTGCACAGTTGCCCGTTCTAATCCTACATTTACTATAACAGAAGTTTACCCTTGATTAGACATGTAGTAACTATTAAACTCATTATAGAATTTAAATATATAACAAATTGAAAGAGATTGTAATATACCGATCGAACTTTTCACATGACTGCAAGATGGAGGCTTCTATGGTTAGTTTACAGAATGTTACCAAACGATACGGCGCGTTTAAAGCGATTCAATCCATATCATTAAACATTAAACCTGGGGAAATCCACGGTATTATTGGCGCGAGTGGCGCAGGAAAATCTACATTATTGCGTATGATGAATTTACTTGAAAAACCTGATGAGGGCGATGTCATTATTAACAATAAAAAAATCAATCATTTAAAAGGCAAAGAGATTCGAAATATACGCCAGTCGTTAGGCATGATTTTTCAAGGATTTCATTTAGTCGGCAACAAAACGGTTTTTGATAATGTCGCTGTGCCATTAGAAATTGCCAAAATAGCAAAAAAGAACCGAACAGAACGCGTGATGGAGAGCTTGCGTTTCGTCGGTCTTGAAGCCTATAAAGATAAGTATCCTAGACAACTTAGTGGGGGACAAAAACAGCGTGTCGCTATTGCACGTGCCATTGTTAATAATCCTAGCGTTTTGTTATGTGACGAGCCAACATCATCACTTGATCCAACAACGACAATGGAAATACTTGAGGTACTAAAGCAAATTAATCAGCAACTTAACGTAACCATCATCATTGTGAGTCATGAGATGGAAGTCATTAGAAGCCTCTCTGAGCGAGTAACAGTGATGGAAGATGGTCAAATTTATGAGGTAGTAGAAATAGAGCCGACAGGTGTAAATAAAAGTACGAAAGGGGCAGCAACATTTGTCGAACAGCTGAAGTCAGGAGGTGATTCCAATCCTTCCTAAAGTATTAGTGGAGTATCAATCTGAGATTTGGGAGTCGATTGTCGAATCATCTATTATGGTAGGTTTTTCAGTATTAGCGGCATTGTTAGTTGGACTACCCATTGGAACATTTTTATTTCTATGTCGTAAGGGACAATTACTAGAGAACAGACTCGTTTTTTCATCATTAAATTTACTCGTAAACATTATTCGTTCATTCCCATTTTTACTACTCGTAATTTTTATGATCCCATTTACGCGATTTGTTATGGGAACTGCAATAGGTACAGCTGCCGCAACACTTCCTATGATGGTGATTGCCATTGCACACTACTCACGACTTGTGGAGCAATCCCTACTCGATGTACCAAAGGGGGTGATTCAAGCAGCTGTCTCGATGGGAGCATCCGTTAAAGATATTATTTTTAAGTTTTTATATGTTGAATCACGTTCTGCCCTCGTTTTAAGTATGACGACATCCACAATTAGTTTTATTTCCTATTCAACGATTATGGGGGTTGTCGGTGGTGGCGGAATTGGGGACTTTGCCATTCGATATGGTTATTTACAATATCGAACAGATTTAATGGTTTATATCATTATCATTATCGTGATATTTGTACAAATTATCCAATATTCAGGGATAACCTTAGCAAGAAAAATAGATAAAAGGTAGAAAGAGGGGAACAATCTATGAAAAAATCACTATTAGTAATCATGATCGCTCTCGTAACATTTCTAGTTGCATGTAGTGGCGATGATCAAACAGATAATAATGCAAATGAAGAAAATGACGTACAAACATTAAGAGTTGCAGCTGTTGAGTCACCAATGACAGATGTTGTAGAAATTGCAAAAGAACTTCTCGCCGAAGATGGTATTGAGGTAGAAGTTGTTGAGATGGGCGATTACATACAGCCAAATGAAGCACTAAAAAACAAAGAGATCGATGCAAACTTTTCACAACATGTACCATTCATGCAACAATTTAATGAAAATGCCGATGGTAACTTAGTTGACGTTCAACCGATTTATTTTGCTAACTTCGGCCTTTATGCAGATGGATATGAAAGTATTGATGAATTACCAGATGACATAACAATTGGTATTGCCAATGACCCATCTAATGTGGATCGTTCTTTACGCTTATTAGCATCCCATGGTTTGATTGAGCTAAATGAGATTGACGGAGAGCAATATGGATTAGATGATATTATCGATGAATCACACAACTTCAGTTTTGAACAAACAGAAATTGCTGCGTTATCACGTTTATATGAAGATGTGGATGGAGTTATTATGAACCCAACACATGCGAGCCATTTAGATTTAACACCAGCTGATGATGCACTTATCACAGAAAAAGAAGATAACAAATTTGCGATTACATTAGTAGCCCGCGAAGATAATGCGGATTCTGAATTAATTCAAAAGTTAAGGGAAGCAATGACAAGTGAAGAGGTAAGAGAGTTTCTAACGGGACGTGAAGGAGAATCAGCTGTACCGGCATTTTAATAAGAAAATCTCATTTATTTAGAAGTGTACCGAGAAAGTAGGTACGCTTCTATTTTGATTCGTAGTAGAAACATACGCGGAAGTGATCATACAATTAAACTTTTGTCACTCTCAAGAATCAATTTCATAATTGCTCTTTTTAAAAATACAAAGACTTCTCCAATGTTTTGAATTGCATTTTTAAAAACAGA
>NZ_JAGSIE010000041.1 GCF_018138385.1 Allobacillus saliphilus
CGCTACAACGTGACCGACATGCGCATTATGTATCAACCATCGCATTAATTGCAACGTCGATCGAGAAAATGGCTGTAGAGATTCGTCATCTTCAAAAAAGTGAAACGCGTGAAGCGGAAGAATTTTTCTCTAAAGGACAAAAAGGTTCTTCAGCTATGCCACACAAACGAAATCCAATAGGTTCAGAGAATATGACTGGAATGGCGCGAGTCATCCGTGGTCATGTCATTACAGCGTTTGAGAACGTTCCACTATGGCATGAGCGCGATATTTCCCACTCTTCAGCAGAACGCATTATTTTACCAGACACGACGATTGCGCTTGATTATATGCTGAATCGATTCACCAATATTTTGGACAACCTAGTCGTTTATGAAGATCAAATGATTGATAATATCCAACGAACTTATGGTTTAATCTTCTCACAACGTGTCTTATTGACGTTGATCGAACAAGGTTTTTCCAGAGAAAAAGCGTACGATCTTGTACAGCCATTGGCAATGCAAGCATGGGAAGAGAAGCGGTCATTCCCTGAACTCGTTAAAGCAAATGAAGAGATTCAATCAACCTTAACGCAAGAAGAATTAGCCAGTTGTTTTGACTTAACTTATCACTTGAAGAGTGTCGATATGATTTTTGAACGAATTGGGCTAAATTAATGGGAAAAAACAAGGTAAAAGCTTGACAATATTGGTGAAAGTATTATAATATGTTCTATGGCATTTTATCATAACCACGTAATAGCCCCGGAAAACTATTCGTGTGAGATAAATGAAAAAACGTAAAATAAACGGATTGAAATATAGGAGGGAAAACACATGCGCACAACTTTCATGGCAAATGAAAACAATGTTGAGCGTAAGTGGTATGTGGTAGACGCAGAAGGACAAACACTAGGTCGTCTTTCAACAGAAGTAGCTAGCCTACTTCGCGGAAAACACAAACCAACATACACGCCACACGTTGATACTGGCGATCACGTCATTATCATCAACGCTGAAAAGATTCATTTAACTGGTAACAAACTAGACGATAAAATCTATTACCGTCACTCAAATCACCCAGGTGGTTTGAAATCACGTACAGCAAACGAAATGCGTACGAAATACCCTGAACAAATGTTAGAAATAGCTGTTAAAGGAATGCTTCCTAAAAACAAGCTAGGACGTAAAATGATTAAAAAATTAAACGTTTATCGCGGTGCAGAACATAAGCATCAAGCACAGCAGCCAGAAGTTTACGAACTTCGCGGGTAATTGAAAAAAAGGAGGTTAATCAATCGTGGCACAAGTACAATACTACGGAACTGGCCGTCGTAAAAGATCAGTCGCTCGTGTACGACTTGTTCCAGGTAACGGAACAGTAACAGTCAACAACGTCGACTCTAAAGAATATTTCCCACATGAAACTTTACGTTTAATCATTAACCAACCACTTGAAGCAACTGAGAACGTAGGTAACTACGATGTATTAGTAAACGTCAATGGTGGTGGATTCACAGGTCAAGCAGGAGCAATCCGTCATGGAATCGCGCGCGCGTTGCTTGAAGCAGACCCTGAATACCGTAAAGTCTTGAAAAAAGAAGGACTTCTAACACGTGACGCACGTGAAAAAGAGCGTAAAAAATACGGTCTTAAGAGTGCTCGTCGTGCACCACAGTTCTCAAAACGTTAAAACCCTTGTCATACAAGGAATCAGAGCCTCTCTTTCATCTCAAATGGAAGAGAGGTTTTTTCTGTATTTGTGAAAATGACTCACAAATGACGCACATTGACTCACAAAAATAATTTAGTCGTTAATTAGACATATATTTGGCAAAGTTTTTAGCGACTTCATCTTTTTTAAAAACATGAGTATAAATGTTAAACGTTGTTTGAATATCCTCAGTCCGAGTCTATCTTGTACATCTTTAGGGTGAGTTCCAGATTCAAATAACAAGCTTGCGTGGGTGCTCAGTTTAGCTATATCCTATAAAAGAAATAAACAATGAAGGTTCTTCTATAAAAAAATATAATTTAATTTGTAATCTTTTGGATTAGAATACTTTTAGATAAGCTGACAAAAACAGAAAAGTATAATTTTTCAGAATTTAACATTGACATTAATTTTTGTGAATGTTATTATCTCTAATAAGAAATTGTAATCGCTTTCATGTCGTGATAAAAAAATATAATCAGCAAGAAGTTTTTTTATATCAATTTTTTGAACATATATTCAAAAATAAACCATAAAGTTAAAACGAGTGCTTATGCTTCAGAAGAATTTTATCAATAGATATGAGGAGGAGAGCAAAAATTATCGACGATTTGTATTGTCATCGTATGCTATCTCATAAAAAAGCAGAGACGTCCATTATGTGATGCCAACAGTTGCCAGAAAGAAATGCAAATAAAAGGAAGTGATCATCTTGTCATTACGAGAAAAGAAAGTTGCGAAACGAAAAAAAGATTTGATTATGTCAGCAATCGCGATTATTGGTGAGAAAGGATACCATTCGACAACGATGGAGGAGATTGCTTCCAAACTGCTAATGACTAAAGGTTCAATATACTATTATTTTAAGGATAAACAAGATTTAGTTTACCAAAGCCAAAAAATATTGTTGGAGCAAAGCAATGAAAATATCGAGGAAGTATTAAGCGAAGATTTACCTTATGATGAGAAACTTAAAAAGGTAATGGTTGTACATATTGAGTATTTGATCACAGAACAATCAGGTTTTGTTATGGGAACAAATCCTGAACAATTTTTCTCTGGAAAACAGTTAGAAACCATACTTATGTTACGAGATAGGTATGGTAATTATATTAAGCAATTAATTGCAGAAGGTGTAAAGGAAGGTTTTTTTACCGAGGTTGATGAAAAAATAGTCAGGAATATTATTCTTGGAGCAATGAACTGGGTTGTTACATGGTATTCGCCTAATGGACCTATGGATAAAACGACTTTGGCGAAATCCATATCTAATTATTTGTTAAAGATTGTTTTGAAATAATCAAATGAAAAAGGAGAAATGTAAAGTGAGATTAGAAGAAGTATCAGCGGTAGTTACTGGAGGAGCATCTGGTTTAGGAGAGGCAACAGTAAGAAACATCGCAGCACATGGGGGTAAAGTAACAATTTTAGACCTACAGGAAGAGAAAGGAAGAGAGTTAGCTAAAGAGTTAGGTGAAAATGTTCAATTTGTTAAAACCGATGTAGTAGATGAATCCAGTGTTCAAAATGCGCTGGACAAAGTAGTAGAAGCATATGGGACGCTCAACACCGTCATTAATTGTGCGGGCATTGGTGCTGCGCAAAAAACATATAGTGAGAAAAAGGGTGCTCACGATATAAACATATTTTCCAAAGTCGTACAAGTGAATTTGGTAGGAACCTTTAATGTGATACGTTTAGCTGCGGAAAAAATGAGTAAACAAGAACCAAATAATAATCAAGAAAGAGGGGTCATTATAAACACTGCCTCTGTAGCAGCGTTCGAAGGACAAATTGGTCAAGTAGCTTATAGCGCTTCTAAAGGAGGTATTGTAGGGATGACGCTACCTATTGCTAGAGATTTGTCTAATCTTGGTATCAGAGTAATGACAATTGCTCCTGGTTTATTTGAAACTCCATTATTTGGAAGTCTATCTGAAGACGTTAAAAAAGCACTCGGCGAAATGACGCCGTTTCCGAAAAGGTTGGGTACACCAGCTGAATATGCAAAATTGGCTCAATCCATTATAGAGAATTCGATGTTAAATGGAGAAGTAATCCGTCTTGATGGTGCGATTCGAATGCAACCAAAGTAAGAGGTTGATTGAATAAGCACAATTTAAACCTTATGAAAATGTTAGGATCAGTAGAATTTGCGAGAAGTTTCAATGTGAATCGATAGCGTTATGGAAGAAGTGTAGAATCATTGACTGTTAGTTGCATGGTTGATTAGGTACAAAAATATTACAACTTAGATATTACATACAGTATTAGATCAAATATGAAATAAAATAACTGAATATTCAAACAAGAAAGGAAGTTATTAAATGCGTGAAGCTGTAATTGTTGAAGCGGTTAGAACACCTGTTGGGAAACGTAATGGAGTATTAAGTGGTGTTCGGGCAGAAGATTTAGCTGCTAAACCATTAGCTGAGGTCGTAAAAAGAGCAGGCATTTCAGCAGGGTTGGTGGAGGATGTCATTTTTGGTTGTGTCTCACAAGTAGAAGAACAGTCTTTTGATATTGCTAGAGTTGCTGCACTCCAAGCTGGATATCCGGTTAAAGTGCCAGGAACTACGATTGACAGACAATGTGGTTCCAGCCAACAAGCAGTCCATTTTGCGGCGCAAGCCATTATTAGTGGAGATATGGACGTTGTGGTTGCGGGTGGAATAGAAAGCATGTCTCGCGTTCCAATGGGTAGCAGTCGTAAGAAAACAGGATTCAGTGAAGAGTTAACTTTAAAATATGAAGTCATTCATCAAGGGTTGTCAGCTGACAGAATTGCAGACAAATGGGGTTTATCACGCGAAGAGTTGGATGAGCTTTCTTTAGAAAGTCATCAAAAAGCGGTTCAAGCGCAAAAAGAAGGCCGTTTTAAAAAGGAATTGATGCCAGTAGAAGTAACTCTACCGGATGGTACGAAGAAATTAATTACCGATGATGAAGGACCACGAGAGGATACCAATCTTGAAAAACTGAGGGGGCTGAAACCTGCGTTTGCAGAAGATGGAAAGATTACGGCAGGAAACTCTAGTCAGATCAGTGATGGAGCTAATGCGATTCTATTAATGTCTAGGGAAAAAGCAGAAGAATTAGGATTAAAGCCAAGGTTCAAAGTATTGACTCGAACCGTTGTTGGATCAGACCCAACATTAATGCTTACAGGCCCTATACCAGCAACAAAAAAAGTGTTGAAAAAAGCTGGTCTAACTATCGATGATATCGATGTATTTGAAGTCAATGAAGCATTTGCTTCGGTTCCACTAATTTGGCTAAAAGAGACGGGTGCTGATCCGAAGAAACTTAATCCTAATGGGGGTGCTATTGCACTAGGGCATCCACTAGGCGCAAGTGGTGGAAGGCTGATGATAACGATGCTTCATGAATTAGAACGCACTGGTGGTCGTTATGGACTTCAAACCATGTGTGAAGGTCATGGTATGGCGAATGCGACAATTGTAGAAAGACTTGATTAAAGAAGGAGGGAGCCGCTGATGTCATTGCCGCTCGGATCGGTCCGCGTACTCGACTTGACCAGACTGTTACCAGGTCCTTATTGTACATTAGTATTAGCAGATTTCGGTGCGGAAGTTATTAAAGTAGAAGACCCTGCAAAAGGAGACTATACAAGAGATTACCATCCGAAATTAGATCAAGACGGTGTTTATTTTCATTCCTTGAATCGAAATAAAAAAAGCATTTGCTTGGATTTGAAATCCGAAGACGGTAAGAACTATTTTTTGAAGTTAGTTAAGAACGCTGATGTAGTAGTAGAATCTTTTCGACCAGGAGTTATGGAGCGATTAGGTCTTGGTTATGAAAAGCTCAAGCAAGTAAATGAAAAAATCATCTACTGTGCAATTACCGGTTATGGTCAAACGGGTCCATACCGCGACCGGCCAGGTCATGATGTGAATTATATAAGTTATGCTGGTCTTCTTCAGCTCATGGGAGAGAAAGACGGAAAACCGGTAATTCCTGCAACACAAATTGCCGATATTGGAGGAGGGGCACTTCCAGCTGTAATTGGTATTTTGCTAGCCCTTCTGGACCGGGAGAAATCTGGGAAAGGACAGTTTGTAGATATATCCATGCTGGATGGTGTCATTTCTTGGCTACAATTATTACTTCCGGGATTCCTGGTTAAAGATAGTCAGCCGAAACGAGGGGAACAGATGCTCAGCGGTGCATTGGCTTGTTATGAAGTATATCAAGCAAAAGATGGAAAGTGGCTATCTGTCGGTGCATTGGAACCGAAATTCTGGGTGGCATTTTGTAAGGCGATCGAACGAGATGATTTAATTCCTAAACTTGATGCACCACCTGCTGTTCAAGAACAAATGAAAGAAGAAATAGGAGCAATTATATCAACAAAGCCCATTGACGAATGGATGAAAGTTTTTAATGAAGTTGACTCTTGTGTATCTCCACTTCTATCTTTTGAAGAACTTGTAAACGACCCACAGGTGAATGATAGAGAAATGATTCGTACAGTAGCGCATGATACTTTAGGGGAAATGAAACAAATTGGTATTCCGATTAAACTTTCCGAGACTCCTGGTGCGATTCAAACACAGGCACCTAAGTTAGGGGAACATACACATGAAGTGCTAAAAGAAATTATAGGAGTGAAATAATTCACTACAAGACAATTTGAGTGATTGTATTCATAAAATAGATAAGGAGAGAATGTTCTTGGCTGATTTACTATCGATAAAAAAGAATGACGGAATTGCGACAGTCGTGATAGACAATCCCCCGATGAATGTTTTGAGCTCAAAAGTAACTGCAGAGCTTGATCAATCTTTTCGGCAGCTGCATGAAGACGAAAGTGTGAAAGTAATTATTTTAACGGGTGCAGGGGACCGAGCGTTTATGGCTGGTGCAGATATTAACGAATTTGCAGAAGAAGAGAATGAACAAACAGAAACACAAGATGTGCAGGAAGTGTTTTCTTTTATTGAAAATATAACTAAACCAACGATCGCTTTGCTCAATGGTTATACGCTTGGGGGTGGATTAGAGCTTGCTTTAACTTGTGATATTCGAATCGCCGAAGCGCATGCAAAAGTAGGCTTACCCGAAGTCAATTTAGGATTACTACCTGGAGCTGGTGGGACACAACGACTTACTAGAATCGTTGGACCGGCTAAAGCGAAGGAGATCATGTTTGGAGGTGATCCGTTTTCAGCCGAGGAAGCTAGTGCATTAGGAATCGTTAACAAAGTTGTACCACAGGGAGAAGGGAAAGAAGCGGCAGAAAAGCTTGCCTCAACATATGCTGCTAAATCTGTACAGGCGTTAAGCCGGATCAAGAAGCTAATTAATTCAGTAAGTGAATATCCTTTACAGGAAGGTCTACAGTTGGAAAAGCAATTGTTTAACGATTTGTTTGCAACAGAGGATGCAAGAGAAGGAATACGAGCCTTTAGAGAGAAGCGTAAACCTGTGTTTACAAATCGATAAATTGTTTCTTCGAAAGATGCTAGCAGTAAAATATATTATTTCACGGAGGTAATAATATGGATATCGGTTTATCATTATCACGTAATGCTAGGCGCATACCAAATAACACAGCATATATTTACAAGGATAAGTCCTATACGTATGAGCAGATGAACAAAGAGGTAAACAAATTAGCGCATGGGTTAATTGCTCAAGGTATAAAAAAAGGCGACAAAGTCGCATTTATGATGGAAAACTCCGATAAGTTTGTTATGGTTTACTATGCAATTATGAAAATCGGTGCGATTGCAGTTCCTGTGAATTTTCGTTTGACCGCAAGAGAAGTCGCTTATATTGTGAATGATTGTGATGCGGAGACAGTATTGTTTGATGGTAAATTTGCAGAGCTGATTGATGATGCAGTTGCCGATAATAAAAAGGTTAAATTGAAAATATCAACAGATGAAAATGCTGTAAATAAGCAGATTACGATCAATGAAATACTTACAGATAATGAGACAGACCCTTCTATTATCGTAAATGAAGATGATGACGCGCAAATTTTGTATACTTCAGGAACAACAGGCAATCCAAAAGGTGCCTTGTTCGACCATCATCGAATTTTACATGTAGCATTTAATACCTCTATTATGATGAGCATAACTCCATCCGATAATTTACTTCACGTTGCTCCACTTTTTCACTCAGCACAGCTTAATTTATTTTTAATCTCAGGGACATACCTAGGCTGTAAGCAAGTGATCCACCAAAGTTTCGATCCAACAAAAGTTCTTGAAGATATTGAAAAACATAAAATTAGTTTATTTTTTGCTGTACCAACGATGTATAACTTCTTACTTCAAGTACCAAATAAATATGATTTAAGCTCAGTCACTCGTTGTGGCTATGGTGCTGCACCTATGCCAATAGCTCTATTGAAACAAGTTATGGAACTATTTCAAATGGAACAGTTTTACAATATGTGCGGATTGACCGAGGCAGGACCTGGAGGTGTTATGCTGAAGCCCGAAGATCATGACGATAAAATCGGTGCAGGTGGTAAGGCCATGCTGAATACTGAAGCACGGGTAGTTAATGAGAGTGGTGAAGATGTTCATCCAGGTCAAGTAGGAGAATTTGTTCTTAAAGGCGAAACAATAATGAAATATTATTATAATAAACCGGAAGAAACGAGTAAAACGTTGAAGGACGATTGGCTCTACACGGGTGACTTAGCGACGATTGACGAGGAAGGTTTTATTACGCTTGTTGACCGTAGAAAAGATATGATCATTTCAGGAGGAGAAAACGTTTATTCAACTGAAGTGGAGCATGTGCTATATCAGCATCCAGATTTATTAGAGTGCGCGGTCATCGGACTTCCTGATGAAACATGGGGTGAAAAAGTTGTTGCTGTTGTCGTACCAAAAGAAGGAAAATCGATTGATGAAGAACAATTAAAAGAGTTTTGTAGAGATTATCTTGCCAAGTATAAAATACCTGTCGAATTCAAATTTGAAAAAGAAATCCCGCGGAATGCGTCTGGAAAAGTATTGAAGTACCGACTTCGAGAGTCGTTAACAAAAGAAACAACATGAAGTGACACATAGATATATAAAATTGTATTTCTTATTAAGTAACATTCTTATAGTGCACAAAATTAGTAGCTTTAGAGGGGAAATTAAATAATGAAACGTACATTTTTGACTGATGAGCACGAAATGTTCCGCAGATCATTAAAAAAGTTCCTTGAAAAAGAAGCTGTACCTTTTTATGAAAAATGGGAAAAAGACCAACAAGTACCAAAATCGTTTTGGGAAAAGGCGGGAAAGCAAGGATTTTTATGTCCGCAAGTAGAAGAAAAGTATGGTGGTGTAGAGGCGGATTTTGGTTATGCTGTGGTTTTATCAGAGGAATTTGAAAGGGTCGGTACAGGTTTATTAGGAATCGGACTGCATAATGATATCGTCATACCTTATATCGAGGCGTTTGGTAATGAAGAACAAAAGTCTCGTTGGTTGCCTAAAGCAGTCACAGGGGAAATTATTTCTGCCATTGCGATGACAGAGCCAGGTGCAGGGTCAGATTTAGCTGGTATTAGAACGACAGCTGTTAAAGATGGAGATGATTATATTGTTAATGGAGAAAAAACATTTATAACGAATGGTCATTCTGCCGATTTAACCATTGTTGTTTGTAAGACAGACCCGCAAGCAAACCCACCCCATAAAGGTATCAGTTTGTTGGTTGTTGAATCTGAAGCGGAAGGATTCACAAAAGGGAAGAAGTTGGATAAGGTTGGCCAGCATGCGAATGATACGTGTGAATTAATATTTGAGGATGTGAGGGTCCCGGCTGCAAATTTGCTAGGAGAAGAAAATAAGGGATTTTATTATCTCATGGATAAATTACAGCAGGAAAGACTCATGGTCTCCATATCATCAATTGTCAATGCAGAGAGAATGTTGGATTTGACGCTTGACTATGTGACACAAAGGCAAGCTTTCGGAAGAAGCATAAGCAAATTCCAAAACACCCAGTTTAAGATTGCTGAGATGAAAACAGAAATTGAGATTGGCAAAACCTTCGTGGATCGATTAATTCAAGAACACATGGCTGGAGGGAACATTGTGAATGAGGTTTCCATGGCTAAATGGTGGACGACTGACTTAGCTCAAAAAGTTGCTGTGGAAAGTATGCAACTTCATGGTGGGTATGGATATATCGAAGAATATGAGATTGCGAGAAGGTATCGAGATGTGGCTGTTGCATCTATTTATGCGGGAACTAATGAGATCATGAAAGGGATCATAGCGAAAAATATGAGATTATAAGTGTAGTGTCGAACAACATCTTGTTTCTCATATAAACAAGATGTTGTTCGATTTTTTTTTAAGGTAATGTGGCATTCAAATCACAACAAACTCTTCAACACTTGTGCATGGTTATATTCCTCTTCTTTTGTTGCAGTCAGCAATGTCACATCTTCTTTTTGTATCATCTTTTGTAGTTCCGAATATGCCTTCTTCTGCTCCTCATCGGATTGTAATTCTTCTTTGTATTTCTTTTTGAATGAATCAAATTTATCTGGGTCGTGATCAAACCATTTACGTAAATCATCACTTGGAGCTATTTCTTTTAACCATTCATCGAGATTTGCTTCCTCTTTGGAAACGCCTCTTGGCCAAATGCCATCGACAAGAACTCGTTTGCCATCTGACTTAGCCGATTCTTCATAGATTCGCTTAACTTGTACTGTCATGTATAATCACCTCTGCAGTACATGTAACCTAAAAGACTGTTCATAAAACTATTCACTGCGCACAATCAACACATCACAAGGTGCCGTGCGAGTGATCGCTTCAGAAACGCTTCCGAGCATAACACGTTCCACCGCGTTTAGCCCGGTTGCACCAGTTAAAATTAAGTCGATTTCGTATTTTTTCGCAATTGTTTTCGGGATTTTTTGACGGGGACTGCCGAATTCTAAGACAGTTGTTACTTGTTCGACCCCTAATTGCGTTGCCTTTTCTTCATATTCCTTCAGTAGCTCTTTACCGACTCGTTCGACTTCAGGTAAAATTGTCTGGCTATAATGCTCAATCGTTGCAAATGTCCGGTAATCGACCACATGCGCAATCACTAATCTAGCATCAACATTTTTTGCAATTCGGCATGCTTTATTAAAGGCTTTTTCACCATTTTTGGAGCCATCTACAGCAACTAAAATATTTTCATAGTCTTTCAACATGTCCATCTCTCCCTTTTTCTTAATAATGTAATTATATCATGTTATATGAATAGATGAACGTTGTAGGGAATTGGATTAACACTGAAGGAGGCCAGATTAACCCTGAAGTAGCTCGAGTTAACACTGAAGGTTCTCGCAATAACACTGAAGCTTAACAAATTAACACTGAAGACACACGAAATAACCCTGAAGAGACGAAAATGATCGCTGAAATTAAAAAGCAGTAGGGATTCATAATATCCCTACCGCTAATCTACTTTATTAAAATGTCATATACGAAAGAACGAGATACATCAAAATGATCACTATAGAAGGCCAAGCGTATGAAAAGCCGGACTGTTTTTTCTGTCTCTTAACAATATAGAGCATGACAATCATCATTAGAACTCCGAGTAAAGCGGTCCAGATCATCGTAGGGTCAGTTCCTTTGAGGATGGCCTCTTCGCGATAAAAGGCATCTGTAACGACTAGTAGCATTAAATTAAATAGGTTACTACCTAGGATTGACCCGGCCGCCATTGAATAATTCGCCATGCGAAAAGCGACGACCACTGTGACCAATTCAGGAAGAGAAGTGGAAGCGGCGATTAACACGCTCCCCACAAAGCTTGAATTCATACCGGATATTTCTGCAAGTCGGTCACCAGTGATTGAAAGCACACTTCCTGCAGCAAAAACGATAACAGCGAAAACGACAAAGTTTGTGACGGCTTTCTTTAATGTAATTTGAAGGGTTTTGCTCTCTGGCTTTATTTCTTCCGTTTGACTCGCTGGGTTACCTTCGAACATTTTTAACACAAAAATATAACCGATCACTAAAAGGTACATTTCCAAGCCAATATTAAAAATGGATGGTACCTGATCCCAAAGAATAGCTACAACGACGAAGCTCGTAAATAAAATCCCTGCAATTATAGATGGCGTTTGATCTTTGGAATGCAATTGATTAAAAGCACGTCTTTTACGGTAAAACAAATCGACACTCGCCAAAATCAATAAGTTAAACACATTACTCCCGAGCATATTACCGACAGCGATATCTGGGTTATCGATGTAGACAGCGGTTAAACTCGTTGTCAGCTCAGGTAGTGAAGTGGCACCGGCAATCAGTAATCCACCAACCATCGCGCCACTTAAGGAAGATTTCTCGCTGATGACATCCCCATATTTATTTAGTTGAACGGCAGCAAACACAACAATAACGGCTGCTAAAATAAACAAAAATAATACCAAGAATAACTCCTCCTAACGGATTTCCGTTTTGATATTAGGAAAGCCGAACGATTGAAGGCCTGTAAACTAGGTTCCCTATTTTTGAGAAAATAAAAAACCTTGGCCATCGGTTCGGCCAAGGTCTTGCGATTTATTTGATGAGCCGGGTACTTAAAAAGTACCGAATTGACGACTCATCAACCGTTTGGGCGGTCGCTACTCCCCTTGTTTTCTTCTTCATTTACTATAATGCAGGATGTTGTGCGTGTCAATTTAAATCAAGATTTTGGTTGATTGTCTTTGTCTTCTTCCAATTGCTCCAAACGATCTTGCATCCGTTTATAACGTCTTAATTCTCTTTTACTGATTGGTACAACATCTTTTCGTAATAATTTAATTAACGCTGCGATCATTAAAAGCATGATTAAGGCAAATGGCAGGGCGGCAATTAATGAAGCCGTTTGTAAAGCTTCTAATCCTCCGGCGAATAAAAGTACCCCAGCAATTGCTGCAAGTAACACACCCCAAATCATCTTTACACGCATCGGAGGGGTTAAGCTTCCCTTCGTCGTCATGCTTCCGAGTATATAAGCGGCTGAGTCGGCTGACGTAATTAAAAATGTCGCGACGAGTAAAATAGCAAGTAACGATGAAAGCGTCGGAAGCGGCAATATTTGAAGCATTTCAAACAACGCGACAGTTACATCGGCATTGACCGCCTCTGCAATATTTGTTCCATTTTTTAAATCACTATGAAGCGCAGTTCCACCGAATGTTGCGAACCAGAATAACGAAATGAGTGGCGGAACAATCATGACTCCGAAGATGAATTCTCGAATGGTTCGTCCTCTAGAAACGCGGGCGATAAATGCTCCGACAAACGGTGACCAAGCGATCACCCACGCCCAGTAGAAAATAGTCCAATCACGAACCCATGTGCCACCTTCATAAGGTGTTAATCGTAAGCTGTATTGAATGATATTCGTGATGTAGTCACCGAGACCAAGGACAAAAGAATTTAAAATGAATACAGTTGGTCCAGTTATAAAAACGAATAATAGCAAAAGAACGATTAAGCTCATATTTACATTACTGAGGTATTTAATTCCTTTATGCAAACCGGTAGTAGATGAAATCATATAAGCGATAAAAATGAGTACGATAATCAATATTTGAATCCAACCGTTGTTCGGGATACCAAATACGGCATTAAGTCCACCATTCATTTGCAGAACGCCTAAGCCAATCGAAGTAGCAATCCCGATCACCGTTGCGATGACAGCCAAAGAATCGACGGTTGTTTTGATATTCGCATTATTGCCAGTGATTGGTTCAAGAGCTGTTGAAACAAGCCCGTCACGTTTTTTTCGGTATTGAAGATAAGCGATGATTAAACCGACTAAGGTGAAAATCGACCATTGGTTCATGCCCCAGTGGAAAAATGAATAACCCATCCCGACTCGGGCAGATTCCACACTATGATCTTCAATGTCAGGAAAAGGGGATTCAAAATAGTGGCTCATTGGCTCTGCGACACCCCAGAATACAAGTCCAACACCGAGACCGGCGGAGAACAACATGCCAATCCATGTGAAGAATGGAAATTCAGGACGTTCGTTCTCTCCTCCAAGGCGAATTTTTCCGAAGCGGGTGATTGCTAAGACAAGCAAAAATGCGGTAAACATAAATACAGCAATGAGGTAAAACCAACCAAAATAGGTAGTGGTAAAGCCGTAGAGTGTCTCTGAAACAGATGCAAATTGATTCGGCATGATAGCTCCTAAGATGGCCAACAGACCCACGACGAAAGCGGAAATAAAAAATACGGGGTTTTTCAATAAATCATTTAGATTCATGGATGAACTCCTTTAGTTATTTGGTAGATTGATAGCTATTTTTGAATAATATAGTTATTATTTTATAATAATTACGAAAATTATCCAATATATCGAAATAAGACAAAGTGAAAACATGACCTTTTACCCAAAATACAGCTAACATTTTTAACCATATATAAAATTAATTTACGGAGACAATGATTATTTTTGTTTTAAATTTACTATTTTTAATGTATAATATTTTCAGACAACAAGAATTACAATCACTTAAATTAAAAAAATCTATTAAGGGGGATTTTTTGTGAAGAAATTTAATTTATTACTTGTACTTCTTCTTTCTCTAGGATTGTTGTTTTTAGCAGCTTGTGGCGGTGACAATGCCGGTGATGCAAATGAATCGGACAGTGGTTCAGAAGAAGAAAGTTCTGGATCCGAAGAAGACTCTAGCGGAGAAGAAGCTTCAGCTGGTGAAGATTGGGTTGAAAACGTTACATTGTTAACCGGTGGAGAAGCTGGTACTTATTATCCACTTGGAGTGGCAATGGCTGACATCATGACTGAGAACGTCGATGGTGTAAGCGCTAACGGAGTATCTTCTGGTGCTTCGGTTGTTAACGCGAACGAGTTGAGTGATGGAAATGCAGAGTTTGGTTTACTGCAAAATGATATCGCTTACTATGCACATGATGGATCTCATATGTTCGAAGAAGTAGTTGATGGGTTCAGCGGTGTATTCACGATGTATCCAGAAACAATTCAAATTGTGACATTAGCTGATACTGGAATTGAATCAGTAGAAGATTTGGAAGGAAAGCGTGTTGCTGTAGGTGACGTTGGTTCGGGTACAGAAGCGAACGCGAATCAAATCTTAGGTGCTTATGACATCACTTATGAAGACATTAACGAAGAGTTTATGGGATTCGGTGATGCTTCAACTGCGCTACAAGATGGAAACATTGATGCAGCTTTCGTAACTGCTGGTACACCAACAGCTAGTATTCAAGAGTTGGCAGCAAGTGCAGACGTGAAGATTGTCGGTCTTAGCGATGAAAAGATCGATCAACTAATCGAAGAGTATCCATATTACACGCGTGTTGATTTAGACGAAAACACGTACGATAGCTTTGATGCTACAGCATCTACTGTCGCTCCACTTGCGATGTTAGTTGTACGTGATGATCTGCCTGAAGATCAGGTGTATGAGCTAACAAAAGCTATCTTTGACAATCTTGATGATTTAGCGAATGCACACGTACGTGGTGAGGACATTACGCTTGAATCAGCTCAAGATGGAATGTCTATCGACTTGCACCCTGGAGCTAAAAAGTTCTATGATGAGCAGTAATTCTCTCGATCGTGCAACAAACAGAAAGGCATTGCTTTCGAGCAATGCCTTTTTAAAAAAGATAAAATGGCTTATTCTCATCATTTTGCTTTTCATCATCTTTTTGGCGGTCATTTTATTTTCACAATCTACATATCTATTACAAATAGAAAAAGTAGAGAATAGTGAAATTCTCTGGGAAGCTGAAATCGAAGAGAATGAGTGGTTCGCACATGAGTATATCCATTCTGTAGAAAAATCCCCTGTCATTGAGAAATTTAAATATGATTCATCCGGAAAAATTTTAACAATGGAAAGCTGGACAAAATCGTTTGGTGCAGGAATGCCTTACGAACGAAAAGGCAAAGTGGAAATGGTTGATGGCTATTTTGTCATTAAGGACTTGAACAAGCCGATTCACGACAATAAGTTATTGATGCAACCTTCCGATTTATTTCCGCATAAGTTTTATTTTAAAGATCAAGAAATTATTTTATCTGAAGAGCCATTTATAAAAAATGTGATAGAAATAAAGGTTAGTGAGTTAACTGGTTTTGAACGAATAACTAATCTATTTAATTAACCAGATGCCTTCAAAATAGCTAGAAGTTGGTTAGGTGAATTTGAGTTTTAAAAGAGAGAGAGGTTCATAATATGGATGAGTTGAGACAACAGATGGATAAACAAACACAACAAGAGATGATTAATGAACTTGAAGGTAGCGACCGTGACGTGAGAGGATTTTGGGCTTTCACAACGATAGCTGTAGCCGTGTTTCTTTCTTTGTATCATTTTTATATCGCGGGTTTTGGTTTACCGGGAATCGGTTCGAAGACTTTTTTAATTTTTCACCTAACATTAGGTTTGGTGCTTGTCTTTCTAATCTTTCCACCTAAAAAAGGATTAAATCAAAAAACGGTTCCTTGGTATGATGCATTGTTGGCAATCATGTCGTTTGGTGTCGGTATGTATATTATTCAAAATCAAACGTCTTCTTCAATTATATCAGGCCGCCCGACGGATTTTGATTTGGCAATAGGGCTAGCCTTGATTATTTTGGTGTTGGAAGCAACGCGACGTGTGGTCGGAAAGCCGCTTGTCATTATCGCGTTAATTTTCATCGGGTACTTCTTCCTTGGAGAATATATGCCTGGACAGTTCTTTCATAATCGTGGTGATTTTGAGCGGTTTGTCTATGAAATTTCATATCGTAACAACGGGATTTTTGGAACTCCGATTTATGCCTCTGCGCAGTTCGTCTTTATCTTCATTTTATTCGGGGCGATATTGGAGTCAACTGGCGCTGGACAAATGTTCATCAATTTAGCGATCCGTGCATTTGGTCGATTTAAAGGTGGCCCAGCAAAAGCATCTGTATTAGCGAGTGGAATGATGGGAAGTATTTCAGGTAGTTCCACAGCGAATGCGGTGACGACAGGTACATTTACAATCCCCTTGATGAAACGAGTAGGCTTCAAACCGCATGTTGCGGGAGGAATTGAAGTTGCCGCTTCATCCAGTGGACAATTTCTACCACCAATTATGGGGGCTGCAGCCTTCATCATGGTCGAATTTACAGGAATTCCGTATTACCAAATTATTCAAAGTGCCATTATCCCGGCATTGTTGGCTTATGTAGGAATTCTATTTATGGTCCATTTCGAAGCATCTAAAAATGGCATTCAAGGAATACCAAAAGCCGAGTTACCGAAAGGTCGTAAGTTATTACTACAACAAGGTTATCTGTTATTTCCGATTTTTGTTTTACTTTATTATTTGGTTGTTGAACGAATTTCGGTTAATAACTCAGCGTTCTTCTCGATTGTCGTTTTATTAGCAATGGCATTCTTTGCCCACCGTTTCAAAGAAAGCTTAGGACGTTCGTTATTGTATGCAGCCGGATTAATCGCCATTGTATTTGGCTTCCAATTTATTGTCGGTACGCTGAATAGTGGTTTGTATCAATTGAATGGATTATTCGGGACGGATGTATTCGGAACAGAAACGGTTCGTTGGAAACCAGAAATGACGATGCTTGTTATACTCGGTTTGGTCGTTGCGTTAGTCTTTGCGGTGTTTCAGCGTAAGTCTAAATTAGGCGCGACGCCGTTTCGTTATGGCTGGAGAAATGTTGTCGAAGGCTTCGAAACAGCTTCTCGAAATGCGCTTTCCATCATCGTTGCCTGTGCGACGGCAGGAATTTTGATCGGTGTTATTACGACTTCTGGCTTATCAACGAAGTTTACACGAATCGTTGTCGGCTTCTCAGAGACATTGACAAATATGCTGCCAAGCTTCATGGTGACGGATAACACGCAGCTTTATTTCACATTAGTTTTAACTGTTTTCGCCTGTTTACTTTTAGGTCTTGGATTACCGACGACTGCAACCTATGTTGTATTAGCGGCGATCGTTGCACCGATTTTAACGGATATGGGTGTTCACGTATTGATCGCTCACTTATTCGTTCTTTATTACGGTGTACTAGCAGATGATACACCTCCGATCAACTTACCGGCGTATGCGACTGCAGGGATTGCGAACGCCGGGCCCGTTCGAACCGGGGTGCAAGGGTTCAAATTTGACTCAGCTGCACTATTGTTGCCGTTTGTCTTTACGTTAAACCCGACTATTTTATTCTTGACTGACGCATCCTGGTATGAAGTCATTTTCGCAATCATTACAGCGACGGTTGGAATGGTCGCCTTTGCGTCATTCATTCAAAACTGGCTCATTCATAAATACGCATGGTATGAACGAATTATTGCCTTACTGTCAGCGTTGTTGTTTATTCAAAATAACTGGGTGACGGATGTCGCTGGGATTGTCTTGTTAGCAATATTACTTGCATTACAGTTAATCAAAGGAAAATATCAGCAATCGAAAGAGCAAACCGCTTAATTATTCAGTTTATACAACAGTCTCTGAATTCACTTCAGAGACTGTTTTCTATATAATGGGAACAGATGAGTGATTAGCTGAAAGGGGATTTTTGAGTGATTGAAAACAAACCGGCTGGATTTTGGATTCGATTCTTAGCTATTTTTATAGACAGCCTTTTCGTTTCGCTCCTCACTTGGTTGGTAGCTGGATTAATTACAGGGGAAGTGGAACAATTACAGCAAGCACAGCAGCAAACAGAAACAAATGCCGAACAACTCTCGAGCTCTATCTATAGTATATTTTTCGTTATTTTATTTACGGCATCTCGCTTCAAAGGCTCACCGGGTAAGATGATTTGTAAAATCCAAGTGACCAATGAAGATGGTTCTAAAATTAGTATATTGAAATCGCTCGGTCGTTACTTCGCCTATATTCTCTCTGCTATTATTTTAATGATTGGATTTATGATGGCAGGTTGGACCGACCGAAAAAAGGCACTTCACGATTATATTTGCCAAACGGTTGTGACTTATCGCGATCAGTAACCTCTAGATTGGGTAGTGAATGAATACTTTTAGTGATTCAGCAAAAATTAAGTAGTATCTATTCACTGAAATCGATGAGGAGGATGCTTGTGCGATTAGATGGCCAAGTAGCAATCATTACTGGAGGCGTCAGCGGAATTGGCGAAGCAACAGCTAGATTGTTTATCGAAGAAGGGGCAAATGTCATCATTGCGGATGTCAATAATCCGAAAGGTGAAGAACTTGCAAATGAATTAGGTGATCGTGCGACATATGTATACACGGACGTCACTGAAGAAGAGGAAGTTAAACAACTGATCAATCAAACAGTTGAGAAATTTGGGAAGCTTGATATTCTCTTTAACAATGCTGGTGTCGGTCCTGTCATGGATACGGCTGAGATGAACGATGATCAATGGAACCGTGTGATTGAAGTGAATTTGAACGGCGTTTTTTACGGAACCAAGCATGCCGTCAGTCACTTTAGAGAAAAAGGCAGTGGCGTCATCATAAATACGGCTTCGATGCTTGGTCATGTCGGCCAATCTCAAACGGCGGCCTACTCAGCATCTAAAGCTGGTGTCGTGAATCTCACGCGTGCAACTGCTTTGGAATATGCCAAATATAATGTTCGCGTGAATGCGGTATGTCCGGGATATGTTAAAACTCCGCTAATGGAGCAGTTAGAAGAAGGAGATATTGAGGAATTGGCTCAAGTTACACCACTCGGACGTCTAGGCAAGGCGGAAGAAGTCGCGAAAGCAGTATTGTTCTTGGCGACAGATGACTCAAGTTTTATAACCGGTACGAGTTTGATTGTCGATGGTGGTTATACAGCGAAATAAGTTGATGGATTAAACTCGCAAGTGGTTTTCAATACTGGCGGGTTTTTCTGTTTATTAGAGTGGTTCAATGCAAGTCATAATCCCCCTCCCTTGTCCATAAAATAGCAAGAGGGGAGGGGAGAGCTCTTGAAAAAGCTATGTTTCGTTTTATTATGGTTAGTCGGTCTCTTGTTATTAATTTATTTAATTCGTTATCCAATCCCATCATTTTTCTCGCCTACGAATGTTACGATGCCACTTGCGAATAAAGTAATTGTCATCGATCCAGGTCACGGTGGTCCGGATGGTGGGGCGGATCATGATTCGGTTTATGAAGAATCTATCGCATTGGATACATCCTTGTTGTTACGTGATTATTTACAACAAGCGGGTGCGTTAGTGTATATGACTCGTGAGACAGATAAAGATCTCGCAACTGAAGGTACAAGAGGGTACTCTAATAGAAAATCAGAAGATATTCGAAATCGAGTGAAATTCATTCAAGAAAAAGACCCAGATTTGTTTATCAGTGTTCACCTCAATTCGATTGCGAGTTCTCAGTGGTCAGGAGCACAGTCGTTTTATTATCCGGACGATGAGGGCAATAGTGAAGCCCTAGCAAAAGCCATCCAAAAGCGTCTTCGTGAAGAAACAAACGGGACACGTGTCGCTTTAGGACTAAATCAAATTTATTTATTGAAGCATGCAGATGCGACAGGAGCCTTAGTGGAACTAGGCTTTTTGTCGAATCCAGATGAAAGGCGATTACTGACGCAAGAGAACTATCAGAAGCGGCTTGCTACATCGATTGCTGAAGGAATTGTTGAATTCATTATGGAAGAAGATGTAGATAACGGTGCCTCTTAGTTAAGAAAACACTGAACTTTATGTTATACTAACCTTGCACGACTTTTTGAAAGGGAAGGTGTAACATTTGGTAACAGAAGAGCGAGTAAGAGAAATATTAAACCCGGTCAAAGACCCACATATACATAAAACCTTTGAAGAGACGGGTGCAATAGAGAATATTAAGATCAAAGAAGATAAGAATCACGTCAGTGTCAAGATTGCTTTAGCTAATCCGAATTCTGGCGAACAGCTTCAGCTTCAGCAAGAAATTGTCGGTATGTTAAAAGAAGAAGGCGCTGCTACTGTCGGTTTGCGTTTCACTGAATTACCAGAGGAGTATAAGCAAGCCGCTGATCAAGAAAGTGAAGCAAATCTAATCGGCCAAAAAGGTACGAAATTTATCTCCGTCGCTAGTGGTAAAGGTGGCGTTGGGAAATCAACGGTTACTGTCAACTTGGCCATTGCCTTGGCGCGCCTCGGTAAAAAAGTAGCTATTGTCGATGCTGATATTTACGGCTTTAGTGTTCCGGACATGATGGGGATTGAAAATCGACCACAACTACGTGGAGAAAAAATCATCCCAGTTGAGCGCTTTGGTGTGCAAGTTATTTCGATGGGCTTTTTCGTTGAAGATAACTCCCCAATTATTTGGAGAGGACCTATGCTTGGAAAAATGCTGACAAGCTTCTTTAAAGAAGTGGAGTGGGGCGACTTGGACTTCCTTCTATTGGACTTGCCTCCAGGTACAGGGGATATCGCGTTAGATGTTCAATCTCTTCTGCCATCCTCTAAACAGCTGATCGTTACAACGCCACACCCTACAGCTGCATTCGTCGCAGCTCGTGCTGGGCAAATGGCTTTGAAAAATGAGCATGAGATTTTAGGTGTCATTGAGAACATGGCTTATTTCGAAAGTACCTTAACTGGCCAAAAAGAATATGTATTTGGTGAAGGTGGCGGTGATAAGCTGGCAGAAGTACTTGATACAGATGTGCTGGGACGTATTCCGTTACAACAACCATATGATGAAGAAGATATTTTTGCACCAGGAATTTACCAAGAAGATCATCCAACAGGGAAGATTTTCTTGTCCATTGCGAATCAAATGATTAAGCGTGCATAAATGAAAGAGCTGTCAACAGATTATTGTTAGACAGCTCTTTTTTGTTTTGTGGTTTTTACTACCCTCCAGCACCTGCGCTACTATCACTTCCGCCTCCTGATTCTCCACCACCTCCACTTCCGCCACCTTGCTGTTCTTGACCTTGGCCACCTTCGGATTGTTGTGCTTTTTCAGCGGCCTTCAGTAACGTTTCCGTCATTTTTGCTTTAAAGAGTGGACTTTCCAAAGTCTCTTGTATTGTTTTTTCTAAATGAGCTTTAAATGCTTGGCTGGATAAAGCTTGAACGATGGTTTCCTGCATTTTTGGTTCTTGAAAGATCTTGATTAACTGTTCTTTATATGTGGAATCACTGAGTAAACCGGTCATTAGTTCCTTCATGCTATCTTCTGTCGCTTTTGTATAAGCTTGAACAAATGAAGGATCTTCGAATAATTTTGTCCAATATTCTATCGATTTCTCACTCTGTAACGTTTGTTCAATCGTGTCCTTGACGACTTGTGCATTTAATATTAATTCATTTTTCATGTCTTCTTCAGTCAGTAGGTCCTTAACTGCTTTTTTTCCGTCATCGGTTTTTAGAATATCAACAACCATTTTTTTCGTCGTTTCATAATCGGTGTTTTGGGAGGATTGATCACTTTGGGTGCAGGCAGTCAATAAAATGAATAAGCCTAATAGTATAAACCCCGTAAGTTTTTTTAGCGTCATGGTTTTTGCTCCCTCTGAAGGTAGTTTCCTTTTTATCTTGATGAAGTTGTGAAAAAATATACATATTAGGGTCAGGCAAAAAATGTCGGTTCGTGGTAAAATACAATGGATAAATGATGTGTTTAATGTTGGAGGGAAAGCAAGTGACGATTCGCAATTGGTTAAAATTTTCAAGTGTCACCTTATTGCTAGGCTTTTTAGGAGCTGTCATCACAAGTTTCTTTGTAAGAGCAGACGCTTATCTGGAATATATGCACCCTTTGGATTTTTGGGAACTTACAGGAACGTTTTTGTGGTTTTCTGTATTGGGACTTCTTTATAGTGTCATTAGCCAAATGGGTTTCTTCGCCTATTTGACCGTGCACCAGTTCGGAAAAGGATTTTTCGGTTACTTTTGGAAACACGCACAAATCGTAATTATTGCAATTGTGTTGTTCGATCTCGTTTACTTACGTTATACGAGAGCAGAAGATCCAGGGAGTATATTTCCGTACATAGTTGTAGCAGGTGTGTTGTTTATCTATTCACTTGCGGTCGCCTACGTTAAAAAAGAGGAAACTCATCCGAGAGCATTCCTGCCTGCAGTTTTCTTTATGACCGTTGTGACTTCGCTCGAATGGATTCCAGGACTGCGTACGAATGACCCGGATACGATGATGATCATGATTGTCCCATTGGTCGCATGTAATACCTATCAATTACTGCGTTTGCACCATATTGTTGGGTATACAAATGAAAAAGGTGAAGAAGTGGGCATGCCGAATAAAGCGGATGAAGTACAAAAAAGCAAACCATCAAATACAAAGAAAAACAAAAAGAGATAAACAAAAAGGTCCCCAATGAAGTCACTTGGGGACCTTTTCACATGAACAGTGAGCATTAAAGTTGTCCAATTTCGTTAGTTGATTGGTTGCAGTTCGATTTGAGCAGGTGAAAGAAGCTCGGTAACGGTCACAAATTGAAATCCTTCAGTTTCTTTTTGCTCAATGATTTGTTTGACGACCTCAGAGGCTTTCTCTAAATCATCCCGTATGGGCATCACGATAATGTCACCACTACTTATTCCATCGGTAATTTGCTTACTAATCGTTTCCGTATCTTGGTTTTTACTTACATCTGCATATACACTCCAAAAAACAGTTCGATAACCTAGTTTGTGAATTTGTTCTGTCACCAATTCGGAGTATTTATTTTCAGGTACACGCACATACTGAAGCGGCTCATAGTCCAAATTTTTTAAAACGGTTTCTCCGCGTTCGATATCTTGCTTAATGTAATCCAGTGAACGGCCTTCATAAGCTTGATCCGAAAAACCGAGCAAACCGAGCTCGTGATTTTCTTCAATAATCCATTCAGCTAACTCTTCATTCCGTAGCGCCCATTCCCCATTCACAAAAAATGTAGCCTTGACTTGCTTCTCATCTAATACGTTCATGACATCGACAATCGTATCGTCACCCCATGGCACATTAAAGGTCAAAGCAATTTCTTTTTCCTCTTTCAAACTTTTCGTTATTGCACCCTCATTTACAGATTGATTCTGTGTGGCGTTTTCAAATATGTAATCGTTAGATAGTTGGATGGTAATTGTAAATAATAAAAGTAATGAAAGCACGGCAACCCACTTTTTCCAGCTTGTCCAATTGAACGTGTAAAACATAGATCCCATTCCTTCTTTGAATTCTATTAATTACGCTTGAACGTCCCAAACACAGAACAAAGAGCAATGAAATGTGACGGGAGTTAATCGCGTAATTGATTCATCAACTGTCCGTTGAGAAGTGAAAACACTTACCTTTTAAAGAAAGATTCTCTCTATAAATATCTATATGAATGTTTGCATATTTTTAGAATGGTTATATTACATAAAGCAGGAAGAACAATACAATGGAAACTTTAAAATATATAGAAATGGGTGAACATCCTTGTTAGGTCTGATGATTAATGAAACAGAACAGAAAGAGTTGGAGTATTTACTCAAGAAGGAAATGGATGAATTACTCTTTGAAGTCACAGCTGATGACTTCAATGCAGAGATAAAGAATGCTATCAAGAAAAGATATATAACGATATTTAATTTATACAAAAGGTTTGCAAGCCAAAACGAATTAGTAAATTACACCCCAAGAAAGAATTTCCCTCACGTGAAGTAACTTGCTATTGAGAATAGACACCCCCCTTTTCACACAGGAGTGAGGAAGGGAGGTGGGAAATTATTAGAACAGCCCCACTTGTGACACTGTCTACTCATCGAATGAAGAAGTGACCAATGAAACCCAACCAAGAAGCACTCATATTAGAGCAGGGAACTACCGGAACACAGTTTGGCTACAGCGACTTAATAGCACAAATTCAGTCAAAAAATATTTTTGTATTTTTAGTATTGATTCGTCTAAATAGATATGATATATTTATTAGCGTTGTCAGGAGATAACACGGTTTGACTCTTTTTAAAAAAGGAATACAAAAAGTTATTGACAACGTTTTGGAGCTATGATAAATTAAGTCTTGTCGCAAAAAACGACATAAATTTCGAACCTTGAAAACTAAACAAAATAGCCTGAAGTCAATTCGGTTTCTTTCTTAATTCATTGGGAAAGAAACAAACGAAATTTTTTAAGCCAATCAAACACTTATTGGAGAGTTTGATCCTGGCTCAGGATGAACGCTGGCGGCGTGCCTAATACAT
>NZ_JAGSIE010000042.1 GCF_018138385.1 Allobacillus saliphilus
TTTGGGCTGATACTGCTGAAGTTAGTGTTGATACTGCTGAAGTTCGAGCCGTGACTGCTGAAGTTTGCACTGAGACTGCTGAAGATAGCACAGTGACTACTGGATTTTTGATTTAACTGTTGAATCCCGCTCCAACCATTCCACTTTTCGAAGCCTCCCCTTGGATAAAAATTGTGACCCACCCAATTAGTAGACTGCCAAAGTGGGTGGGTCCATTAAAACAATCTTAAAAATTCGTCAAACAGATTGGTTTCTCTTTCGTATGGAAAAGATCAGTCAACTCTTCGACATAGAACGGATCATCTAACGAAATTTTCCCATATAAGTGGAGTTTATCAAAATCAACAACACCCATAACTAGACTGGAGAAATCCGCGATGTCGATTGTCACATTCACTTCGGGTTTGGCACCTTGGATGACAGTAGGTTTTCCCTCGTTAAACTTTACAATGACTTTTTGTTCGTTCGCTTTATAAAAAGAATCCCGAATATCAAAGTTCACCGTCAAGTTTGATTGTCCAAATCGGTGCTCGTTTAAATTCATGAATAATCGCTTCACATTAATAACTCGGTACATCAACCCGACGCCTGAAACATTTGTCTGGTGGTATACGAATGGAATTTTATTATCAGAGCCATCTCTTGGATCCGTCAGTAAATGGTGAAATGCTTCATCTTGTGTTTGGAAAAATATCCGGTGTACTTGGTCTTTTTGTGAATGCAAAAAGGTACATAATTGTCTTAAAGCATCATCATCCGTGTAAACAAATTCGTGAACCATGATGTTATTGGATAACGTATTATTTGCATCTTCACGCTTCATGAAAGAGAAGACGACATAGCCGGTCAAAAGGCCATTCTTTTCAACCCCTACATATTTAAAATTTGGCTTTTGAATCATCCACTCGTATTGCTCAGCTACTTTTTTCATGGCACCGTGATGTTTGGCCGCGAACTGGTTATAGCAATCAACAAGCCTATCTAAATCTTTTTCCTGTAAATAGACAAGATCGCCTTTATAGCCAAAATTCGGGAAGGCATGTGGTGCGATTCGATATTGATCCATTTTCGTACCATAGCCGAAGCCCATTTGATGATAAAAGTCAGGTCGAAATGCGTAGAGTACACCAAATGTGTATCCGGCTTCATCATAATGTCTTAAATAATATTCAACCATGGATTTAGCGACCCGTTCTTTTTTATGCAAAAGATCAACAGCGACAGAGCTCAATCCGCCTGTTTTTAAGAAGTGACCAAAAACATTCATTTCATAGTTGTATAATTGCATAGAACCGATCAGGTTGTCGGCTTGCAAAACACCATAGTATTTGCGATCCTCCCGAGCTAAATTCTTTTTTGTCTTTTCAATAATCTCATCTAATTTTTCTTTCGATTCCGTGGCGTTGGCTGTATATGCTTGCTGTCCAAGTGTTACTAACTCTGCTGCGTGGTCAGCATTCAATCGTATTACTTCGTGCATATGTAGCTCCTCCTTCAGCATTGAAGACTTCATTTCTATTTTTATCGTACATTGTTTTCTGAAAAATAAAAAGTGCTAAAAAGCACACCAATAAAGACTTTGATTGTGGAATAATTGCTTGCTCCGTTGTCAAGGTGTTTTTTTCCTGTTGAAAAAAAGCTATAATATAGAAAATGATTGGACGAATAGAAGAGAAAGGTCGGGAAAAATGTCATATCGTGATGAGCAACTAACGGAAGAGAAAGTATTTAAAGACCCAGTCCATCGCTATATTCATGTGAGGGATCGAGTTATCTGGGATTTAGTGGGCACCGCGGAATTTCAGCGATTGCGGCGTGTTAAGCAGCTCGGCACAACTAATTTGACATTCCATGGCGCTGAGCACAGTCGATTTAACCATTCGTTGGGCGTATATGAAATCGTCCGACGAATTCTTGAAAATTTTCGCGAACAACCCGAATGGAATCCAAGCGAGCGGTTAGTTTGCTTATGCGCTGCATTACTTCATGATTTGGGTCATGGTCCTTTTTCGCATTCGTTCGAAAAGGTATTTGATTTAGACCATGAGGAGTTTACGCGTGCCATTATTCTCGGAGATACTGAGGTGAATGCCGTTTTACGCAAAGTGGATGAAAGTTTTCCTCAAGATGTCGCGGATGTCATTAATAAAACGTATGCGAACAAACTAGTCGTCAGCTTAATTTCGAGTCAAATCGATGCCGATCGAATGGATTACTTACAGCGAGATGCATATTTCACCGGTGTGAGTTATGGTTATTTTGATATGGAACGGATTTTGCGTGTCATGCGACCGCTAGAGGATCAGTTGGTGATTAAGGAAAGTGGCATGCATGCGGTGGAAGATTATATTATGAGCCGTTATCAAATGTATTGGCAAGTGTATTTCCACCCTGTAACGCGAAGTGCAGAAGTGATTTTAACAAAAATTTTGCATCGAGCAATGCATCTTTATCATAGTGAGAAATACCAATTTTCATTAAAACCACTTCACTTTGAAAGTTTCTTTAACAAAGAGATATCAGTAGAAGATTATTTGAAGTTAGATGAAAATATCGTCTATTATTATTTCCAAATCTGGCAAGAAGAAGAGGATGAAATATTAGCGAATCTCTGTCGCCGTTTTGTGAATCGAGATTTGTTTAAATATATTGAGTTCGATCCAGGAAACAGATATCGAGAGCTAATAGAATTAAAAGAAGCTTTTGCAGAGGCAGGCATCGACCCGGCGTACTACTTAGAAGTCGATTCTTCATCTGATTTACCTTATGATTTTTACCGACCTGGTGAGGAAGAAGAACGCCTACCGATTCACTTACTACTACCTAATGGAGAATTGAAAGAGTTATCGAGACTATCTGATATTGTAGAGGCGATTTCGGGTAAGAAGAGAACAGATCATAAGTTGTATTTTCCAAAGGATTTAATCGAACAACTTCCCGAAGAATCACAAGCAAAGAAACGAATCTTGGAAATTTTAAGAGGATAGGAGTCGAGTAGAATGTTAGAGGATCACGCCAAATTGTTAGCATTTTTTGAGCAAGCGAAGGAAGTTGTTGGACGGAAGCGCCTGCAAAAAATGATTTATATTTTAAAAAAGAACGGTATTGATTTTTCTGAACGGTATTCTTTTCATTTTTATGGCCCATACTCAGAAGAGTTATCGACGCGTATTGAGGAGCTGTCGAATCTAGGTTTTATACAAGAGAATAAAGAGAAAGAAAAGGGGTACCATCAATATAGATATCAATTGACGGATGAAGGCATTTCTTTTTTGGATCAAACGAAACCGAAGCTACCAAACATTTCTGCGCTTGTCGATGAAATGAATGCAAACTCGTCTCGTTTTCTAGAGCTTGTTTCCACGATGCTTTACTTTGATAACTTTTCAAAAAGTGAAGTAGAAGAAAAAGTATTGACTGTGAAGAGTAAACAAAACTTTACGGAAGATGAGTTCCGTGAGGCTTGGACCTTTATCGAACGAATCAAACAATCTCATTAAGGAGACGATTCGATGTTTTCACTTATGCTAATTACCTTTGTATTTATACTTGTCACGCTTGTTTTATCTACCTGGTATTCGATTGTGAAAATCAAGAGAATTCCAGGGAATATAGGTCCATGGGTTACTTTAATTATTTTAATTGCAGTTATTGTATTGGTGATTTATTTAGGGATTCTGTATTTATAATTAATTGATAGGAAGCGAATCGCTTAAGGCGGTTCGCTTTTTAATTAAAAAAAACTCAATGGACGGCCACTGAGTTTTAGAATATCGGTTCTTCTTCATTGGATAAGCCCATGAGGTAAGGTGAAATGAGAAAAAATAGTAGAATGATGACTACACTGTAGCTCATGATGATCGATAGCGGAATCGATAAACCAACAAGAATAGGCAACAAAATATAAGGCCCTATACCTACTAGATTCATTTTCCATAAAGAGTCTTTTGATTGAAATTGTGCTCTACCACAATCAGGACAAGTCAATTCTCGTTTGAAACGTAGAAGCTGGAGAACAGTCATCTTCCACGTCCATTGGTTATTGCAATTTTGACAAGTAGGTAATGACATTGGATCCACTCCTAAAATTTTCTACTTTTAGCATATCAAAAAATAAATGTTGAATCTATGGAAAGTTATCAACAGTTCATGCGTGTTTTATTGACAGTCAGCGAGCGCTTATCAACAGTTAGCAACCGTTTATCGACAGTCAGCACGCGCTTATCAACAGTTAACAGCCGTTTATCGACAGTCAGCGAGCGCTTATCAACAGTTAGCAACCGTTTATCGACAGTTAGAACATGCTTATCAACAGTTACGAGCACTTTATCGACAGTCCACAATCGCTTATCAACAGTTAAACACTTATTATCAACAGCCCACTCAACATGCATAACCCCCAACAGTCACCCATGCCTAGGTATGTGCATATGATGCTCAAAAAGGGGGCGTCATCATGGAATTAACCTTAGCTCATGGGATGTATGCTTTCGTAACGCTCGTTGTCATTGTCACAATGGTGATGAGGCGTGGCGTTGTATTGCCTACATTAATTGGAACGTTTATTGTTGCGTGGATGATGACAGGAAATCTGGTTACTGGTTTTACGTCTGTCTTCAATGCCAATTTAACGGCAGCGACTGAACTATTCAATATATTTTTGATTATTACGTTTATGGTGGCATTGTTATATGCATTAAAAGATCTTGGTGCTGACCAGGAAATGATTAAGCCGATTCAAAAAATTATGGTGAATGGACATTTGGCTTTCTTTGTCTTGGTAGTTGTCACCTATGTGATTTCATTGTTCTTTTGGCCGACTCCAGCAGTTCCACTTATTTGTGCTTTATTGTTACCTGCAGCAGTTAAGGCTGGATTGCCGGTTATTGGAGGCGCTATGGCGATTGCGATTGCCGGACAGGGGATGGCCTTGTCATCTGATTACGTTATTCAAATTGCGCCGACCATCAGTGCAACGGCGGGCAATTTAGAAACTGCAGTCATCGCTGATAAAGCTTTAGTTCTCTCGTTAATTGCAGGCGTCATTGCAATTGGCATTGCGTATTTGATGATTTATAAAAAAATCAATAAGCCAGAAAATCCGCTCAATGAAAAGGAACTGAAGAAGCTTCCTGGTCAATCAGAGGAAGAAATCACGACACGTAAAATACAGACAAAAAACCTACCTGTATGGAGAAAGTTTTTTGCCTTTGCTGTACCGATTTCGATGCTACTCGTTATGCTTTTTATGATTTATACGAAAGTGAATAGCGGCGGTGCAAGTGAATTGGATGGAGGCGATGGCGCTGCCTTTATCGGCGGTGTTGCCGTGTTATTGTTAGCGGCCGCTTCTGTAGCCTATGGAAAAGGGAAAGCATTCGATCATATCAGTGAGCATATCACAAACGGTTTCGTGTTTGCTTTCAAAGCAATGGGTCCAGTCATCCCGATTGCCGGCTTCTTTTTCCTCGGAAGTAATGAGTTTTCCGGCAGTATCCTATCGTTAGGAGAGGGCGAAACGGCTCCGGCGCTACTATTTGAGTTAGTGGAAGCGGGCCAAAATGCCATACCAGAAAGTGCTTTCTTAACCGCATTCGGAATTTTAATTATCGGCATCATTACAGGCCTAGATGGTTCAGGATTTTCAGGTCTGCCTTTGACCGGTGCGTTGTCAGGTGCGCTCAACACAAATGGCATAGATCCAGAAACCCTAGCAGCAATCGGACAGCTCGGTTCAATTTGGACGGGTGGCGGAACGATTGTCGCATGGTCCTCACTTGTCGCAATTGCCGGCTTCAGTGGAATTTCGGTTATGGAGTTGGTGAGGAAAAACTTCCTCCCAGTCATAATTGGCTTAATCGTGATGACAATTGTCGCCGTGCTCATTTGGTAAGTGAAATCAATAAAAAATCCCGCCAAACGCTTGGCGGGTTTTGCTTATTTTGCACGTAGACGAGCAATACGTTCATCCAAATCTGGATGGGAAGAAAAGAGTGAGGCAAATCCACCTTTTCCATTGATTTTCAATGTTTGGATGGCTGCATCATCATGACGATTATCAGCCGCAACTTGGTTTTTCAACGATTCAAGCGCATGAATCATCTTATCTTTCCCTGCAAGATCTGCACCACCTCGGTCTGCATGGTACTCTCTATAACGCGAGAAGGCCATAACGACGATACTTCCGAGTATGGAGAAAAGAATTTGGAAAATAATAATCGCAGCAAAACGTACGACATAAGCCATTTCTTCACGGACGAGTCTCGAAACGATAATCGCCGCTACACGTGACAAGAACACGACAAATGTGTTTACAACACCTTGTAGAAGTGTCATTGTAACCATGTCGCCGTTGCTTACGTGAGCCATCTCGTGCGCTAAAACACCTTCGACAGCATCTTCATCCATCGACTGTAAAAGTCCGCTAGATACTGCAACTAATGAACGTTTTTTCGTTGGTCCGGTCGCAAAAGCGTTAACTTCATGTGATTGGTAAATCCCGACTTCCGGCATATGCATTAAGCCAGCAGCACGAGCTAAGCGGTGAACTCTTTCGACGAGTTGACGTTCCGCGGTTGATAAATTGTCATTTGGGTCAAGCACTTGTACACCCATCATTTTTTTCGCCATAAATCGTGACATGGCAAGTGAGATGAAGGATCCGGTAAAACCGACAACTAAACTAAAAATTCCTAATGTGAGATAACTGATTTCACCTTGAGCGTTCGTGATGCCACCGATATCAAAAAAGGACGTAATAATCGACCAGATAATGACGATGGTCGTCAATACGAGTATGTTCGTCAGTAAAAACATTAATATTCTTCTACCCAAAATTGTTCCCCCTATGTCTTTTCATTACATATCTTGCTACTATTATAACATGTAAGCAATGATTTCAACCGTTTTGATACGAATATTTTTTGAAGATACTAACTAATTGAAACGGATTAAATTATTCATTCGTATAACTAGTGAAAGGAGTACATAACATGAATAAATATATTTTCTTAGGGCTATTGCTCATTGTATGCGTCGGCTGCTCGAACAATGAATCTTCAAAAGAAGTGCCAGAAATTACTGGGGATTGGTTTGGAGCAATCGAAACGCCGAACACTCTACTACCGATTGAGGTTACTTTCGACAAAGACGAAAGATTAACGGGCACCATCAACATTCCAGCCCAAAATATTCAAGATTTCAATTTATCCAATTTGAAATACCAAGACGATGAACTTTCTTTTGATATGAACATTCCAGGACAAGTCATTCGATTCAAATCCAAGGAGGTCGACGAGGAACTGATTGAAGGTGAATTTCATCAACAAGGTGCGACTTTTCCATTTTATTTAGAACGATCGACCGAGGGTGAATCGTCGACTGAAGACACTGCAAGCGAGATCGTATCCGTGGAAACAAACCATGGAAAATTATCAGGTGAATTATTGCTTCCTGAAAAAGAAACAGATACAGTCGCCTTAATTATTCCGGGTTCAGGTCCAACCGATCGAAATGGAAATTCAGCTGCAGGAACGAACAACAGCTTAAAAATGCTCGCGGAGTTGCTCCGTGAAGAAAGTATTGCAAGCTTACGCTACGATAAACGCGGTGCGGGGTTAAACCAGGAAGCGATCATCAATGAAGAAGATCTTTCGTTTGATGACTTCATAGATGACGCAGTCTTTTGGTTGGAAAAATTACGAGCAGACGACCGCTTTGAGCGTCTCATTGTCATAGGCCATAGCCAAGGATCATTAGTCGGAATGACAGCCGCTCAACAAGTAGAAGTCGATGCTTTGATTTCATTAGCTGGTGCTGGAAGACCACTCAATCAAGTGCTACAAGAACAACTCTCTGCTCAGCTTGATGGTGAACTGCTAGCAGAAGCTAAACAAATCATTGAACAGCTTCAGGAAGGTCGACCAGTCGATGATGTCAGCCAGCCACTTCAAAGCACGTTTCGGAAAAGTGTCCAACCATTTTTAATCTCATGGATGGACTACGACCCGACGACTGAAATCAGCCAGTTGCGTATTCCAATTTTAATTATCAACGGAACGACGGACCTTCAAGTGTCTGTGGAAGATGCAGAGATGCTTCACGCAGAAGCTCTCAATTCAGAACTAAAAATTATTGACGGCATGAATCATGTATTGAAAATAGCTCCAGAGGAACGAAGCGAAAATTTGAAAACGTATAATCAACCGACTTTACCGCTAGCAGAAGAATTAAAAGAATCTATTAAGGTATTTTTAGGGAAATTAGATCATCATTAATTACTGCAGTACATGATGAAGCGGTTACAGTTTTAAGAAATTATTAAATAGGAGAAATTAATCATGGTATTAAAATCACTTTTAGCATCAATAATCGCAGGGGCAATATACACAATGATTATGGGGGTCTTTTTTAAGAAGAAAGGATTAGACTCTTCGAGAAAATATATCAGTGGTACAGTATTTACAGTTTGTATTTTTGTCGTTTTTCTACTATTGGAAGTCTTTTAGTATTTATATTTCACTAAAACAAATAATAGACGAGGCTGGGACGAAACTATTTTTTACTCAGAAGAAATCGAACAATAGTGCATTATCACCGCTACGGAAATATACTCCGCTTTCCACGGGGAGCTAGTGAGCCTCCTCGTGCTAGAGCACTTCGGGGTCTCACCTATGCTCTTCTTCCCGTAGGAGTCTACGTATATTTCCTTCGCTCAATTATGCATAGTTCGGATTCAGTGAAGAGTAATTTAGTTTTGTCCCAGCCTGTTTTTTAATTTAGAATCGAATTTAACAGGAAATTTAATTTTGTAGTACTTTTATTATTTTCCAAGATTAAACAAGAGATTATGTGGGAAAATAAGGACAAAGAAAGGGGCTGAACATCAATGAAAAAAATATATTTTGCTCTAATAACGATTTTAATTACAAGCTTATTAGTCGCATGTGGATCTGATGATGAAAAACAGTCTGACGAGTCCTCTGGTGAATCCGATGAAGTTCAAATGGAAAATACGGAGAATGGGGATGAAAGTACTGATGACGCCGAAACAGAAGATTCAACGGCGGGCCAAGATAATAAAGACGGGGCAAATGGTAGTGATTCAGCGCAACAATCAGAGAGTGATATTGTCGAATATGAGCTACAGATTGATTTAATTAACGAAGAAGAATACGACTACTCTTACGATTCACGAGATGACGAATATAAGATTGAAGTAGGAAACGGAAATAAACAAGATATTACTGGTGAACAGGCGAAAGTCGACTTGGAAGAATTACGTCCATTTGCGCACATTGATCTGGAGAAACCATTAAATGAAATGATGGAAGCGACGTTAAGTCATCTCAATATTGATCTAACCAATTTATCGGATTATGATTTGGAAACAACTTATAAGCAAGGTCCTCAATACAGCATTGAACATCAAAAATCAAAGGGACCAGGAAATGGTGAAATCCTCGATTTTAACCTCTCAGTCACTCAAAAAAATAAAGATGAATGGGAATATGATTACGAACGAAGCGGTGAAGCTGTCATCGAAAAGCCTAACGGTGAAGTAACAGAAGGTGCCCACGAAGAAATTGAGAAATTGCTAGAGAAAGTAAATATTTCTTCCGAACAAAGCTTTGATGAAATAAAGAAAAATGTACTTGAACAATTAGAAATCAACGAAAATGATATTCAAGAATTTGAGTTGGAGGTCAAGTACGATAATAAAGAAGAAATTAAACTAGGTTATGAATTAGAAGACTAACGCTAAAGTAAATCCCAGTGTCTAGGACATTGGGATTTTTATTGTCATTGAAGACGTTATAAAAAAGCACACAAGGTGGTTTAAGTTTAATTTTGATTGCCAATATGAGATAATAAATATAAGAATTTTGTCAATATTTCACGTTCATTGGTTCAATATTTCTATGAGGGGAAAGTGATAATCAATGGGAAAACTTTCAAAAGCGCTTGGCGTGGCGGGAGTTGCTGTTGGAGCGACGTATCTATCGAAAAAAGAAAACCGTCAAAAGTTAAAGAAACAGATCAATAAAGGATTAAACAAGTTCAACAAAACCGATGTAAAAAGTTGGGGCAAGCCGTCAGATGTAGAAGATGCTGAAATGGTGAGTGAAGGTGCAATGACAAGTGTTCACTATTATAATCAATTACAAGGGAAGTCGCATGGTCAATAAGTGGCTTAAATAAAAGAAGTATGTATGAATAATAATAAGGTCAGTCTCTAACATTGCTAGCAAAGATGCATGAATTGAGACTGATTTTTTTCGTCACTCAATAAAAAAGCCAAAAAGGCTTCAACCATCATATAAACGATGATTGAAACCTTTTCGGTAGCGACTTATTCAATCGCTTCACTAACAGCACCAATCATTTCAGATACTGAAATGATACCACCACCAGATAAATACCAGTAGTTCGGATCTAAGTAAACAATCTGGTCTTCTTGATAAGCTGTCGTATTTTCCATTAACTTGTTTTCAATCGTTTCTTGAGCCATTGGTTGATCATTGACAACAGCATCACGATCGATGACAAATAAGTAGTCTGGATCAAGGTCGACAATGTATTCAAATGAAACGTTTTGTCCGTGTGTAGCAACTTCAACATTCTCGTCAGCTGGTTTGACACCGAATACTTCATGAACCATGCCAAAACGTGAACCAGGTCCATATGCACTAACTTTACCACCGTTTGAAAGAACAACAAGGGCATCTTTTTCCGTCTTCTCAGCTTTTTCTTGTAACTCTGTCAGTTGTTCATTCACTTTGTTCACTTCTTCTTGAACTTTGTCTTCTTTGTCAAAGATTTTACCAAGCAAGCCGACATTGTTTTCAAATGATTCCATATAGTTATTAGCGTCTAATTCGACATAAATGGTTGGCGCAATCTCGCTGAAATCTTCATATGCATCTCGTTGGCGAGGAGAAATTATAATTAAATCAGGATCCATCGCGTGAATGGCTTCAAAATCAGGCTCCTTTAAACCACCGACATGTTCATAATCCTCAGCATCATATTCTTCTAAATAAGTTGGTAAGGAATCTTTTGGAACCCCTGCAACAGGCAGGTCCAATGCTTTCATAGAGTCAAGCATGCCGAAATCAAATACAACGACCTTTTCTGGATTCTTTTCAATTTCAACGCCTTCTTCTAGTTTGTGGTCAATTGTAACGGTCTCTTTCTGTTCGTTAGAATCACCTTGTGCATCGTCTGTACCACAAGCAGTAAGTGCGAAAGTCATTAATCCAATCAATAAAATAAATAGAAACTTTTTCATCTGTGACCATCCTTTGATTTAAGTTTTTTTAAGCAAAATATACACAAACTTTACATTTATCGATTTGTTTAATCGGAATGTCCATATCATATATTTCTTTTAATGTTCCTTGTTCAATGATTTCATTCGTAGGTCCTTGGCGTATGATCTCTCCATTTTTCAAAGCAACTACATAGTCCGAATAAAAGGAAGCAAAGTTGATGTCGTGGATAACGAGAATAACCGTTTTTCCTAATTCATCAACGAGTCGTCTTAACACTTTCATAATTTGGACAGAATGCTTCATATCTAAGTTGTTTAACGGTTCATCGAGCAAAATGTATTCTGTATCTTGGGCAATGACCATGGCGATAAATGCACGTTGCCGTTGTCCACCACTGAGCTCATCTAAAAATTGATTTTCAATATCGTGTAGTTCCATAAACGATAATGCTTCATCGACTTTTTCCCAATCCTCTTGTGTGAGATTTCCTTGCGAGTAGGGAAAGCGACCGAAGGATACGAGTTCCCGTATTGTTAAACGAACATTCAAGTTGTTGGATTGTTTCAGAATCGCAACCTTTTTGGACAACTCATTACTTTTCCAGCTGTTAATTTCTTTCTGATCGATCATGATTTCTCCAACATCATGTTTAATCAATCGACTTACGGCTGATAATAAAGTACTTTTTCCAGCACCGTTCGGTCCAATAAACGATGTGATTTTCCCTTTTTTGATGTTGAGAGAAACATTGTTCACTACGGTTTTATTATTATATTTTTTAGATAAGTTTTTTACATTAATCATGCTCGACTCTCCCTTAATAGAAGGTAGATGAAGTACACCCCACCAATGAAGTTGATAATGACACTAATCGTCGTTGAGAAGGTGAAAACACGTTCAACGACCAGTTGGCCAGCCACTAACGCAATGATGCTAATTAAAATAGCGCCAACAATCAGTACTCGATGTCGATACGTTTTCAAAAACTCATAAGCTACGTTTGCGACTAATAAGCCTAGAAAAGTAATTGGACCAACGAGAACGGTCGCAACAGAGATTAGAATCGCAATAATAATAAATAGTCGTTGAACAACCCTGTCATAATCGACACCTAAATTAATGGCTGTATCTTTTCCAAGTGAAAGGACGTCTAAGTATTTTTCAAATTTCAAAAAGTATAATGTCGCTAATCCCATAATGAAAAGGGCAACATAAAACAGTTCCGTGTTTACATTATTGAAACTCGCAAACATGGTATCTTGAATGATTTGAAATTCATTCGGATCAATTAACACTTGCATGAAGTCAGATAAACTTGAGAAAAAGGTCCCAAAAATTAATCCGATTAATAAAAGAAAGTAAATGTTTCCTTCTCGTTTAAATAAGAAGTGATAGAGTCCCAGAGAGAATAGAATCATTAGAATAATAGAAATAAAGAAATTCACATGTTGGTTCATTAATGTCATGCTCGTTGAACCGAATAAAAAGATAATAAAGGTTTGAATCAATAAATAAAGTGAATCCAATCCGATAATACTTGGCGTCAAAATCCGGTTATTGGTAATGGTTTGAAAGATAACGGTCGAAAATGCGATGGCACTCCCCGTTAATATAATTGCAACGATTTTCATTATTCGTCTTGGCAGAACATAATCCCAGTTACTTCCCAGGTCGGTGAACAGGAAGGTGAGAACGAATCCGACTGCTAAAACGAACAGGATGACTATTTTAGTAGAATTACGCATAATTTTTTCTCCGTAATAATAGGTAAATGAATACGCCGCTTCCAATCACACCGACCGTTAATCCGATTGGAATTTCATAAGGGTAGATCAACACTCTACCTAAAATGTCACAAAATAAAACAAACACAGCGCCAAGCAATGCGGTATGCGGTAGATTACTCCGTAAATTATCTCCTTGGTATATGGAGACGATATTCGGAATAATCAGTCCTAAAAAAGGAATCACACCAACTGTCAATACAACAACAGAGGTGGATATAGCAACAATAATCAACCCGACATTTACAACTCGTTTATGATTCATTCCGAGGTTAATCGAAAAATCTTCACCCATCCCGGCAATGGTGAACTTATTCGCATAAAGGTAAGCGATGAACAGTGCTGGAATACTTATGTACAACAGTTCATAGCTCCCCGATAAAATCATCGAAAAGTCACCTTGTAGCCATGCGGTAATTGTTTGAATCATATCGTTTTTATAAGCAAAGAACATCGTGATTGAACCGATAATATTTCCGAACATAATCCCGACTAACGGAATGAAAATCGCATCCTTAAATTTAATCTTATCGAGTATCTTCATAAACAGAAACGTGCCGAGTAAAGCAAACAAAAAGGCGCTGCCTGCTCTGAAAAGTGGATTCGCTGCTGAGAATACTAGCATCGACACCAGAATACCTAATCTAGCAGAATCCATCGTTCCAGCTGTTGTTGGAGATACAAATTTGTTTCGGCTTAACTGCTGCATGATTAATCCGCAAATGGCCATGCTTGCTCCCGCGATGATGATACTGATTAAACGTGGGAGGCGACTGTGTAACAAAATCTGTTGCTGAAATTCATTGAGATGAAAAATATCGGTTAAACTAATCCCTGAGACTCCGATGAAAATGGAGCTAACTGAGAATACAGCCAAAGCGATCACTAAGTATTTAATCTTCATTGCAATCATACTTTCATTTCGTAATTTCCCTAGGGTTTAAACAATAAAGAGAATTGAATCCCTCCGTTATTAAGTTGAAAAATCGGAACACCTAATTGATAATGATTATCATTGTCGACAAAACAAATATATAATGAAAATCTTAAGAAATCAAGGGGTAAATGAAAATTGTTCTCAATTAAAATAATATTTTTTGAGAAATGAAAGAAGATCTTCTTCTTTCGACACCTTTACGGTCGGGCGGGGAATGAGATAAGTCATCGAGAGTCCGTCTCGATACGCAAATGAACATTTTAGGCATGGTTTTCGTCATCGAGAACGCGTCTCGATGCGCAAATGAGCGTATTAGGCCTAGTTTTTGTCATCGAGAGCCCGTCTCGATACGCATATGGGCTGTTTTAGATTGGTTTTTGTCATCGAGAGCGCGTTTCGATACGCAAATGAGCGTTTTAGTCCTTGGCTTTGTCATCGAGAGTCCGTCTCGATACGCAAATGAACATTTTAGACATGGTTTTTGTCATCGAGAGCGCGTCTCAATACGAATATGAACGGTTTCTGATTGAATTTTGACGAGAGTTTTCGGATTGAAATTGTTCTATGTAGCCGGGTTTAAGTATTTCATCAAAAATCCCTAGCCACTTCTTGTGACTAGGGATAAAACAAACCATTACGGTGAAAGCTCAATATACATTCATTAAGCAACTTGCTTACAAGCTTCCGCGCATTTACGGCAAGCTTCTGCACATTCTTTACAGTGATCATGTTCATGTTTTTCACACTCAGCAGCACAATCTTCACAAACTTGAGCGCAAAGCTGAGCTAATTCTTTTTTGTACTTCGTATTTCTTGATAGGGCTTGCTCGAAAAATGCACATATATCTGCACATTCGCGGTCCAATTTAATGCAATCAGCCATCATCTTTACGTTATCTTCCTGTAGACAAGCATCAAAGCAATGATTACATGCTGCGATACACTCATGTAGCGTTTGTATCAATTGCTGATTTTCTTGATGAGACACGTTTATGACCTCCTTAAAAAATTAACTTTTCATAGTGAATTTATTCCCAACTATTTTATATTTAAACAATTTCAAAAGATTAATTTATACGAAAACTTACTGCTTTTATTCATGATATACTTTCGGTAGGTGATAAATTATGATTACAATTCAAAGTGATATAAAACAATTTCGAGGAACCCATTATGAACTGGGTTACCGACAAGGTGAAGAGTTAAAAGATTCGCCGATATTAAAAACACGTCATAAATATTGGAAATTAAAACGACCAAGATTTCACATAGATATTCAGGAAGCAAAGTCAGCCTTTATGCATGTTGCCCCCAAAATTTGGGATGAGTTTGAAGGAATTGCTGACGGTTCTAAACAGCCACTGGAAAATGTGTTGCGCGATTTTGGTGGATATCGGATGGAACCGGAAAGAAGCGGCTGTTCGGTATTTGTCCAAGATGAATTTTTAGTCAGAAACTATGACTTCCAACCGGCAACCTACGATGGTCGCTATATGGTTTATCAACCGACCGATGGAGGTCACGCGGTGATTGGACCGAGCTCAAGAGTAACTGGACGGATGGATGGCATGAACGAACATGGCTTGGCAATCGGATATAACTTCACACATCGTAAGAAAACAAAAGATGGTTTTGTTTGTTATATGATTTCACGAATGGTTTTAGAGCTATGTGAAAATGTTGATCAAGCCGTGCAGCTTTTAAAAGAATTACCGCATCGAAATGCCTTTAGTTATATTCTACTCGATAAATCTGGAACACATTATATAATTGAAGCCAGTCCAAGAGACGTGACCGTGCGGCAAGCAAGCGAGTGTACCAATCACTTCGTCATACAAGAAAAAGAGAATCGACACCATATCAAAGAGTCCCAAGCACGGCTTGAAAAAATCAATGAACTGAAGCCATCAATGCTTACACCTAAAAAAGCATTCGAAACGTTTAATGCGAAGGGTAAGGGGGTTTTCTCGGACAATTATAAAAGCTGGTCCGGGACGATTCATACGTCGCTTTATCAACCGCGTGAGTTAAAAGCATGGATCTCGCTTGGTGGAAACGAGCAACCTAAAATTTTCGACTTTCAAAAATGGTTAAAGGGAAATGATTTTCACCAATCAAACCTTACAGGAAAACTTGAAACGGATATTCCGATTGCGAATATAAAAAAATAAACAAGAACCTGGCCGAATATTCTCAGAGTGACTTACAGAAGACTTCTATTCATAGTAGATAGAAAAAAATATTCGGTTAATTGATTTGTTTAACGGGAAAATAACCAATAAGATAATGAAAGAACGGTCACGAGACACGCTAGATCAAAAGGAGGAAAATTTATGGTTTCATTAGAGGATGTCTTGAGAGCTAGAGAGCAAATTGCTGAAACGATTCACAAAACGCGTATTCTTCGTTCTTCTCAGTTATCAGAAATGACAGGAGCCAATATGCTTTTCAAATCCGAGCATTTGCAAAAAACAGGTTCTTTTAAAATTCGTGGAGCAACCAACCGAGTGATCAACGCTGAAAAAGAGGGCGCTAAATACATTACCGCTGCTTCTTCTGGTAATCACGGGCAAGCAGTTGCCTATATTTCAAATCAGTTAGGCATTCCTGCGACGATTGTCGTTCCCACCGATGCTACAGAAAGTAAAGTTAATGCTATTCGAAATTATAATGGAAAGGTTGAGTTTGCAGGAACAACGTCAGCCGATCGAATTCCGAAAGCAAAAGAGATTGCGAAAGATAATGCCGGTGTTTTCATACCGCCATATGACCACCCGGATATCGTCGCTGGACAAGGAACAGTCGGCTTAGAAATTACCGAGCAGGTGCAAGATGTAGATGTCGTTTTTGTTCCAGTTGGTGGAGGCGGATTAGTCGCAGGAATTTTGACGGCTATTAAAGAAATTAATCCTGACGTTAAAGTCTATGGCGTCGAACCAGAACTCGCTAATGATACCGCGGTTTCCTTGCAAGAAGGGAAAATTATGACCGCCGGAAACCCAGCGAATACGATTGCTGATGGTCTTCGAACGGATCAACCTGGCGATTTAACCTTTCCGATTTTACAGAAGTATATTGATGACCTAATTGTCGTTAAAGAAGATGACGTTCGATTTGCAATGAGCTTCGTTTATGAACGAATGAAACAAGTGATTGAACCGTCAGCAGCCGTTTCACTGACAGCCGCATTGAAAAGTGATGTTGATATTAAAGGAAAAACGGTCGTGAATGTCCTCTCCGGAGGTAACGTGGATCTATCTAAACTAAATGAATTGTTAGTGAAAACAACGAAATAATAATGAAAAAACGTCTATAGAAAAACAATCTATGGACGTTTTGATTCATTTCGTTATACTAGTATCATTGAATGAGAGAAAAGGAGAAACTAGATACATATGAAAAATACTCGTTTTAGAGAAAAATTAAAATGGGTGCCTCGATTAGTATTTTTTGACGAAGATGATTTTCTTCGAGAAAAAGCGCGAGACAAGGAAAAGATACAAGCATTGATTGATGAAGCGGAGCACTTATTCATTAACGCAGATGACTCTAGTGAACGATTTTTTCTTGCCGGAACGATGGGAAATCTTTATCGGTTGATCGGTAAATTGAACCGCTCCATTGGTTACTTAAATGTAAGTTTGGAGATTGCTAAGGAAGATAAGGATCTTACGAAGGAAATTATCGCAACGATACGACTCGGAGAATCTTTAAAATACGCTAATAAACACTCAAAAGCTTTTACATTATTTGAACAAGCTCTTCACGCTGCTTATGAAAATGATATAGCTTATATTGATTTTGCATTACAACATAAAGGAAAATGTTTGATGGAAATGGGTCATTATGAAGAAGCTATGGAAGCTTTTCAGGATGCACTGACCATTAGAAGCAGCAAAGGCAATCAAGAACTTGTCGAATCAACCGAACAGGCTATAATGTATTTGGAAAGCACAAAAATATAAAATTTTATATGGGGTGGATCGCTTACAAGTTGCGATTCACTTTTTTAATTTGCAGGAATCTGAAAGCAAAGCAATCCGTATTTTGAACTGAATTGTAGTAAGTAACTCATCTTTCTTGCAACAAACCAACTTAAAAGGGATTCCACCGCTGGGATTAGTCCCTTAAAGATTCTCTACCTTGCTCATTAATGTGTTTAAACATCTCTGTACCGGGAAAATAAACAGTAAGCCGAACCCAAGAACAAAATCTAAGTGTTTTGCAACGTGGGAGGTATAGTTAATGAGCTATCGAAGAGAAATCGACGACTATGTAGATGAGTTGTATGCTGATGCAAGTGAAACAGAACGCATAAAAGAGAAAAAAGAAGAAATACGTATGAAGCTTTCGGAAACCATGCGAGAACTTGAACAATCTGGCGTGAGCGACCAAGATGCCTTTGGAGAAGCTATCGTTAATACGAAGAATCTCCAAGGATTTACAGATCGCTGTGAAAATAAAAATATATTGGATGGAACGTCAACAGAGCAACACGTATATCCATCCATGACCAATAAGCTATCAATTGCAGGAATGGTAGCCGGGATTGGCTTTTTATTATTCGGCATAGTAATGTCAATGAATATTTCAATATTCGGCATTTACACGACAGCAGCGCCGGCAATGTTTTTTTACGCTGTACTCGGCGGAATGTTATTCACTTACTCGTTACTCGCTAGAAAAATAAGAGTTAATAAAAACATGACGCATCAAAGAGTCGCTTTATATGCTTGTGCCGTAGGAGCAATGTTATTTGCCGTCTTCGTAACCATTACAGTTGGGTATTACACATCCAATTGGTTGGCAGGATTTGTTAGCTTCGCATTGTTCTTCATCGTAGGCTTAGCGTTATTCATGCATTTGTTATTTTCTAATGCAGTGGAGAAAAATCAATAATAGATAGAATTTGAATCCGTTTGGCTGATATTAATCAGTTGAACGGATTTTTATTTTGATTAAATAGATAGATATTTAAAAATTTAAATAATAATTTCGATCTATCATTAAAGAAGAATTTATCTTGTGTATAATAGACAGAAAGAGACAATTACAAGGGAGAGGAAACAATGAAAACGAAATTTGAAGAAATTGTTGATGTCAATCGCTTTGGTAAAAATGATCCAGTTAATTTAAATGAATTGGCGAAGCTGGCGGCAACTGAACAGGTATCGATGTCGGATGAGAAGATACTTTTTTTAGGAGTTGACGTGCAAAATGACTTCCTAGAAGGCGGGACGCTTGGAGTGCCGGGTTCATTTGAAGATTTAGAACGGACAATCCAATTTTTATATGCCCACTTTGATGAAATTTCACATATCGCTGTTTCGCTGGATACGCATTTCATTCAACAAATTTTCCATGCGGCATGGTGGGTTGATCAAGAAGGTAACCATCCGGAACCGATGACGATTATTTCAGTGGAAGACGTGGAATCCGGTAAATGGCAGCCCGTTAAACATAAAGAAGATAGTTTAGCCTATGTGAAGGCATTAGAGGAAAATGGACAAAAACAGTTGTGTATCTGGCCATATCATTGTATAGAAGGAACGACGGGTGTAATGCTAGAGAGTCAATTCGCAAAACTGATTCACTTTCATTCATTCGTTCACGGCAACCCGATTAAAAAAGTGGTTAAAGGAAAAGGGTTTAGTGAAATGTACGGGATTGTTCAGCCAGAAGTGGGTAATGAAAAGGATGAATCATTATTAAGTTACTTAAGACAGTTTGACAAAATAATCGTTGCGGGACAAGCTGAGTCGCACTGTGTTTATGAATCAGTAAAACAAATCGTTGATTATTACCATGAAGACCATGCGTTTTTAAAACAAATATATGTTTTGGCAGATGGTATGAGTTGTATCCCTGGTTTTGAAGAGGTTTCTGAGCAAGGTTGGGCAGAGTTGCAAAAGTCAGGAATTCAGTTGGTTAATTCGACAGATCTCACACTTTAGACGACAATATTTCCCGGGAAATGAATAAATATGACACCATTTCCCATATAGAGGGGTGGCATTTTATGAAAAAGATTGGCATTCTTGGCGGTATGAGTTGGGAGTCGACCGTGACTTATTACCAATTAATTAATCGAATGGTGAATCAACATTTTGGTGGATTGCATTCAGCCGACTGTTTAATATCAAGTGTGAATTTTGAAGAAATTGAACAGTTACAAGCGCAAGGTGAGTGGGAAAAAGCAGGCGAGATTCTGAAAAAAGAGGCGCTGAATTTAGAAATAGCTGGAGCAGAGGGTATATTGCTGGCAACCAATACGATGCAAAAAGTAGCCGAACAGATTGAAGAAAAGATTTCTGTTCCGTTTCTTCATATCGTTGATGCAGTTGCGGAGGAAGCAGATCATATGGAGATTTCTCGAGTCGGCTTGCTAGGCACAAAGTATACGTTAAAACTCAACTTTTTCACAAAGCGATTGAGCGACCAGTCAATAGATTCAATATTACCATCAGATAACCAAATTGAGGAAATCAACCGAATTATCTTTGAGGAACTCGTTCAAGGAGAACTGCATAATTCTTCTAAAGACTATTTTATAAAGGTCATGCAAGAGTTAAAACAAAATGGAGCTGAAGCAATTGTGCTCGGTTGTACGGAAATAGGATTGCTGATCAAAGAAGACGATTTCCCTTTGCCATTAATTGACACAACGGCTGTACATGCTAAAAAGGCAATAGAATGGGCAATCCAATAATAATCTACCCAGACGAATGTTAAACGTTCGTCTGGGTTTATTTTTTCTTCGTAATCGCAATAATTATTTGCACTATGAGGGATAATAAAGCGACGATGAATGAACTAAAAGCAATAATGACTAAGAAAACACCGTATTCCATCGAACCCACCTCCGTGATATTTTTCAGTATAGTACAAGAACACATGTTCGTAAACAACTTTCTGAAAAATAAGGATTTCCCACTAGTTAGCTGGAGGTGTTGATTGGTAACTTGTTTATTGAACTGGCAAAAAGGGTAAATTTACACATAGACATAGTATAGGTTAGGCATAATAATCTGTTGAATAGAAAGGAGTATGACATTGGGACTAAATGTTACACAAAAATTGATTCAAGACCATTTGACTTCAGGTGAAATGGTTCCCGGAAAAGAAATTGGGTTAAAGATTGACCAAACGCTGACTCAAGATGCAACAGGAACGATGGTAATGCTTGAATTAGAGGCAATGGGTCTTGATAAAGCGAAAACAGAAGCATCTGCACAGTACGTCGACCATAACTTAATCCAGGATGACTACCGAAATCCAGACGATCATTTATTTTTAAGAAGTGCGGCAAACCGATTCGGTCTATATTATAGTCGTCCGGGTAATGGGGTGAGTCACCCAGTACACATGCAGCGGTTAAGTCGTCCGGGCAGAACGATGCTTGGTTCTGACAGCCACACTTGTGCGAACGGTTGTATGGGAATGCTAGCAATGGGTGCTGGTGGTATTGATGTCGCCATGGCGATTGCTGGTGAACCTTATTACATTAATATGCCTCAAGTTTGGGGTGTTCGTTTGACCGGTGAATTACCGGATTGGGTGAGTGCTAAGGACGTCATTTTAGAAATGCTACGCCGTCATGATGTAAAAGGTGGTGTCGGCAAAGTTATTGAGTATTATGGACCAGGTTTAGAAAAACTATCTGCGATGGATCGACATGTTATAGCCAATATGGGTGCTGAACTTGGCGCAACGACTACTGTATTTCCTTCAGATGAAGAAGTGAAGCGTTTTATGAAAACACAAGGTCGTGAAGATGAATGGCAAGAACTAGTGGCCGATGAAGATGCTACTTATGACATTGATGAAGAAATCAATTTATCGGAACTTGAACCACTGATTGCTTTACCATCAAGCCCTGGTAATGTCGTTCCGGTTACAGAAGTAGAAGGAGAACCTATTTATCAAGCTTACATTGGCTCTTCTGCAAATCCAGGCTATCGTGATTTTGCAATGGCAGCGGAAATTGTAAAAGGTAAGTCAGTCGCTGAAGGTTTATCTTTTGATATTAACCCATCTTCTAGACAAATGCTGACAAAGCTTGTTGATAACGGACATATAGCAAGCCTGCTTTCTGCAGGAGGACGTCTTCACCAAGCTGGTTGTAACGGCTGTATTGGAATGGGTCAGGCACCAGCGACAGGAAGAAACAGCTTACGGACGACACCTCGTAACTTCCCAGGGCGTTCAGGTACGAAAGAGGATAGTGTTTTCCTTGTTAGTCCAGAAACAGCCGCAGCTTCTGCATTAACGGGTAAAATAACTGATCCAAGAAAATTAGATATGGATTATCCTCAAATCGATGAGCCAGAAAATAAAAATTTAAAACAAGAGCAAAGTTTGCTTGAAGCACCATTTGAGAGTAAACAAGATCCTGTAGAACTGGAAAAAGGACCAAATATCAGTTCCATTCCAGAGATTGAACCGATTAAGGATGAATTTGAAGTACCAATTTTATTGAAAATGGGAGATAACATTTCGACAGATGAGATTTTAGCAGGTGGGTCAAGAGTGTTGCCATATCGTAGTAACTTACAACAGATTGCTACGTTCTCATTTGAGATTGTTGATGAATCGTATTATGATCGCGCAATGGAAATTAAAGATCAAGGCGGCCATGCGGTTGTGGGCGGATTTAACTATGGTCAAGGTTCCAGCCGTGAACACGCTGCATTAGCACCAAGATTTTTAGGGCTACAGGCTGCATTGGTGAAAGACTTTGCACGAATTCACTTACAGAACTTAATTAACTTCGGGATTTTACCGGTTACATTCAAAAATGAAGAGGACTACGATAAGCTTGAAGAAGGAGATATCCTCCAATTTGAAAATGTTCGCGAAACCATTCGTAAACAGAAAGATTTTAATGTAAAAGTTAAAGGAAAAGACTTAACGATTCCTGTATCTCATGCATTAACTGAACGCCATATGGACATTCTACTAGAAGGAGGAGTCATTAACTGGGTCAAGAAACGTCAAAGTAAAATGGCCTAAATGACTTCCGATATCTTCAGTAGAAGGAAGGGCAAGGAATGAGCGATCGTGAATTTAGATGTCGAGCTTGTGATGGTGATGGCTTGTTAATGGATGATGAAAATTGGCAATACACGTGCACAGTTTGTGACGGTATAGGATTTGAATCATCCACGAGCCAAAGAAAGATGAATGAAGTAGCGGATGTAGATGAAAACAATCGAATACTTGATTAAAAGCGAGCGTAAATGCTCGCTTTTTAATTTATGTTTAAGATTTATGGCGTTAACAACTTGGTTTGGTGTTCTAATTTGCTATTTCATTCGAGATAATGAATTTATGGTGATTTTATAAGAATGTATAGTTTGCTTATAATGGATGCAAAAAAGAAATGAGGATGGTCCATGATTCTCAAAGAAAGGTCTAAACCATTAGAACTACAACGTTTAGAGGTGTTGAATCGCAGGATATCTTTAACGACAAAACAGCACACTAATTATTTGCAGTATTCAAAAGGATATGAAGGAGAAAGATTATTTGATTCCTTAGTTCAAGATTTCAGTGAGAAACATATCGTACTCACGGATTTGTTACTTCAATTTAACGATACAGTGTTCCAGATTGACTCATTGCTCATTACACAAGAAAAAATCTTGATTTATGAAGTGAAAAACTTTACCGGTGAATATATTTTCGAACAGGATAAATTTTTAAAACTTCCCCAACAAGAAATTCAAAATCCACTTCACCAAGTTGCCCGCTCAAGCTCACTGCTAACTCAACTCATCCGCAGAGCTGGCTTTAACTTACCAACTCAATCTCATGTGATTTTTGTTAATCGAAATTTTACTCTATTTAACGCACCACCTAACACTGCAATGATTCTTCCGACACAGATTGAAGGTCATCTAAAGTACCTCCAAACAATTCCATCACGTCATAATGATTTACATAAACGATTGATGGAAAAACTTATAGAGCTCCACCTTGATAAATCTCCTTATCAACAACAATTCGATTACACATATGAAGAAATAAAAAAAGGGATTACTTGCGCACGATGTCATTCGTACAAAATTAAATTGATAGGAAGGATGATTAATTGTAATGATTGTGATTTGAGCGAGTCATATGTTGATTCGGTCATACGAACAATCAATGAGTTTCTCATTTTATTTCCAGATATGAAATTAACGGTGATTAACGTTTATGAGTTATGCGGTGAATTGATCTCAAAGAAAGTTATCTCCCACACACTTCAAAAAAATTTTAAAAAGATGGGAAGCAATCGTTGGACTTATTATGTTAGAGAGAAATCGATGACCGAATGAATGCATAGGGAGCTCAAAATGTCATTGAGAACTCGTATCGATACACAAAAGAGCTCGCGCACCCCACAAAATGTCATCGAGAACATGTCTCGATCCCCAAAAGAGCTTACGCACCCTGCAAAATGTCATCGAGGACATGTCTCAATACCCAAAAGAGATCGCGTACCCCGCAAAATGTCATCGA
>NZ_JAGSIE010000043.1 GCF_018138385.1 Allobacillus saliphilus
CAGATGTCAAAATTGAATATGCTGTTTTACCCGCTGAAATCACTTGAGAGAATTTACACATAATAATGGACTTGACTGCTTCTCGACGACTTTTCACGCTTCATAAGCTGCCATTCGGGTATCGAGACAGCTTCTCGACGACGTTTCACACTTCATAAGCCACTGTTCGGGCGTTGAGACGGCTTCTCGACGACTTTTTACGCTTCATAAGCTGTCATTCGGGTGTCGAGATAGCTTCTCGACGACGTTTCGCACTTCATAAGCCACCGTTCGGGCGTTGAGACGGCTTCTCAACGACTTTACACGCTTCATTAGCTGTCATTCGGGTGTCGAGACAGCTCCTCGATGACATTTCACGCTCGTTCAGTCCAAACTCGAACTTTGATAAAACCAACCGATGATCAAAAAGCTTACATAACAGAAAAACTATTGAAGATTTCCTGTACGAACCATGCGAGCCATTCTCTCGTCGTATTTTTGAATAACTGCAAATGATTCTTTTTCCAATATTCCTTCTATGTAACTATGTATGCGCTTATCGATATATTCATTGGAATGAATAAAAGGTTTCATATTCATATACTTATCTTCGACTGCAAAGACGATATGGCGTATGTTCGTCATTACAATCGTAGACAAGCACATAATACAAGGTTCCAAACTTGTATAAATCACACACTCCCTAGCATTTCTTTGTAAAAAAGCCGCACTGTTATTTATAGCAGTCATTTCGGCGTGTAAGGTGTTGTTTTTATTCGTATTAATTTTATTGTTTCCACGCGAAATAATTTTTCCATTATGTACGATAACTGCGCCGACTGGTAGATCACCTCGTTCGCCTGCAATTGCTGCCTCTTTGATAGCCTCTTTCATAAAGTATTCGTGATCAAGCTCTTCAATGTTTATCATTTCTTCTCCCCCTCACAGATCATATCTAAAAAGCGACCGAGAGAATTCCCTCGGCCGCTTCACTACAAAAATTAAATTAATAGTTCCCTAGCAATCCTCTTGACATCGCTATTTTCTCACATTTTAAGTAGAAGAATATGCCGATTAGTAAATATAGCAATGAATTGGCAATTAACGCGGTATAATCCATCGCTGTAAAATCTGTCCACGAGTAGCCTTGAATCATAACATGTCGGATCATGTCTACCCCTTTAACGAATGGAGCTAATATTAAGATTGGTGCGACAGATAGTGGAACAAATGCAAGAGCAGCTAAAATAAACTGGAGTATTTGCATGAACGCTTGAATCTGTTTAAATATAACGCTCGCACCTGCAATCATAAAACCGACACCAACGATTCCGACCAACGTTATCAGCAAAATGGTCAGGGTTATATCAGGCTTTAAATAGAGCCACTGATTGGCGGTAGCCATACTTAAGTATAATAGACCAATGACAATGACTCCATGCAACGCTATATAACCGATCAATCGTGATAAAAGGATCTTCCACATCCCTAGTGGTGACATATATAATTGTTCTAACGTACCTCTTGTCGCTTCCATCGTAATCGTAAATCCAATATTAGATAATGTCATCAAAGTTAAATACCAAAAAATATAGTTCACGATAAGATGTTGGATATTAGCTTCTGCTTGTGCCGGGTCACCGATGACGTTAATCCCCAAAAGCATTCCTAAAAAAATGATATAGACAGTTGCAATCATGCTGAGTGTATTCGGAAGATAACGCTTCATTTCAATGAATTCCATCCGTGTATTTGCTTTAATTAATTGAATGAATGGCATGGTTCTTCTCCTCCTGAATCAAATTCATGAATACTTCTTCAAAGTCGATGGTCGTTCGGTCGATTTTTTCAATAATTGTGTTTTCTTTTTTCAATAAATCCATTAAGTCATAAATATCATTATCTTGTTCCAAAGTTATCGTTAATTTACCCCCATCCAGCAGTTCATTTATCGGAAACTTGGCGTCCAATTCCTTTTGTTGCTGTTCAGTGAGCTCATTCCCTAACGTCAATACGTAAGCACTTGTTTCAAACAAATTCATCAGTTCCTCTACTTTTTCATCTGCAATTACCTTTCCGTTGTTAATAATTACTGTTCGCTCACATAAATCTTGTACAACCGGCATGTCATGCGTACTAATGATGATCGTCTTCCCTGCTTCTGAAATTTTCTTCAATAATTGACGCACTTCATACCCTGTTTCAATATCAAGACCCAACGTCGGTTCGTCGAGCAAAATCACATCACTGTCGGCCAGTAAAGCGACTGCTAATGCCAGCTTTTGTTGCATACCGCGTGATAAATTACTGACGAGTTCATTTTCCTTTTGTTTTAACTTGAACTCACTCAATAACTTTTCAATTTCACCCATCTTTTCTTTTCGACTTTTCCCACGGTTTCCTGCGAAATATTCTAGGTTTTCTCTCGCTGTTAAGCGCCAATATAAATTCCGGTTCCCCTCTAATACAGCACTAATGTGTTCCAATCCTTTTAGACGATTCTTTTGCATCGTGATGCCGTTAATGACGACTTCCCCTTCATCAGGGACGATGAGTCCACAGATCATTTTGATCGTTGTCGTCTTGCCAGCACCATTCGGTCCGAGTAAGCCGAGAATTTCTCCACGTTTCACAGTGAAACTCACATTGTTAACAGCTTGAACCCACTCTTTTGTTTTTCTTTTTTTATAACCTTTTTTGAGACCTTTCACTTCAATTAAAATTTCTTCTTTCATCGACTCTCACCCTTCTTTTATGACTATATCTAAAGTTTAGCAATCCCATCCCCACAAGCGAACAGACTACAGCACTGTATTGTTTCCGTCTATAGTCTGAATGTTCCAAACAGTCCTCGTTACTAAAAATATGTAAAAAAGTTATAGTAATTATTATACTAGATAAAATTCTAATTGTTAATTATTTTCAAAAAATATAAAACTGGCCAATCACCTGATAAGTAAAACAATAATAATTATGATAAAATTAAAAACAGAAAATTAATGGAGGATTCTAATGTTTTTAGATTCAGTAGGAAATGATCAATTAATTATATTAGTCGCTTTTCTTTTAATTAGCGGTGTTCTTGCTGCAAAATTCTCCAGCCAAATGGGGCTCCCCTCCCTTGTTTTATTTATTGCCGTCGGTATGGCGATCGGAAGCGATGGCTTTGGTTGGATTTATTTTGATGATGCGGATATCGCTCAAATTATTGGTGTTGCAGCACTTGTGGTCATTCTGTTTGAGGGTGGACTCCAAACCAAGTGGAAATCCATGCGTCCAGCAATTGTTCCGGCACTGTCATTGGCGACGGTCGGAGTCTTTATCACATCTGTTTTAGCTGGTCTTGCTGCCCACTATTTATTAGATGTTCCTTGGCTTCATGCATTATTACTCGGTTCCATTGTCGGTTCAACTGATGCTGCAGCTGTCTTCGCTACATTCAAAGAACGAAATGTAAAGCCGAAAATCGCTTCAACACTTGAAGCTGAATCGGGTACCAATGATCCGATGGCCGTTTTTTTAACACTTATTTTCATTGAAATGATTGTAAATGATTCAAGTTTATTCGTAATGATCCCTGCATTTTTTTGGCAAATGGGTGTTGGTTTAATCCTCGGTATTTTATTAGGACGATTTTCATCATTTATCATTAATAAAATTAGTTTGGAATCGAGTGGTTTATATCCGATTTTGGCCTTAGCTTTTGCATTCATGATTTATAGTGCAGCTTCTCTCATCGGAGCAAGTGGTTTTTTAGCAGTATACGTTGCTGGTGTAATTGTTGGGAATTCTGAATTGACTTACCGCTATCCTATTTTCCAATTTAATGAAGGGCTTGCCTGGATTGCACAAATTTTCATGTTTATGATTCTTGGATTACTCGCTTTCCCGGAACAAGTTTTTGAAGGCAGTATCGTCTTCTCTGGTGTCATGATCTCTGTATTTCTTATTTTAGTTGCACGCCCAATCGCTGTCTTTATCTCTACGATTAAGATGGGCTACACGTTTAAAGAGAAAATCTTTATTTCTTGGGCCGGTTTACGAGGGGCTGTTCCAATCGTTCTGGCGACCTTCCCGATTGTTGCAGGTGTAGAACATTCAGAAACGTTTTTTAATATTGTATTCTTTACAGTATTAATTTCTGCACTCGTACAGGGCTCAACGATAACGTTGTTTGCCAAAAAGCTTGATTTACTAGGACCGAAGAAAGTAACGCCTGAACATTCAATTGAATTGATTTCATTGGGCAAAGCGAATGCTGAGATGGTTCAGTTTCAAACAAATGAAACACATGCCGTCGTCGGTAATAAATTGCGAGATATTAATTTTCCAAAAAAAGCTTCCATTGCAGCGATTGTTCGTAATGGAAATTTAATCACCCCATACGGCGATACAGAGATTCAAGAAGGGGATTACTTGTATATATTGGTTACACGTAAATTCAAAGAAGATTTGCGCGTTATATTGAACCAAAAAAATGAAGATCACCACGATAACGGTGTAGTTCCTAAAAAAAATAAAACAAAATAAATTGGCAATGCTCAGGATTACATGCTCTAGCAAAAAAGCTGACATGTACTTCTGAGCATTTTTTATGTAGAAGTTTTATTGTTACGAAATTTTTTGTTTATAACTTCGATTTTCGGATAAATATATAGAATAGAAATAGCACCTATAGGAGGTAACAGCATGAAAGACAGTATGAGTTATGGCGATGATTACAAATATATCCCAACCACTTCCACAGAAAGTGGACATTTTGAAAAAATTGCCGAAGACCTTTGGTATCAAACAATTCAAATTGTGAATCTATACTACGTAAATAACCCGTCAGATGATGAGTGGGTATTAGTAGACGCTGGCATGCCTAAGTCAGCTAATAAAATCATTGATACGGTTAATGAAAACTTTTCAAAGCCCCCTGTCGCAATTGTTTTGACACATGGACACTTTGATCATGTCGGAGCCATTATAGAACTCGTTGACTACTGGAAAATTCCTGTTTATGCACATGAATACGAGCTTCCATATTTGCAAGGTGAGTTGAAATATCCAGAACCGGACCCTACAGTTGAAGGTGGCATGGTCGCCAAACTATCGCCTCTATTCCCTGTAGAGCCAATTAATCTTGGGGATAAAGTTCAACCGTTGCCAGAAGACGGCAGTATTCCACACATGAAAGATTGGCGTTGGATTCACACACCCGGGCACACACCTGGTCATATTTCTCTATTCAGAGAAAAAGACAGAACGTTAATTGCCGGAGACGCATTCGTCACTGTCAAACAGGAAAATTTATATGACGTATTTACACAAGAGAAGCAAATTAGCTCGCCTCCACGTTATTTGACACCGAACTGGGAGGATGCAGAAACATCTGTATTAAAATTAAGAGACCTACAACCAAAACTTGCCATCACAGGACATGGACATCCAATGCAAGGTGAAGAATTACACAAAAGCTTGAATTATTTAGCGGATAATTTTAAAGAAGTCGGCATCCCAGACCACGGCCACTACGTCGATGAAGACGATCAAAAATAAACGTAAATTCAAATCGAAACCCGATCGATGAAGTAAAGAAATCGATCGGGCTTAATTTTTTTCATATATATTTTTAATTCTCCCAACAAAAATTAAAGAGCTGGCAAAGGATACTATCCTTTAACCAGCTCTTTGTATCTAGTAGACGCTATCAATTTCTGCACTTCTTGGATGTTTAAGTCATTCCTTACTTTACTAAGGAAGGAACACATATAGTTTAGCAGATTAACTAACGTCTGAACGTTACATTTTGATTACTATTTTGTTAAGTAAAATATAAAATGATACCTGCCAAAATGACAATCGCGAAGAAAGCAATATAAATAAATGTCAGATTAGGAATATTTCTATTCAACGCCGTTTTTTCATATTCCCAAGAACGTTCCAGTTCATCTCTAAACGTTGCATTATTTTCACGCAGCCGTTCTTGCTCTTGTTCCTCATATTTCTTTCCGATCATCCACGTAGCAATTAACGCAGCAATTGAAACCAACGCAATAAGAATAACTAATGTGACAACCATATTATTTTACCTCCTCAGATGAAATACGAATACCATCTATATATCTATATTTCCTCATCTGCGGTAAGTAAAACTTCATATGTGTTTTTACCGGATTGCTTCGCTTGATAAAGTGCCTTATCAGCCTGTTTAATCATTTCTTCTTCCGTAAATGTAAGGGTCTTCGGCATCGTTAGTCCCATGCTTGCTGTCAACGTTAATGTTACGCCTTTAATTTTAATCGGTTTGCGAATATTATTGTGTAGTCTTTTGACGACATCGACACAGTCTTTCTTGGATTTCACATGGCTTAACAGAATGATGAATTCATCACCACCAAGACGAGCTACTTGGTCATCACTCCGTAAGCTATTTAAAATTCGCCGACTGAATACACGTAATGCTTCATCTCCAAAATCGTGGCCGTATTGATCGTTCAATTCTTTTAAATTATCCATATCGACCATAATGACAGCAAAATTAGAATGATCTTGTCGACGAGCTTCTGCTAATCGTTCTGACAATCGATCTTGGAAATACCTTCGATTCGGTAAGTTGGTCAATGGGTCTTGATAAGCGAGCGTACGCAATTTCTCTTCATATTTCTTTCGTTCGGAAATTTCTCTCGTCACAACAACCATGTGGAGAAATCCGCCACTTACATCAAAAATCGGTTTGCCTTGCAATTCAAACCATAGCCATCCTTTTTCCGTATGTCGTTGCTTAAATTCCAAGGTGATTGGTACGTTTTCATTGATCGATCGAATGAATTCACTGATGATTTTGTTTTTGTCTTCTTCATGAATATTGTACAAAAGTGATTGACCAACATATTCATCTGGGTGTATGCCTAGAATAAATTCATACGAAGGCGATGCATATAAAATATTACCATCATGATCCAACAAAGTGATCAAGTCATGTGAACTCTCAGCAATCATCCGAAAGCGTTCTTCACTTTCTCTCAATTCACGTTCAGCTTTTCGTTGATCACTGACATCTTTCATAATGACATAAATCCCGACAATTCCCTCTTCAATAACTAATGGCGTCATCGTCACATGAAGTTCTTTTTTCACTGTACTCTTTACTGGAACGGTCAGTTCGAAAACTTGTGCATCCCCACGTATCGTTTTGATAAAATGCTTTTTAAGTATTTGCTGCAGTTTTCGTTCAATATAGCTAAAAGCAGAGTTGCCAATTAATTCGCACTTCTTATACCCTGAAAGAACTTCAAATGCTTTATTAACCTCTAAAAAGTTACCATCTAAATCCAATGAAAAAATAGCATCTGCATTATTCTCGAAAAGCGATCGATAACGCTGCCTACTCAATTCTAGATTTTGATCATCCAACCAAAACTGACTTTCAGCAGGTTCTATATAATCCATTTGACGTGCATGGACAAGGATAAAATTACTCTCTTGTAATTCGATTGGCTGCAAAGTCACATGAAGTGCTATCGTTTCCTTATTAGGTTGTGGAAAACCCATTGTAAATGAATATGGTTGCTTTGTATGAACAATTTCATCAAATTTATCCAATACAAAAACGCGAGAAATTCCAGGTACTTTTTCAGTAAGCTTATCACCGAGATTCTCTTCTGAAAGGCCTGTTAATTCATATGCTTTATGATTGATCATTTCATAGTAGTAATCTCCTTGCTCCCCTACACGAATGATAATCATAGCGTCTTGGATTCCATCAAAGAAAAGATCCTGCAATAACTTTGTCTGGACCATAGCCACCAATCTCCTTCAATAACTTTTAGACCTAAATAAAATTTAGGAAAAAAGACTAATGAACCAACTCGTACCCTTACGCGTTAATTCCAACATTTTCATAATAAACAATTCTTTTGCCTTATATTTCATTATACTAAAGTGTATTGATATTTCCAAATTCTTTTCATAAAAATTATAATTTTTTCCAAAGATAATTTATTTTTCATGTAACGTGGTATGGATTGAATAGATCGTATTTGTTAGGAAACGTTAATAATAAAAGATTGAGGAGGAATTGGATGTCTAGCCTGCCACACTTGCCTACTGATGCTATCCCTTTTTGGCGCGATTCGATAGAACTATCTTCTTATCCTACATTAGAGCACAATTTAGACGTAGATGTCATTATTGTTGGTGGTGGGATCACCGGATTGACCGCCGCAGAGATATTATCTAAAGAAAAATTGAATATAGCTTTAATCGAGGCTAGTCGCCTCGTCAGCGGAACGACAGGTCATACGACAGCGAAAGTTACTGCCCAACACGGCTTGATTTATGATGAGCTCATTAGAAAGCACGGTGTTGAACCTGCCCGAAAATATTACGACGCGAATAAAAATGCCATTCGATATATGAAGGAGCTTATTGAGAAAAATCAAATTGACTGTGATTTTGAACAGCAAGATGCTTTTTTATATGCAACGACTGGTGAGTACGCAAATAAGATGGAAACAGAATATAAAGCTTATGATCGATTGAATATTAAAGGTGAATTAACAACCAAGCTTCCTATGGATTTGACGATTGAAAATGCCTTATCCATGAAAAACCAATACCAATTTCACCCAATAAAATACTTAAAACATATGATCAATTTAGTCGATCAACGCGGTGTAAAATTGTTTGAGAGTACGAGTGCAGTTGATATTCAAAAAGATGACAAGCGAGTAATAGTCAAGACAAAGAATGGAAAAGAAATTAAGGCCAACTATGTACTCGCTTGTACGCATTTTCCGTTTTATGAAGGAAAAGCATTATGGTCAACACGTATTTACCCAGAACGTTCTTATGCACTAAGTATTAAAGCTAATAAACCATATCCAGGTGGAATGTATTTAAAAACAGACACACCGAAACGATCTATTCGTTACCAACCGACAAACGACGGTGAACTGTACATTATCGGTGGAGAAAATCATAAGACAGGCCAAGGACAAGACATGATGGAACATTTTAAAGCATTGAGGCGATTTGCAGATGAGCTTTTTGATGACTATGAAATTTTGAATAGATGGTCGGCACAAGACTTAACAAGTATGGATAAGTTGCCTTATATCGGACCCATGACGAAAGATAATCCGAATATATTAGTAGCAACTGGTTATCGGAAGTGGGGTATGACCAATGGTACGGTTGCTGCAAAGCTTTTAAGTGATCTCGTTCTTGGAGAAATTACTCCTTATGCAGATTTATTCAAGCCTTCACGGTTCGAGGCCAACCCGAGTATCCAACAATTTATAAAAGAAAACGCAAATGTAGCGAAGGAATTGGTAAAAGGTAAAATGGACCGAAAGAACAGTAATATGGATGAGCTGAACAATGATGAAGCAACTACTTTTCGTATGGAAGGTGGACGTAAAGGTGCCTATCGTGATTCTTCTGGTGAACTTCACATTGTAGATACGACTTGTACCCATGCCGGTTGCGAGGTCAATTGGAACAATGGTGAGAAGTCATGGGATTGCCCATGTCATGGTTCACGGTTCTCTTATACCGGTGAAGTATTAGAAGGACCAGCTAAAGAGCCTTTACAAAAACATGATCACACGATGTTCGATAGCTTAAAGCCGAGTGATTGGAAGGAATAACATAATGGAATGTTTAAATCCATATTCACGTGGTAAACACTTAGTAGACAAATCAAACAAGGGGTGATCAACATGCCATTTGTAAAAGAGTATACTAATGATGAAGAATTAGCAAAAGATGTTCAGAAACTTAGAGATAACGGCGTAAATAAAGACAATGTTTATGTATTATCTCATGATGACGACAGAACAAACCGCGTAGCAGATAATGCTGACGCAAGCACAATCAAACAAGACTTTTCTGATGCTGTCGGCAATATGTTCAACAAAAAAGGTGACGAACTTCGCAGCAAGCTAGAAGAAGTTGGTTTCTCTGAAACAGAAGCAACAAATTATGAAAAAGAAATGGATAAAGGTAAAATCTTATTAATCGTTGATGAAGATGAAAATGTGGAAAACGTATTAGGCTTTTAATAAGTATTGAAAATCCCTCGACTTGCCATAAGTCGAGGGATTTTTACTGAATAATTCGATGTCTCTCCAACCGAATGGTACCTCAACCGTCCTGTAACATGGCCCAACTCATATGGAGTTCACCGTCCACCCTATTCATTGTGCCTACATAAATTTCATCATCCTGAATACCAAGCTCTTCAAAATGGCGAACGGCTGAATAACACGCATAGGTGACTTTTTTATTTTGCAGCTCATTCAACGATAACCAGACCAACTCCTCGTCATCACTATTAACGAGTTTCCGGTCCGTTGATACATCCCCGACAAACATATACTGAACCCGAACCTCTTCGTCTTTCATTCGATAAATAATATATTTTAATCGTAATCCGTCGATCTCCTCTTCGCGAATGCCTGTTTCTTCAAAAATTTCTCGGACACAGGCATGTTCCGGTTCATTTAACTCATAAGGTTCAATATGTCCTCCGACTGGCACAAGGTAACCGGGTAAAAACGTTCGATGTTCCTCTCGTTGGACAAATAAAACTTTTTCGTTTTTATACAATAAAGCAACTGCCATTTGTCTTATTTTCATTTTCATCTCCAAATTAATTTTTTATCTTTGTTGTATTTTAGGATATCATAAGTTTAGAGCCTATTGGTAGGAGTGATTTCATGAACAAAGCTGTGTTTTTAGATCGAGATGGTGTCATTAATGAAGTACTTACGGATCGTGTGAAGTATGTAAATAAGCCTAAAGATCTTTATTTTCTCCCAACCGTTAAACAAGCCGTTAAAAAGTTATATGAGTCAGGCTATCAATTATTTGTCGTCACCAATCAAGGTGGCGTCGGGTTAGGATATATGACAGATCAAGAGCTGATTGATATCCATGACAAAATGGTTTATGAACTAGAGAAAGCTGGCGGGAAAATTACGGAGGTCAAAGCTTGTATTCACCATCCTAAATCGAATTGTGCATGCAGAAAACCGAAACCTGGGATGATTAAGGATTTGATTGAAGCTTATGAGGTTGATCCAAATTCGAGTTATATGATTGGCGACCGTGAAGTGGATTTAGAAGCTGGAAATGCTGCAGGCCTCAAAAGCTTAATGGTCTCCGATCAATCTGATTTGGCCTACAAGTCTTTCAAGGATCTCGGTGAAGCTGCGGATTGGATTATTCGTCAAACATGAAAAAAGATCCTGCTTAGCGAGCAGGATCTTCATTATTTTTCAATCTTCTAGATGATAGGAAGACTTCAAATAGCGTCAATAGAATGATGAAAATCAATAGACCATGGTTGAAAAATATGGCTGCCTGGTCATAGCCAAATATGATTGCTAACAGACCTACAAGTACAACAATCCAACCGGTACTGAACAATTGCCAATTCATTATCTCCTTATTGGATACGCCTTTATATTTTTTATAATTCAGCGCAAAAATAGCAACACCAGCCAAAACAAAAATTAAGAATTCACCGAAATCTCCAGATGTCATATAATCCCATAGAAGAACCACTGTATAAATACCTAAAATAATATAATCATGTGGTTTAATAAGATTCACTTGAACCCCTCCTTTGTGACTCTATAGTACATCTTCCCCTTTTTCAAAAAAATTATCGCCCGACAAACATTTGCGTCCAATACGTTGTTCCATTTTTCTCGACATAGCCGACGCCAAGATGTGTAAATTGATCATGCATAATGTTTTTTCGGTGTCCTTCACTATTCATCCAACCATTCATGACCTCTTCTGGTGTCCGTTGTCCCATGGCGATATTCTCGCCCGCCACTCGGTAATCCACACCGAAAGTTTGCATCATTTCAAATGGCGATCCATAATTCGGTGACTGGTGATCGAAATAATTAGCGTCTGCCATGTCATGAGATTTGGCACGAGCTACCTCGCTAACTTCCACTGAAAATTCAAGTGGCTCTAATCCTTCTGCTTTGCGTTCCTCATTCACTAACTCCAATACTCGGTATTCGAACTCCTGTATATCCGCTTCCGTCAATTCAATCTGAGGTTTTTTGGTCTTTCCTTGTTCCGTCGATTCATGCTTAGGCATTTCTTGAAATTGCACGGATGATTCGTCGTCCATTAGGTTGGAAATAAGAAACTTCGCACGATTTGCCGTAGATTCCATCCGGTCGCCGATTTCTTTTAGATCGATTTGTTGAACACTGTCTTTTGTATCTTCCCACATAATAGAAACCGTCAATTCGCCACTTGGCTTAGCAATCCATTCATTGATCGGAAGAACAAAAAATATAAAAATTAGAATGGCAATCATTCCAATAAAACGCAGTAGCCTCATCTCGGTTCCTCCCCTGGTGTTCCTCTTTGTTGCTTGCCATCATTAAAAACTATTATCAGTTTTCACAGATTCATATGCGATTAAACCTTTTATCTCTATTCTACTACAATATGCCCAACGAATGCTTCGCTAGCACTTAAAAACGCTGCACCAGAATGGCACTGATGCAGCGTTTTTATTACTATTTCTTTTTATCAAAAAGAACTAACAATCCAGGTAGTAAAACACCTCGAATAATAAACGTATCAATTAAAATACCGACGGCAACGATAAAGCCGAAAACGAACAATAGCTGGACCGGTTGTGTCATCAGAACAGCAAATGTCGCCGCTAATAATAGGCCGGCTGAAGAAATAACGCCACCTGTATTCGCAATTGCCGTATGGACTGAATTTCTAGTATCTAGTTGTTCTTGCTCTTCCAAATACCGTGAAACGAGCATAATACTGTAGTCTATTCCCAATGCCACCAAGAAAACGAAAGCATAGAGTGGCACCCGGTTACTGATCGTTCCGATATCAAAGAATAACTCCGTTAAAAAGATTCCCGCGCCAATTGCTGCCACAAAGGAAATCAAGTTTGTCGCCATCATTAAAAATGCTCGTTTAAATGACTTCGTCAAAAACATCAACATGCCTAAAATCAACAATGTTTCTAACGTAACGATGACGAAAAAATCACGTAGGTTCAGTGCTCGATCATCCACTTGGGCTGCGGTTTCACCTGCAAAATATAAATCTCCTTTTAAACCTGCCGCTTTTACATACGTTTGTTCTTCATCAACCATCGTTTCCAACTGATCCATTGCTGCTTTCTCATAAGGATTCCCAGTGAAAGTTAATGTAAATCGAGCTGCCATATTTTCTTCTGTTGTTCCCTGTAGTTCAACTGATTGTACATTATCTATACTTGATAATTCATCTTTTAGTTTTTGCAAACCTTCTTCAGAGGTCTCTTCGTCTCCTTCAAATAGAACGGTCGTTGGAGCCAAGTCACCACTTGCGAATTTTTCCTCAATTAACTCAAAGCCTTCTTTTGACTCCATGTCATCCGGAAACGAATTGAGCAAGTTAAAATCGTATTCTAAGTTCATTAAGTTGCTGGCAGCAATCCCCATTACAATTAGTGTTGCAACTACACTAATTCCTGGCTTTTTCGTAACACCTTTACCAATTTTATGCCAGAAAGAGTTAGGTTTTATGTTATCATCTCCGACATTAGGAACCTTAGGCCAAAAGGATCTTCTGCCGAACAATGCAAACAATGACGGTATAAGTGTTAATGAAGAAATAATGATAACCAGCATCGTCGTAGCAAAACTGGGTGCGAAATTTTGATAATCACCTAATCGAGCAAAAAACAAAACGAGCATGGCTGCAAGTACTGTCCCTCCCGAAATGAATAAAGGCAGTCCGAGTGCACTCATCGTTGCTTGCATGGCCTCATGCTTATTTTCATGCGTCTTCAATTCTTCTCGAAAGCGGGAGAATATAAATAAGGAGTAATCGACTGTAGCGGCAAACAATAAAATTGACATAATTGAGATCGTTTGATTGGAATAATTTAAACCGAACGCGCCGAAAATCCCTAACACTTGTAACGTAACAAAATATACGAAACCCGCAGCAAGTAACGGAATAAGTGCCAATAGTGGTGAACGGTAAATGATAATTAAAAGGACTAAAATTAACCCAACTGTAGATAAAATCAGGACGAGATCTGCACGGGAAAACAAGTCCAATGTATCCGTTGAAATTCCGGCCGGGCCCGTTACATATAAATCCATATCTGTTTCACTAGCAACAAGTTTATGAATCGTTTCTTTTTCTTCGGCAAGATCTGCGTTTTCCATCGATTGATCGAATGCCATCGGAATCAAAGCCGTCGATTTATCTTCAGATAGAAAAGATCTTGCTGCTTGTGGTGGCATTTCACTTAAAGGTGGGATACTTTTCAACCCTTTTACTTCGGAGTTACCAATTGCATCCACAATATTCGTCAGTTCTTCCCATTCAACTTCGTTATTTTCTGCCTTAAAAACTAGCAAGGCAGGAATATCTTCTTCTTTACCAAAATGTTTATCAATTTTATTTTGTGCCACGACAGATTGGACATCTTCCGGTAAAGATTCAATACTTGTAACCTCGTAATCTTTCGCACTAGGTGCCAACAGTGCAAGTAAAATTGAAATGAGCAGCCAAGCAGAAAGAGTCACCCACATACCTTTCCTAGTCGTCACTTTGTTTGTAACGCTTTGTATCATTGCTTTCATATACTCGCCTCTTTTCTCCGGTATCGTTTTACTTATACAGTTTCGTGTTGCACTTTATTCGTTTAAACGAGCAGTTTTTATTTGTGAAAACCGATATTTACCTTAAGTGCACGCTCTCAAAACTTTTCCCTATTATACTTTGCTTTAAGCATGAAGCATATTGAAAGTTTATAACATCAAAAAATTTCAAAACCCTTCTATGAATTCATATTATTCATTGTTATAGTAAAGAAAACAGCATATTTTGGAGTGAACAAAATGAATCAACGCTTTTGGAGCAACACACTGATAAGATTAGCAGCATTATTTGGGGCGATTGGCGCCGGGCTAGGTGCTCATATGGCAGGTGCAGGATCTTACGCACTTAAACCCATACACGCCCACATTCTTGTAGCCGGGTGGCTAACTGTTTTTGCTTGGGGCATTTTTTATCGTGTCGTGGAAGTAAGAGCACCGAAACTTGCTATCACCCATGCAATTACAGGAATTATCGGCTCCATCGGTCTTACAGTCGGCATGTGGCTGGAGTTTTTAAATCCACTTCCGATTTCAGATACAATTAACCTACTCGTTTATATTATCGGTGGTTCCATTTTATTACTCAGTTTCATCCTATTTTTCTTACTAACGTTTTTCCTGTCTAACGATTAATTTTTAGGAGGTTTCCCTAATGATTATCTATGTCATGTTCGGACTTGCTTTCGTTGTCATCATTTTAACCGTTGTTGCGATGTTGAAAAGTATAACAGAAAGAATTCAAGAACCAACCGAGAAGCTTCAACAGCGTGTCCACGAACTTGAACAACAACTAGAGGCGCAGAAAAAAGATCACTAAATCTACCAAAGGAGTGATCCTCTTTGAAATGGATGATTTCTCTCTTGATTATGACAGCACTTTTGGCTAGTTGTGAATCCCCTCTTCAAGCCCCGGCAAAAGAATCAAACGATGAACAATCTTCTGAAGATGAATTGGATGGAAATAAACAGGACAGTCAAGGAAGCTCAATTGATGAAAACAAATCAAATGATACTACCTCCACCCAATTGCTCGATCAGCCAAAAACCGTTGTCGATCAACTTGAAAGTCCTTGGGATATTGTGAAAAATGGCGAGGAATTTTATATTACCGAAAGAGCTGGAACGATTGTCCACTTTGACGGTGAATCGGCTGAACGGCAATCGCTACAGTTAGAGCGCGAAGTCGCCTCCGGGCAAGGTGAGGAAGGCTTACTCGGAATGGTTTTAGATCCTGACGATGAGGAAAAAGCTTATATCTATCATACCTATCAAACAGCAGATGGATTATTCAATCGAATCGTAGCAATCGAGTTAGATGATCGTAAATGGAAAGAAACAGGCGTATTGGTTGATGAGATTCCTGGCGGCAGAATTCATGATGGCGGCCGGCTTGCTATCGGTCCTAATGGCTATTTATTTGCGACAACAGGTGATGCCGGCAATGACCAATTGTCACAAGATACGGATAGCTTAGCTGGTAAAATTTTGCGGATGAATTTGGATGGTTCCATTCCGGATGACCAGCCATTTAAAGGATCTCTCGTCTATTCATACGGACATCGGAACCCTCAAGGACTTACCTGGAACGAAAACGGAGAGTTATATAGTTCAGAACACGGAAGCTCAGCTTATGATGAGATCAATCATATTGAACCAGGAAATAATTATGGCTGGCCAGTCATTCGTGGAGATGAAACGGAGAAAAACATGAAGGCTCCAACAATCCATTCTGGCGAGGAGACGTGGGCGCCATCCGGATCAGCCTTTGATGACTCAGGAAACTTGCTCGTAACCGGACTTGCAGGACAGTCGCTTTATCGTTTTGATGTTGAATCAGGAAATGAAGAAGTTCTTTTGGAAAATCACGGTAGATTACGGGACATTTTGGTTGCAAACGGTGAAATTTATGTACTAACAAACAATACGGACGGACGAGGAAATCCTGATGAATCAGACGACCTGCTGTTGAAAATTGCTGAGTAAGTTTCCGTAGAATTATAGTAAAAAGCTCTAGACTACTTTTTAAACAGGGGTCTAGAGCTTTTTTTTTGAATCTATTCGCTTCATTTCTTTCCTCGTCAACGGAAACAGGATATGAGCAGCCGCTTTAGGGGGTTGAGAGCGCTTATCAAGAACGGAAAAACGCGATAAACAATCCCTTCCGTTATCGAGAGCGCTTATCAAGAACGGAACAACGGGATAAACGATCGCTTCCGGGGTTGAGAGCTCTCACAAAGTACAGCAGACCTTCCTTAAGTCTTTTCATCTTAAAAAGTTAAAATGTATCCGGATTTGAGCCTGTTCGCTCATCTTTATTCATCTCATCAATCCGCTTCATTTCTTCTTCACTTAATGCAAAGTCGAAAATATCGGCGTTCTCAATAATCCGTTTTTCGCGTATTGATTTCGGAATCGTCACAACACCATGCTGAATATCCCAACGGAGCATCACTTGAGCAACCGTCTTTCCATGTGTCTCAGCAATTTCCATTAATGTTGGATCCTCAAATAAGCGACCTTTTTTCAATGGTGACCAAGCTTCAAACTGAATGTTATTGTCCTGACAAAACTTCCGTAAATCGTTTTGTGTTAAATGTGGGTGAAACTCCACTTGATCGACCATTGGTGTAATCGTACAATCGTTCATCAAATCCTCCAAATGATGAACATGGAAATTGCTGACCCCGATTGCACGGACTTTTCCTTCTTCATAAAGCTTTTCAAGGGCTCGATACGTATCTTTGTACTTGCCGCTGACCGGCCAGTGAATCAAGTATAAGTCCAAATAATTTGTGTCCAATTTCTCAAGCGTTTCCTCGAAAGCTTTCAACGTGCTTTCATATCCTTGATCGTCATTCCACACTTTCGATGTGATGAAAATTTCTTCGCGTGGAATTCCAGATTCTTTGACTGCTTGTCCGACACCTTTCTCATTATCATAAATGGTTGCGGTATCAATATGACGATAACCATTATTCAGTGCAGACGAAACAGCGTGAATGACGGTATCACCATCTTCAACTTTATACACACCAAGCCCGAAACCTGGCATCTTTACGCCATTGTTCAATGTAACATTATCTTGTAGATGTGTAATCATATGATCCCCTCCTAAATAGCTTACTCTTTCACCAGTTTAAAGGTTAAAAAACCTATGTACAAAGCAAAGTCTTTATGTACTGGACACAAAGAATTCATTACAACCAATCTTTATCCTTCACCTTCGATACGGCTTCAATCCGATTTGATACTTCCAGTTTATCAAAAATAACTGAAATGTAATTACGTACGGTGCCGTTCGTTAAATAAAGTTCCTTCGATATTTGTTTCGTACTTTTCCCTTCAGCGATCAACTGAAGAACTTCATTTTCCCGATCTGTTAAAGGGTTTTCTTCCTCATAAGCCAAATCGATTAACTCGGGCGCATAAACCTTTCGGCCGTCTAATATTTTCCGGATGGAACTGGCCAATTCTTCACTTGGACTGTCTTTCAATAAATATCCACTGACGTTTGCTTGTCGAGCCTTCTCAAAATATCCTGCACGTGCAAATGTCGTCAATATAATGACTTCACATTTATTTTCTTTCATTTCCTCCGCAGCATCCAAACCGTTTTTAATCGGCATTTCAATGTCCATAATACAAATGTCGGGATCAAGCTCATTAACTAATTGGACGGCCTCTTCACCATTTCTAGCTTTACCGACTACTTCCATATCCTCTTCAAGATCGAGCAATGAGCCTAACGCACCAAGTAGCATCCCTTGATCCTCCGCCAACACGATTCGAATCATTTTATCCCTCCTGCTTCAACTGTTGCATGACATTCGGCACAGTCACAATTAATGTTGTTCCACTGTCGCTGCTTTTAATTTCAAGCTGTCCATTCACAAATTCCAGTCGCTCCTTCATGCCATCCAGTCCATGACCAGTCGGTGAATGTTTTTTAGACCCTATACCGATACCATTATCTTCAATCCGTAAAACGGTTTCGTGTTCTGACTCAGCCGTAGCTATTTTGCAATGGGTTGCTTGACTATGTTTCACTATATTCGTCACCGCTTCTTTTAAACTCATACTGATGACATCTTCAACTAAAGAAGGTACATAGTTTAATTTCTTATCTCCTTGAATATCCACCTCTATAGCAGCCGCTTCCAACAGCTGCTTCACATGCTTGATCTCCTCGGAGAACTTCGAAATCCTCATGCCGGCTAACATTTCTCTCACTTCATTCAATGCCGTTCTTGCAGTTTGGTTAATATCGTCGATTTCACCTTTTGCCTTATGATGGTCTTTATTAATTAGGCGTCCTGCTAAGTCGCTCTTTAAACCAATAAGAGAAAGTTTTTGACCCAATGTATCATGCAAATCACGGGCAATCCGTTGACGCTCTTCATAAACCAATAACTGAGAGATTTTTTTATTCGCATCCGATAACTGTTCCTCAAGCTTCTGTCTTTTTCGACGGTTGTATGTATTAATCGGTAATAAGATAACTCCTAGAATGGTTAGAATTAAGAATGGCCATTGGGAAAAGAACAGCTCTTGCTGTGTAAAATAACTTAAAGCTGAAGCTAGAACAGTCAAGACTAAATGGACGACATAAAGTGATATAAAACCGCCCTTATGTTTGGCATTTCCGATAAAAAAAGCAATAAACAATGAAAAATACACGTATCCATAAAATAAGGACATTCCGACACTAATCAACATCATAACAGAAACACAAATATACAAAAGGCCACCAATAGATAAGAATGATAGCCGATAAGCACCGAAAAAGATGAAGATCAATGCTACACCGAGCAATATTTCCCACTGTGTATTCGACCGAAAGATGAAATAAAAGGGCAACAAGCTCATAATCACCCATACATATATACTTAAGCTAATGTTTTTCGGAAATAAATTGAACCAATTTTGCATTACAAAATTCCCTTTCTTCATGTCTTTCATATAGTATCACCCAAATTTAACGAAAAAGAAAATCATTCATGATTTGAATGATTTTCTTGTTTCATATTTAATTTTCTGTAGATAGCCGATCAGCTGTATGAAGTCGTTCTTTAATCTCTTTAAAGTGGACAAAGGTTTTACTTTTTTCATCATACAGCCTAAATCGAATGGACTTTAAACTAGACCCCACGGTAATCGTTGTTGCTTGTTGTAAAGGTGGGGTTGATTCATGTACTTGTTCCAAATTATAGTTTGGCACTTTCGGACTTAAATGGTGAACATGGTGATAACCGATGTTCCCTGTAATCCACTGAAGAACACGCGGAAGTTTATAATAAGAACTTCCATCGATTGCTGCCTTCACATAATCCCACTCCGCTTCATCTTCGAAATACGAATCTTCAAATTGGTGCTGTACATAAAACAACCAAATTCCAAGTGATCCAGCAACGAACATAATCGGTAACTGAACAATCAAGAAACTCGACCAACCAATCACCCAAATTAGCAATGCTATAATTCCGATAATTGAAATGTTAGTTAAATACGTATTTCGACGTTCTTTCTTCTTTGCATCTTTTCGATTCAATCGATTCGTTACTAAAAACAAATATAGCGGTCCTAAGACGAACATAATAAATGGGTTTCTATATAATCGATATTGAAGTCTCTCTAGCTTTGATGCCTTTTTATATTCTTCAACAGTCATAATCCAAACGTCACCTGTACCACGTTTGTCTAAGTTACTGCTCGTAGCGTGATGGATGGAATGCTCTCTTTTCCACTTTTCATAAGGGAACATCGTTAGAATTCCGGTCATCGTTCCAACAAAATGGTTCAGTTTGCGGTTTTTGAAAAACGATCCGTGACAGCAATCATGAAAAATAATGAACACTCTTACCACAAATCCACCAGCTAAGATGGATAGGGCGATGGATAAAATCAAAGAAACTGAAATTGCTTCATAAGCTAAATACCAAAGCAAGAAAAACGGTGGCAATGTATTGACCAGTTGCCATACACTCGCCTTTGTGTCAGGGCTTTCAAACGGTTTAATATGATTTTTAAGTTGAGCTAATTTTTTATTTGCCATAACTGCCTCCAAAGAAAAGTTTTCAGTTCATTCATCGTATAAAAAAACTGTTCTTTGGACTAGTCATGAACGTCAGGAATTTCATATGACAAATGTCATATGTTTTGTTGTAATGTACGATTGCTAACATGATTTATAAGCAGGTTAAAAGTTTGTAAGCGTCAAATAATCCCCACCTGTAATCAGATAGGGACTTCATTTATGCTTTTTTTTAGATTTATTTGGAACGCAACTTGCCTCAGGGAGTGTAGTCGACCAAGGCAGGTGTAGAGCTAATTGGTCTTGATTCGACGGATCTATATTGGGGAGCACCTCGAATAGATAGATGAGGTAATTAAATAGATTCAACCCGTTTTCCTTGGCTGTTCCACAACACTATATATGATTGCACTTGTCAGCGCCTTTTTTTGTATTACTAAACAACCAGTTCTTCCTTCCAAAGACAAAAGGCTTGATGGATTGTTCAACGCGTTTATTATCAATTCCCAGACAGTTACGGTCGTCAATGGGACACGAAATACGGGCGTATCGAAAATATACAGGTGCCGCGCGATCGAGAAAATGCATTTCAGACTGAAGTATTCCAACCCTATCAGCGTTATGAACGGTGGCTGGGAGAACCTAATCATCACGATGTATCATAAAGGCATGAGTACGCGCAAAATTGGAAATTTCCTCGAGCGCATTCTCGGTCATGCTTACGCCCCAGGCACCATCAGTAACATCACCGATGTGTTGATGGAGGATATCCGTTCCTGGCAAGAGCGTCCTTTTCAGAAAAGATATGCCGTGCTTTATCTCGACGGTATCTATTTGAAATTGCGCCGGGATGATGTAGCTAACGAAGTCGTATACGTCGTCATTGGTGTGACGAAAGACGGCTATCGTGAGATTTTCGGCTTTTATGTCGGTGGCCAGGAAAGTTCCCTCGGCTGGGAGGAAGTTCTCTCCGATATCTACCGTCGTGGCTGTGAAGAAGTGCTTCTAGGTATTTTCGACGGTCTTCCAGGCCTGGAAGACCACGTTCCTGAACCACCCTTCCTCTATCCGTCTGATAATTTAGTTTTCATATTTCATTATACTGGAGGAATAATTAATGGGTTCTAAGAAGATTATTTCATCGATGCTCCGGGTTTAAAATGTGTATTCTATTTGAGGTTTATTTGCTTTTCTTCTTAATAAAAATTCGGTAAGCAAAAATGAGTAGTATTAGATATGCAGTGAACTCGAAAGCAAGGTGAGGAAGGGGCGATAGGTAGACGAATTCCATTATATACTCGAATGGAACATTTTCAACGAGACGAAATTTAAACAGATCAAAAAGTACAATGTATAATTTGCTGCACAGCATCAATAAAAAGGAAAGCGGCAGGAGGATGCTCGTTCCGGTCCGCTTCTACCCTGTGAAAGCGATAACCGCCCCGATCGTCAAAAGAATAACAAAAATGATTTCAGCAATATGATCCAATTCAGTTCCCCCCCACCTCTTCACATTACTTGCAAATAATGAACCTTCGGCGTGAATTCAATTAATATCTAATACTAAGGCTCGCTAATAGCCCATGCTAAAAATAACAGCATAGAAAAAACCAGCGGCAAGCAATTTAACGTAACACCAATTATGATATAAGGAAGTTTTTTAGATAAAATAGCAAAAATTATACCAGCAACAGAAAGTGTAGCTAAAATACATACAGCTAAAAGTGTATTCGCATTAGGTCCACGGGTGATATAAAAAAAAGCCACACTACCTAAAAACATTAATATTGAGGTTAATCCAAATCTGTTCATACGAGACACCCTTTTTATATTTTCTGTTTTACTGTTCAGAAAAGAAAAGCGTTACTAACAAAGAAAAGCTGACTTGTTACGAATATGCTTAATGAAATTAAATAGTAATAGTTTTAGCGTATCATAATTCTTTCGTTAGGAATAATTTTCCTAAAACTAGTTGATTATTTCCTTATAATTTTAATTATTGAATAAAAAAGTGCGATTCATTTTTAAAATCGCACTTCATATTCGTTTAATTAGATTGTAACCTATATTTGAAAGCTCCATATAGTGATAAATCGATACACTACTTAGAAAGATACGTCGCTATATATTCTTTAACGACTTCATATACGTACTCTTGATTAGCTGTTGCTGTGTCCGGATTGTATTCACCATCGTTCGTTTTATTATTGGATAAAATTCGCACACCTAAAAATGGAACTTCATACGCTTTGGCAATTTGTGCTGCAGAAGCAGTTTCCATTTCTTCTACAGAAGTACCGAATGTTTCATGAAACCATTTAATTCGATCCACTTCATTATTCCATACGTCCGCAGAACCGATTGTTCCTTCAACAACTTTCCCCTTTGTATGTTTATCCTTCACTGCATTCGCAGCTGCTAGTAAATCTTCATCTGCTTCATAGTATCGAATGTTCTCTGCATCTGGATCTTCACCCGCACTTCCTTCAGATGCCATTAAATCCATAGGAATCCATTCTGTTGGTTCAATTCCTTCATTTTCGGTTTTATCCCCTGTTTTAAGCGCTCCGATATTGACCGTTCTCTTTCCTAGCACAATATCAAACACATTTAAATTTGGATCATGCCCACCAGAAGTTCCTTGACTAATGATTGCAGTTGGATTGTACCGCTCGATTGCCACCGCAGTAGCCGCTGCTGCATTTTCCATTCCTTTGCTCGTTTTAACAACGATGACAGGATAATCATCTACTGTGCCAATATAAAAATCATAAATACCAGATGTTTCTTGCTCAACATTCTCTAATCGATCCGCAAATGCTTTTGCTTCTATCGGCATTGGCCCTTCGATTAAAATAGGTCTTTGTTCGTCATCAGATGTCGTTTCTTCTGAATTTGCAGTGGTATTACAACCCACCATTACAGTTACAAAAAATAGAGAGATAGCCGCCCATAAAGTGGACTTCCAACGACTTTTACTTTGTTTCTGTGCATTTAAAATACTCATTTTGTTTCCCCCTTAATGTTTGTTCGTTGATTAACAAGTCTTCTGGTTCGAAACAAAAAGGTCTGGAAAAAGTAGATGAACTCTACCTTCCAGACCGCAAGTTAAAGTATATAAATTAACACCATAAAAACACTGAACGGACTAAAAACCGAACATTATACACTTCAACTCGTAGTCCGGTTCTTTATAACGGGAACCAGGTAGAGACACTCAGACCATATTACCGAGTATATACGAGTAATATTTATTTGTTATCAACACGGTTAATATACCAAACATCTTTGCATAATTCAATGGTTTATTTTCAAAAAGGATTTTCGTCGGTAGAAATTATATATAAGAAATACCTGTCTTCTCTATCTCTAAGGCAATTATTTAACGCGAACAATAATAGTATTAAATAATAAAATGTTCGCATTTAATAATAATTTCTTTTTTTAAATACCATAAAATAGACCTAAATATCTCCTCTTTTACATTTGTCGCAAACCAAAATCGAGTAGGAGGAGGTAGTTAACCTCCGACCTCTCACACCACCGTACGTACGGTTCCGTATACGGCGG
>NZ_JAGSIE010000044.1 GCF_018138385.1 Allobacillus saliphilus
CCCGTTAGAATTCACCCATGCCGGGCAAACTAAAAGACCTAAACGAAAACTCTTCGTTTAGGTCTTACTTTATATCTTCATTCACTGTTTTCACTTAAAACAATTTCTTCAATATGAACATCTTCTAAGTCTTCATTCTCTGTAGCATTTATTTTTCCTTTATACAGTGATTGACCATCCGATAAATCAAAGATCTGAAGGTACATTTCTTTGTCCGTATTGGTTACTAAATAAAGGTTTCCTTGATGAGTTAGCGAAGGATAAAAAGAAATACTGTCGACATCTATTAAAAGGTCTTCTGAGAAAGTACCTTCTTCAATTTGATAGCTATTAATTCGCAACCCTTCTGCCAGTTCATCATAAAAATAAAGCGTCGAGCCATCGAATGAATCTACATGCCTCGTTGTAAACTGTTCAGGCATGTCTAACTCTTTCATTTGTTTATTTTTCACATCATATGCATATAATTTATCTTTAGTTACTTGCTGTGTTTGTGTTGACTCGTCGAATTGATGAACCTCTTTTCGAATCACAATATATTCATATGAAGCCCATTCTACAGATCCTCTTAGCGTAGTAAAATTAACACTAGAATTTTCATCAGACTCTTCATCTCCTGACAACAATACCTTTTGTCCAATCAATTCCTCGGTATCGGCATTGATTTCCATTAGATGAATTTCTGTATAATTGTCATTTCTTGTGTTCACATGCATGTTAGCAAATACTTGAATAACGTTATCATTCATTTGTACATCCATGATATTTGCAAAGGAATAGTTATTTCCTGGAAAATCCACATCTATAGAAGTAGATTTTTCTGTATTTTTATCCAACCAAGAAGCAGTCAACGAAATATCGTTTTCATATGATCGATTGAAATTTGATTCAACAATAACCAACTGTTCAGCATCTTCATAAATATGACCGCTATAGAAATCTTTCCCTCGCATAAAGCTTCGATAATCATTCTCTAGCCGATCCTTCGTAATTTGAAAAACCCCATCAATCTGCTCGATTAAGTTCAAATCACTTTCATAAGTCGACCCCTGTTGATTAAGCTTAAAACGAGTATACATAGCTTCTTTACTGTGAATGCCCAATAAAGTAATCGGATCAAGTAATTTTTCTTCGCCGGAAACGGTCTCGATCGACAATTCCGGATGTTCACTGGATGCTAATGCTGTGTACACATAATAAGTTCCTATACTTAAAACAACAAAAGCAATTAATATAGCAGTTTTTATATATTTCTTCATTCATTCTCCCCCTTACACACGAATTTTCTCGTCCAGTAACCGTTTGCTGAGCCAAATGGAACCAACCAAAACGATTACTCCCAAAGCCAATATTATTAAGAGCACTTCTCCGTTATATAAAAATGAATCAAAGATTGTCTGATTTAAAATTAACGGTAAAATGACCAACAGATTTACCGCTACAACAAACGTTCCACCAAACAAAACGCCCTTCATCCGGTAGCTTCTTTCCAAGAGAATTGCGGTAAAGAGAATGATTACCGTCAATATCCCAGCACCATAGAGACTCATGAATAATTCAAATTGATTCGGAGCAATTAACGATAAAACAGGATGGATCTCTATTAATTGTCGAAGAGTGACTTCCATTACATATTCACCCGGAACTGTCCACTTCATCACCAACATTTCAATTTGAATAGCAATTAACTGAAACCCAACTAAACTTAATGTTGCAAGCACAATTGTTGTTAACTTTGCGAAAAAGAGATTGATTCGTGCCGTCGGTAGCATCAACAAGCGATAGACAAATGTATTTTTCCCAAACCAATCACGGTACCATATCAAGAAAATATAAAACATTATGGCAGCAACACAAATCATAATCGGTCCAATGAAAAACAAACTATTAACAACTCGATCAAACGAAAAATAACCAATAGATTGTAAAACTTGCGAAACCGATGATCCTTCGTTTTGCTGGATCATTTCTAGATGAGTCAAATAATTGCTTCTAGCAACAAACACACCTACGAGTTGAACAATGAACGTAAACCCCATCAAAATAAGCAACAACTTCATGACACGATTTAATTCAAAGTTTAATAACTTAAAGAAATTCTTCATTGAACGAACACCTCCCGAAGTACATCGATGACTGACTTTCCTTCTAACTCTCGTACGTCTTCTGTCATGAATTCTTTTTGAATCTTACCGTCATTCAATATGACAACTTTGTCGATCAAGTGTTCAATATCTCCAATCTCATGCGTGGTAATCAACACACCACGATCTTCGATTAAATGACTTGTAAAAACCTCTGCGATTTGTTCACGGCTAAATATATCAATCCCAGAAAACGGCTCATCCATTAATATGTAATCTGCATCGACGGCTAGGCCGAGCAATAAATTAACTTTTGCCGTATTTCCTTTTGATAAACTTGCAATTTTATCTTTACGATTTAACTTAAAAAACGCGAGCATGTCGTCTGCGCGACGTTGATTCCAATTTTTATAAAAATCTTTCATAAACTCCATTGCCATTTCGATCGTGAAATGCGGCAACATAATCGTTGCATCAGGTATGAACACAATCTTTTCGAATGTATCTTTTGTCACTTTTTCTCCGTCAACTAAAATTTCGCCCGCTTGAAGTGGCGTTAGCTTCATAATCGCATTCATAATCGTTGTTTTACCCATTCCGTTTACACCAATCAAGCACGTGATTTGCCCTTTCTCAGCTGTGAAAGACACTTGATCCAAAACCGTTTTACGACCAAAACGTTTCACAATATCTTTAACTTCAATCATTGGAATCCCCCTTTTCTTTATAATGTGTTTCTATTAATTTCATCGCATCTTCCAACGGTACATTGATCGACTTGACTGAATCCACGAATTGTGAAACAGCTTCATCAATTAATTCATTCCGTACACCGCGCAATACATCCTGGTCATGTGTCACCTTGCTCGGCTGGTTTTTCTCTGTTTTGATCAACCCTTCCTCCTCCATTTCTTTATAAGCCCGCTGAGCTGTATTCGGATTTATTTTCAACTGGCTAGCCAACTCCCTTCTTGAAGGAATCACATCTCCTGATTCCAGAAAACCCTTGGCGATTTGCAGTTTAAAATGCTGAATCACTTGGATATAAACGGGATCTCGATTGTTAAATTGGATGTTCATCTTTTTTGCACTCACTCCCATCTCAAAGTGTATTAACTGATTAATACACCAAGAATAAAAAAATATGACGAACAGTGTATTAACCACTTAGTACACCGTCTGAATGTATTATATGCTTAATACACTGAAACCGTCAACCACTTTTTTAAAAAAACAAACGATATGATAGAATACATGGGAAAGGAAGGTCGAAAATGAAATTTATATCATGGAATGTGAACGGCCTGAGAGCCGCCATCCGAAAAGGTTTTCTAGATTATTTTCACGAAATAGATGCAGACTTTTTTGCCGTACAAGAAATTAAATTGCAAGAAGGGCAAATTGGTTTGGAGTTAGAAGGCTACCATCAATTTTGGAATTATGCAGAACGGAAAGGATATGCTGGAACTGCTATTTTCACCAAGCATGAGCCGCTAAATGCCTACTACAATTTTGATCATGAAACCATTCAAGCCGAAGGTCGACTCATTACATTGGAGTACGAGAACTTCTACTTTGTCACCGTCTATACACCGAATTCCCAACGTACGTTGGAGCGTCTGCCAATTCGCTTGGAGTGGGAAGAACAGTTTTATAACTACATACAAAAGCTAGACAAAGAAAAACCTGTAATTCTTTGCGGAGACTTGAATGTCGCCCATCAAGAGATTGATCTACGAAACGATAAAACTAACCATGGAAACTCCGGTTTTACCAAAGAAGAACGCGGAAAAATGACTCGGCTCTTAGGCAGCGGATTTACCGATACATTGCGCTATTTCTATCCTCAAGAAGAAGGTCTATACACCTGGTGGTCATACATGAAAACCGTTCGTGAGCGAAATATCGGTTGGCGGATTGATTACTTTATTGTATCCGACCGTCTTCGCGATCAGTTGCAATCTGCTAATATCCATGCTGATATATATGGTAGTGACCACTGTCCGATTTATTTGGAAATGAAAATATAATGTTTATTGAAAGAGGTTTTAACATGAAACATCCATCTCGAGCGATGACAATTGCCGGTTCATCCGCGGGAGGTAGTGCCGGCATCCAAGCTGATTTAAAAACATTTCAAGAGCTAGATGTTTATGGAATGAGCATCATCACAGCCATTGTCGGAAGGCATCCGAAAACTGAGAAAAATGTTCACGCCATAAGTTTGGAAGCAATTGAAGCTCAATTTTCAACAGCGATCAAACAAGTTGGCGTGGACGGAATCAAGACTGGCATGCTGTTCTCCAAAGAAGTCATTGAATTAGTTGCCTCGTTAATCGAATCAGCTCCAATCAATCATCTTGTTGTCGATCCGGTTATGATTGGAAAAATGAATTCTAAACTATTAAAAGATGATGCCATTGAAGTGTTGAAAAAATACTTAATTCCACTAGCTACAATCATTACACCGAATATACCTGAAGCATCCGTGTTATTAGATCACCGGTCAATCTCCACTGTCGATGAAATGAAAAAAGCAGCCATCGACCTGCAACAACTCGGTTCTAAAAACATTCTCATCAAAGGTGGACGACTGGAAGGGCCGGCTGTCGATGTTTTATTTGATGGAACACATTTGACAACATTCGAAGCACCACGAATTGATACAGTGAACACAAGCGGAGCAGGCTGCTCCTACTCAGCAGCAATCGCCGCTCAATTAACAAAAGAAAAAGATGTTGACGAAGCTGTTTTAGAAGCGAAACAATATATAACGACGGCCATTGAATACAGCTTTTCTTATACAGATGTCGTTGGACCGACCAATCATGCTGCAAAAAGAAACTATGGCAATGCATATGATATTAACGTAAAAACTGAGAAAATCTAAACACTAAAAATCCGTCTGATGAAATGCATCAGACGGATTTATTATTTACTGATTTTCTTTTGTCGGTCCCATGACACCAGGCACTTCCAAGCCTGCCTGACGTAGTAACACAGTCATTTGCCCACGGTGGTGAATATTATGTTGTACGAGCATGCTCAACACTTTCCCACGAGGCATGTTTTGTCCTAATGCTTCCACTTCTACTTCCATTTCATCATCGGATAACCCTTCAGCACCCTGCTGAATTTGATCCGTTACTTTTTTGAAAACGCGAGCGATCTCTCTTGCTTCTTTTGGAACTGTCGTCGGGTCATCGACCGTATCGACTTCCAATCCCATCTGCTTTCCAAGCGCTCCAGTGACGACTGCAACGTGCCACCCAAGCCAGCCGAGCGTATTATGCCCTTCAACAATGGATTGATCTAACTTTTCATCCGTCATTGCATTATACACTTGAAGTGTACCATTCGCATAATTCTGCCAGTCTTGAAGAAAATCATCTGTTGTTCGATACATTTATCCCACTCCTTATTTATTGATTTCACTCTATTACAAACATAGTAAAAGAAGTGGAGAAATACAAGAAAACCACATTGGGGGCTATCGGTGCTCAAACTTATGTGAAACGACTAGTCTCTACCTCACTTAATTGCACATCTGTTATCGTCCCTTGATGAAAATATAATTGCCATCTTCCATCAATCCATTTCCAGATCGAACTTCGGAGCGTATTGCGATTCCTCGTTTTGTCGGTTAGAAAATAGGTCGCTAAGACTACGTCAGGTGCTAATGGATGAATTTCATAATTATGTATCTTCATTTCAGTTAAGACAACACCAGTTCTCAGACATTCTTCTTTATCAAACATTTTTCCGGAACTGCTAATTTCGAAAAATTCATCTGCTAAAATATCTGCTAGTTTTTCCATACTTTTGCGTACCTCTATGTTGATATGGGTTTCTTCTAACCGTCTTAGTTGGTCTTTTAATTTTGAATTCATTAAAGTTCTCCTCAATTATTTTATTTTTTAAATCGATGGTACTTATTTTAGCATACTCTAGTTGTAATATTCCGATAAATTAAATATAATTAGCTAAAATAGCTATTATAGCTAATGAGGTGATCCAATGATTGTCAACTCAACCGAACTTCAAAATAACTTTGGAAAATATCTGATGATGGCCGCCTATGAAGACATTGTTATCACACGAAACGGAACGGAAATCGCCAGACTTACGACAAAACAACAGGAAAATCAAATAAATTGGGTTCACGAAAGGATGCCGATTGAAGGATATGGTCAAAAAGCAACTTATGATGAGTTTCTGCGCTTACGTAGTGAAACAGAGGAACGCTATGAATATATCGATGGTGAGATCTATTTACTTTCCTCCCCAAAGACAGCGCATCAGTATGCAGTAACTAGATTAATTGCTTTATTTCATAACTTTTTTGAGGGGACCGATTGTACACCGTTCGTAGCACCTTACGACATCGAACTAATGAAACCTTCTGGAGAAATGAATATGGTACAACCTGACTTAATGGTAATCTGTGACCTGGATGAACACTTAGGAGCAGATGATTACTACAAAGGTGTGCCATCGTTAGTTGTTGAGGTTTTATCAAAAAGTACGAGAAAGAAAGATCTCTTGATTAAAGCAGATTTATATCGCCAAACTGGTGTTCAGGAATATTGGATTGTTAATCCGGAAAACAGGCAAATTATCATTTATCAATTCGAAGACCAAGACATTAAGGAAATGGTGTCTTTCAGTTCAGAAGATACAGCTAAATCGTTTATATTTGATGAACTAGAAATTGAATTGAGGGGTTTGTTTAAAAAATAATTGAGTAAAGTGTTGAAGATTAACTAAATTGCATTCCGCCAATTTCTGATTACTCTTCAACGCTTTATAATGTCAACCACTATTGAGAAAATGACAAGATTAACTTAACACAAAGGCTGACATTTAACATAACCAGATGAATCAATGTATTCAGCTAGTAATTCGCTAAGATCACTAACTCGAGGATAACCAATCCATTGGTCCTGTTTTGTATAGCTTAATTGACATAATTGATTAATAAATTCTTGATCCTCTGCAGTTGCATACCTAATGTTCATAATATCTCCTCGTTTTTTTATATTCATAATTTCAACTACCTTCTGCGTTAATGAAATAATATCTAAAACTCTTATATACCCCCGAATTATTGATCGTTATCCATTCTCTTTCCAAAAAATACTTTTTACGAATTTTACCTTATGGTTTGTGTAATCACTTACTGCAGTTGAAGATTGTTTTAAATATTCCTTCTTTAATTCTAAATACTCTTCTCTTGCTTCAGGATTAGAGTTTAGATAGTCTCTAAAGTAAATAAGGTTCTTCCACAGATCCTTGTGATACTCTACTAAGTGTATAAAGTGAGTCTTCTTCTCATAAGTATCATCCGTAAACTTTGCTAAAACAATTTCATCGGGTCTTTTGACTTTCAACCTTAAAAAATCCGCTTTAGATAGGCCTTTCAATAATGGCTTGTCGACTGTAGCTAAATCATCAACACCTACAACAATGTCTATCAAGGAACAGCCCACGATTTAATCTCTTCAGGCTTTCCTTGTAGTACCATCAGTAACTGTCCATCCTCATTAACACAGACACCTGCAGAACCTTTCCATACCTTCATACTTGGTAACCCCCTACTGTCTATACAAGTAGTACTTCTATTAAGCTGTCTTGAAATCCTTTATAGAGTGAAGAATTTCAGCAAAAGAAAAAGCGTTCGAAGACATATCGAATTAGGATTCCTTCCTATTCCAACATTATCTCAAACGCTTTTTACATAATTTAAAACCTCCAGGTTGTATACTCTAGTTCTTTGAAGACTTAGGTCTAAAAATCAATATCAATCGCCTTTTGTAATAAAATTATCAAACCAGACGTTAAATTCTCTTTTTCTGAATTCTCTATACAAGAGATAGGATACTTTGATAAAATTAGGTATAAGTGAAAGAAGGTGTATAATGAAAACTCAATCTCTAATTGCCAGGCAACCTGATGAATTAAAACAGTTTGAAATGAAGAACGATCGCTTTTATATGATAAGTTTAAGACATGTTCATTTTGGTCCAAAAACATTTAAGATTATCCTAGAAAATAAACATCAAACATTAGAAGTCATTTATGATCAATTCGATCCAGCAGTGCCTGTAAGTTACTACGTTTGGAATTTTCGATATGGTACAGAAATGACTCGAACTGATTTACAACAGGCTAATAGGAAATATCCTTCTTTAGTGAATAAAGATTGTTATTACTATTTCAAAGTTCAAAACTCAGAGTTTATCAAGTGGAATGATTTTACCTCTTCGTTTAAAAGTAAGGACTTTCCTGAACTTGAACACCATTTATACTTTACAGATAATGATATTTTAGAAGTATTGAGTCTATATGAACCAAAATTTATTGTGGTAGATAAATAAGCCTAACTACCAACCTGAAACAAATTAAATTTTGGTTTCCTGGCTGCTTAATATTTGGAAAAATATTAAAAACCTTGTTATAGAAAAAGGTCCATAAGTGAAAATGGAATTCCGAATGACAGCGCCTTACCAGAAGCGACATTCAAGGCTAAATATATTACCGACGAGTTTTTTCTAGTCAGGAAGAGATGGACATGGCATTATTTGATTATGTACATTGGTTTAATAACATCCGCATTCATGGGATTACTATCGTACCTCACTTGGTTTCATATCTATGTAAGTATCAAACACCTCATCAATAAAATAATAATTTATAATCTTAAACATATTGACAGTTCAACTCAGTTCTGGAATAATGAAAACAATTAAATACTTATATCCTTTAATTTAGTCCTGTGAGGCTTATCAAGGAAGCGACAAACTTTAGGTAGAGATACGTATGTCAAATCCCTTTTTTCCTCATGGAGAAAAGGGATTTTTTTAAAAGGGTTCTGGCTAGGTTCATTTTGACTAGCTAAACACATTCCTTACTTGTAACTTTAAGTACGTTTAGAAACTACTCTAGACGAACACCGAGAATTATTCAGTTAAAAATGTGAAATGAGAGACCAAAAAAATTTCCATCAATTTATAAACTAAATAAATGAAACCTTTAAACAAATCCAGAGAGGTTTGCAAGGTTGCTCGAAGATTACGTGTTTGTCTATGGACACGTCTACCTCTTTGCGACCTTCGCAAAGAGGTTTTTTATTGTGATGACCTGAGGAGGAATGTCAAAAATGAATCACTTTTTTTCGATTGATCAGTTATCCCAGTCTGAGATTATGATGCTTTTAAAACAGGCCAAAAAATATAAATCTTGTAGTCCAAACATAGACGAGAAAATTTTCGGGGCCAATTTATTTTTCGAGCCAAGTACACGAACTAAAATGAGCTTTATCGTCGCACAGAGAAAATTAGGAATTGACGTATTAGATTTCAATGAATCCATATCGAGTACAAAAAAAGGTGAAAGTTTATACGATACGGCCAAAACATTTGAAGCCATTGGCGCTAACTTTCTAGTTATCAGACATCAATCGGATCGTTGGATGTATGAGCTAAAGGATATCTCGATTCCTATTATTAACGCAGGAGCAGGTAAATCCGAACACCCAACGCAGTGTTTATTGGATTTACTAACTATATATGATTCCTTTGAACAATTTAAAGACTTAAAGATTTCTATAGTCGGTGACATCAAACATAGCCGTGTCGCCCATTCAAACATCAAAGCATTACAAAAGTTAGGAGCTGATGTCTATGTTAGCGCACCGCCAGCTTTAGAGGACGACAAGTTAACAATACCAAACATTCCTGTAGATCAAGCAGTAGAGATAAGTGATGTCGTTATGCTTTTACGAGTGCAATCTGAGCGTCATATTGGCAATAACGAAACAAAAACAGACTATCTAGAAAAGTACGGGTTAACAAAATTAAGAGAAAAGCGAATGAAAAAGCATGCAATTATTCTTCATCCTGCACCTATCAACCGAGATATAGAAATTGATTCAGCCCTTGTAGAATGTGATCGATCTCGAATCTTCAAACAAATGGAAAATGGTGTGTATGTAAGAATGGCTCTAATTATGAAACTATTACAAGATTGGGGAGTGTTAAAACATGAAGATTTTACTGAAGAACGCAACGCTATACTCTAATACGAACGAGTTAGAAACAAAAAACGTATTAATTACCGACCATAAAATTAGCAAAATAAGCAGTGCTGACATTGGTAAAGAGAATATTGACGACGTGATTGACTGCAAGGGAAATTTGTTAGTACCAGGTTTTATCGATGTACATATCCACTTACGAGAACCAGGTGGTGAACAAAAAGAAACAATCAAAACGGGAACAAATGCTGCTGCACGAGGAGGATTCACTACGGTTTGTGCAATGCCAAATACAAACCCCGTTCCTGACTCATCTGATAAATTGATTCAACTCCATGAAAGAATAAAGCAAGACGCTTTAATCAGAGTCTTACCTTATGCTGCAATAACGGAAGGATTACAAGGTGAAACGATTGTAAATATGGAGGAACTATCAAATGCTAGTTGTTTCGCTTTTACGGATGATGGTGTGGGTATTCAATCCGCAGATATGATGTATCGTGCAATGAAGCAAGCAGTAGCCGTTAACAAACCAATTGTAGCTCACTGTGAAGATAATTCACTTGTATATGAGGGAGTAATCCATGATGGAGACGTAAGCAAAAGATTACATCTTCCTGGGATTCCTTCGATCAGTGAATCAGTCCACATTGCACGTGATGTGCTCTTAGCAGAAGCAACAGGCTGCCATTATCATGTCTGCCACGTCAGCACAAAAGAGTCTGTGAGGGTCATTCGGGATGCAAAGAAGGCCGGTATACATGTCACTGCTGAAGTATCTCCGCACCATTTAGTTCTTAATGAAACTGACATCCAATCAGACAATGCCCAATTTAAGATGAACCCACCACTTAGAAGCAAAAAAGATCAACAAGCACTACTGGAAGGATTGCTTGATGGCACGATTGACTTTATTGCAACAGACCATGCACCACATACAGCATCAGAAAAAGAAAAAGGATTTTTAGAAGCTCCATTTGGAATCGTCGGTTTAGAGACCGCATTTCCAATTTTGTACACCTCCCTTGTCGAAACAAAAAAGGTAACACTGAAGCAATTAATTGATTGGCTAACGATTAAACCTGCAAAAACATTTAACCTCCCTTTTGGAAAATTAGAAGAAGGAAATCTCGCAGACCTTACGTTAGTCGATTTAGAAAAAACGATTACGATTGATAAAAACAAGTTTTATTCAAAAGGAAAAAACACACCATTTGATCAATATGACGTCCGTGGAATTCCTGTTCTGACTATGTTTGAAGGTGAAGTCGTATATGAGGAGGTAAATAATGAGTAAACGTCGACTCGTGCTAGAAGATGGTACTGTAATGGATGGAATTGGATTTGGTTATCAAGGCGAAGTAAATGGCGAGATGATTTTCAATACAGGAATGACCGGCTATGAGCATGTGTTATCAGATCCCTCGTATTGTGGACAGTTAGTCGTCATGACGAGCCCGAAAATAGGTACAAACGGAATTAATCAGAATGACTGTATGTCCGCTTATCTAAATGGGTTAATTGTTAAAGATTATGGTAACTCTCCGAATAGTTCTCAGAATGCAAAAGATTTAAATTCTTTTTTACTCGATCAACAAATACCCGGACTTGCAAATATTGATACACGGATGTTAACAAAACATATTCGTCAATTTGGAACATTGAAAGGTTCGATTGTTGATGTCGACACCCCAATTGATATGACGATTAAAAAGTTGAAAAATGTAAAAGATTCCTCAGACCAAGTCCAAAGAGTCTCTACTCAAAAACCATATGTAATCCCAGGCAAAGGGTCTAACATCGTCGTCATCGACCTAGGAATGAAACTGAGTATTTTAAGAGAATTGACCGCACGAGATTGCCAAGTAACGGTAGTGCCATATAACTATTCAGCTGATCAAATTATACGATTGAAGCCAGATGGCATCTTCATTACAAGCGGTCCTGGAAACCCTAAAAATCTTCCAGAAACAATCGCAACGATCCAGCAACTACCGAGGCATATCCCAGTATTCGGCATTGGCTTAGGTCATCAAGTGATGGCTTTGGGATTTGGTGCTGAAACTGAAAAAATGTTATACGGTCACCATGGCAATAACTATCCAGTCAAAGATTTGTTGAAACAAAAATCATATATGACGAGCCAAAATCATCTCTACTCAGTTAGTAGAAACTCTCTACAAAATACCGACTTAGAGATTACGCATATCGGATTAAATGACGATGCAATCGAAGGCCTTCGCCATAAATCCTATTCGTATTTTTCAGTTCAATTTCAACCGGAAGGGAAACCTGGACCTGAAGATATGCACTATTTGTACGATGAATTTTTAACAGCCATACAGCATGATCAAGCAAAAAATAAGGAGGATATGTATGTCGAAAAATACTGATATTAATAAAATTCTTGTTATTGGATCAGGTCCTATTGTGATTGGTCAAGCAGCGGAGTTTGATTATTCTGGAACCCAGGCATGTGAGTCACTGCGCGAAGAAGGGTATACTGTCATTCTAGCAAATTCAAACCCAGCAACGATTATGACCGATCACACTGTTGCTGATAAAGTTTATATGGAACCATTGACGATTGAGTTTTTAAAGAAAATCATTCAAAAAGAACAACCGGATGCACTCCTCCCAACGCTTGGGGGACAAACAGGATTAAACCTGGCCATCGAACTTGAAAAAGCTGGTATATTAAAAGAATATGGCGTTACGCTTTTAGGATCTTCTCTAGATGCGATAGAAAAAGCTGAAGATCGAGAGAAATTCCGCTCCTTAATGAGAGAAATAAATGAACCAGTTCCAGATAGTCGAATTGTCACAACAGTTGAAGAAGCTTTAGAGTTTGCGAGTGAAATTGGGTATCCACTTATCGTCCGCCCTGCCTATACATTAGGCGGAACAGGTGGAGGTATGTGTTACGACCAAAAAGAATTGAAAGAAATTACTCGTGCGGGCCTCTCTCTTTCACCGATGAATCAATGTCTTATAGAAAAAAATATTGCCGGCTTTAAAGAAATTGAATTTGAAGTTCTCAGAGATAAAAATGACCAAGCAATCGTTGTTTGTGATATGGAGAACGTAGATCCAGTCGGCATTCATACCGGAGACTCCTTCGTCGTTGCTCCTTCCCAAACATTGAATAATCAGGAGCATCAATTATTAAGAAACGCTTCCTTAAAGATAATACGCGCCCTAAAAATTGAGGGTGGATGTAATGTGCAGCTAGCCCTCGATCCAGACAGTTTAACTTACTATATTATCGAAGTGAATCCTCGCGTTAGCAGATCATCAGCACTTGCTTCTAAAGCAACGGGTTACCCGATTGCTAAAGTAGCAGCCAAAATAGCGGTAGGCTTAACATTAGATGAAATAATGAATCCAATTACTAATACGTCAGGCATGTTTGAGCCAACACTCGATTATATTGTCACGAAATTTCCCCGATTTCCATTTGATAAATTTACGTCAGGAAATCGCTATCTTGGAACCCAAATGAAAGCAACTGGCGAAATCATGGCCCTTGGTCGTTCATTTACCGAATCTCTGTTAAAAGGTATCCGCTCGCTTGATATTGGGGCTGAAGAATTCAGACTAAAATTTATCGAAGAGCTATCAGATACATCTATTATTGATAAATTAACACGTGCAGATGACGAACGTATATTTGTTTTAGCTGAAGCTTTACGACGTGGTATGACGGTCGACGATATTCACCACTGGACAAAGATCAATCATTATTTTCTTCATCAATTGAATAGTATTATCACACTTGAAAAAAAGCTAATTGCAAACAAACTTTCTGAAGAGTTACTGCAAGAAGCAAAAAAAGTCGGATTATCAGATCGACAGATAGCTAGATTATCGAATCAAACAGCAGATGATATTTTCCAACTTAGACGTGAGACAAACCTCTTCCCTGTTTACAAAATGGTCGATACATGTGCAGCAGAGTTTGAGTCAGTTACGCCGTATTTTTACAGCACATATGAGAAAGAAAATGAATCCAATCGATCTACACGAAAAAAAGTTCTCATTCTCGGCTCTGGTCCAATTCGTATCGGTCAAGGCATTGAATTTGACTATGCG
>NZ_JAGSIE010000045.1 GCF_018138385.1 Allobacillus saliphilus
ACCGTCCATTCCGTGTTAGCAGTCAAAGAAATGGGTTACGAAGCGATCATTATGAATAATAACCCTGAGACTTACTCAACTGATTTCACTATCTCAGATAAACTCTATTTCGAACCGTTAACCTTGGAAGATGTGATGAATGTCATTGAACTCGAAAAGCCTGAAGGCGTCATTGTCCAATTTGGCGGCCAGACAGCCATTAATTTAGCAGCTGGATTGAAGCGGCACGGTATAAACATTCTCGGAACAAGCTTGGAATCAATCGATCGTGCGGAAGATCGGGACAAATTTGAAAAACTTTTAAATGACTTAAACTTATTACGACCTAAAGGAAAAACCGTATTAAGGTTGGAAGAAGCATTTAAAGTCGCAAATGAAATCGGATATCCAGTATTAGTACGACCTTCTTATGTCATCGGTGGAAGTCGAATGGAAATCATTCATGGTGACGATGAGCTACAAACCTATTTGGAGAAGTCAGTCGGTTTGGATAGCGAACATCCCATTTTAATTGATAAATATTTAACAGGAATCGAAGTTGAAATTGATGCGATTAGTGATGGTGAAACAACGATTGTTCCAGGAATTATGGAACATATTGAAAGGGCAGGCGTCCATTCAGGTGATTCAATTGCTGTGTATCCCCCACAACGCGTAACCGAGCATATTCGCAATACTTGTATGGAAGCGACGAGACGTCTTACTGAAGAACTAAATGTTAAAGGACTAATAAACATTCAATTTATCATTAAAGATAATCACGTCTATGTTCTCGAAGTCAATCCGAGATCCAGTCGAACGATTCCGTTTTTAAGTAAAGTAACTGGAGTTACCATGGCTAACTTAGCTACAAAGTGTATCTTAGGTGCAAAATTAGCAGACCTAGGTTTTGAAACAGGCATTTTACCAGAAGGTGATCATGTCGCAACGAAAGTACCTGTCTTCTCATTCGAAAAGCTTCGAAGTGTCGATACGACGTTGGGACCTGAAATGAAATCGACAGGTGAAGCAATCGGTTATGATAGCACATTAGAAAAAGCTCTTTATAAAGGGTTAGTTGCTTCAGGGTTATCGATTCCGACAGAAGGGTCTGTTCTCTTAACAGTAGCAGATCAAGATAAACAAGAAGCACGCGAAATCGCTAAAAGTTTTTTCGATCTTGGGTTTAAATTATATGCAACAAAAGGAACAGCACGGAATTTACAAGAAATTGGTCTGCCAGTCATACAAGTGGATAAAATTGGTTCGGATAATGATAATGTCTTATCCCTTATCAGGAATCAATCTGTTCAATTTGTAATTAATACATTAACGTCAGGTAGACAGCCAAGATCAGAAGGATTTATGATTCGCCGAGAATCAGTTGAAAATGGAATCGCTTGTCTAACAAATCTTGACACAGCACGTGCTATTTTACGAGTCATTGATTCTAATAGCTTTAGTGCGAGACCAATGATTAATAAAGAGGTTGTTCAACTATGATTAACAAAGTAAATATGGCTATTCTTAAGAAGAAATTCATTGCAAAAGATACAATAGAATTCGTTTTAAAAAACGAGTTTATTAGTCACCATGCCAGTCCAGGCCAGTTTCTTCACATACTAATAGACGGATTGACGTTAAGACGACCTGTCTCTATTGCTGACATAGATAAATCTTCGAATGAAGTAACGATCGCGTTCAAAATTGTTGGGACAGGGACGAAGAAGCTTGCCTCTTATGAGCCAGGACAATCAATTGATGTGCTTGGTCCACTCGGTAATGGATTTGACATTAGTAATACACATCCGAAAAAAGTTTTACTAATTGGTGGGGGGATTGGTATTCCCCCTCTATACCATCTAGGAAAAAGACTATCCGAAAATAATGTGAAGATTATTTCTATATTAGGCTATCAAACAAAAGAAAGTGTATTTTATGAAAGAGAATTCCAAGAACTTGGTGATACGTATGTAGTCACTGACGATGGCACTCATGGTTACCAAGGATTAGTTACTGACGTTCTTACAAAAGTAAGCTCGTTTGATACTTTTTATACGTGTGGACCAACGCCAATGTTAAAAGCAATCAAGGAAAGATTATCAAATTCTGATGGTTATGTTTCATTAGAAGAACGGATGGGGTGCGGAATTGGTGCTTGTCTTGCATGTGTCATACCTACAAGCGATGGAGAAGGCTACAAGAAAATATGTCAGGATGGCCCTGTCTTTCACGCCAAGGAGGTTAATTTATCATGAACTTATCTGTAAATTTACCTGGATTATCAATGAAAAATCCCATTATGCCTGCATCTGGATGTTTTGGATTCGGACGTGAATATAGTTCATTCTTCGATTTAAGTACATTAGGTGCCGTCATTATGAAATCAGCTACTAAAAATGAAAGGTTAGGTAACCCTACGCCTCGTGTAGCAGAAACATCTTCGGGAATGCTTAATGCCATCGGTTTACAAAACCCTGGTGTAGAAAAAATTATAGAGTCAGAAATTCCTTTTCTAGCAGATTATGATACTTGTATTATCGCCAATATTGCGGGTAGTTCGGTTGAAGAATATGAATATGTCGCCGAATCGTTTAATCAAACTGACCATGTAGATGCACTCGAGTTAAACATTTCTTGCCCCAATGTAAAAGAAGGTGGAATTCAATTTGGAACAGATCCATACATGGCGGCTTTTGTCACAGAAACCGTAAAAAAAGTAACAAATCTTCCGGTCTATGTGAAGTTGTCTCCAAATGTCACAGATATTGTAGCGATCGCAAAAGCGGTTGAATCAGCAGGAGCAGATGGACTGTCTATGATCAACACATTAACCGGAATGCAAATGCACCTTCCAAGTCAAAAGCCTTTAATTGCCAATAAAACGGGTGGCTTATCTGGCCCAGCAATAAAACCAATCGCCATTCGAATGATTTATGAAGTGAAACAACAAGTATCCATTCCGATTATTGGAATGGGAGGAATAGCTAACGCCGAGGATGTTTTAGAATTCCTTCTAGCGGGAGCCAATGCGGTTGCTATAGGCACAGCAAATTTTAATAACCCGTTCATTTGTCCAGAAATTATTAATGGGCTACCAAACGTTTTAAATAAGTATGGTTTTCATTCAATTAACGAAGCTGTTGGAAAGGGGATATTTCATGAACCAGCCGATCTATCTAGCTCTTGATTTCCCAACATGGGAAGTAACTGAAAATTTTTTAATGACCCATCAACTGCAAGGCGTGCCCGTTAAAGTAGGCATGGAACTATTTTATCGTGAAGGTCCTTCCATTATTGAAAAACTTAAACAAAATAACCACCCGATTTTTCTAGACTTAAAACTTCACGATATTCCAACCACCGTTAAACGTGCAATGCATAATATCGCTTCACTTGAAGTAGATCTTGTTAATGTTCATGCGCTCGGTGGCAGTCAAATGATTGAATATGCAAAAGAAGGATTGCTATCAACAAATAGTTCTAAACAAACAAAATTAATTGCTGTGACCATACTGACATCAATGGAACAAACGATGATGAATCATGATTTAAACATCCAAGGGAATTTACAAGAACAGATTGGACGGCTGGCCTACCTGTCAAAACGACACGGCGCAGATGGTGTCGTATGTTCTGCGCACGAATCAACATTCATTAAAGAAAAATGCGGAGAAGACTTCCTAACTATAACACCAGGAATTCGATTAGAAAATTCAAGTAAAGACGATCAAAAAAGAATCGCCACACCGAAAGTAGCACGTGAGCAAAAAGCTGATTATCTGGTGATCGGCCGTAGTATCACAAGAGCAAAAAATCCTAAGACGGCATACCAACAAGCAATGAAGGAGTTGAAGACAATATGAACCTAACGGAAGAAATTACAAAAGATTTACTTACAATTAAAGCTGTTCAAATTGATCCACAAAATTATTTCACTTGGACTTCAGGTATTCAGTCACCTATTTACTGTGATAATCGCCTCACCATGTCGCATCCTAATGTTAGAAATAAAATTACGAATGCATTTATAAACATGGTTAATCAGCTTGAGGTGAAACCTGACGTCATTGCTGGGTGTGCTACAGCTGGAATTCCACATGCTGCATGGCTTGCCAATGAATTAAACTTACCCATGATTTACGTTCGTGGATCAGCAAAAGCGCATGGAAAAGGAAATCAAATAGAAGGTAAACTTGAAAAAAATCAAAATGTGCTCGTTATTGAAGACTTAATTTCAACAGGAGGCTCAGCTCTAAATACAGTCAATGCGATAAAGGACAGTGAAGCTCATGTTGTTAGTGTTTTCGCGATATTTACATATGGGTTAAATAAAGCTGTTAAGAAATTCGCTGAGGAGCAAGTGCCTTGTCAGACAATTACAAGTTTTGATCAGTTAGTAGATGCTTTAGTAAGCACTAGTAAAATTACACAGATCGATAAAGACAGTCTTCTTAAGTGGCGAGATTCATTGTAGATTAATTACTATTAGAATTCCTTTGTTTCATTAAAAAAGGAACACCTAAGATATAGGTGTTCCTTCTACAACTACCGTTTACTTTTTCAACTCCAACAAAGAAACCAACTCCACATGCACTGTATGAGGGAAAAGATCAACTGGTTGAACTGTTACTAACTCATAACCAAATGGTGTTAACTCTGTTATATCTGAGGCAAATGATTCTGGGTTACAAGAGATATAAACAATTCTTTTCGGTTGAGCACGTCCTATGCGGCGCATAACTTTTCCACCAGCCCCAGAACGAGGTGGATCGACCAACAATAAATCAGGTTGGCCAAACTGCTCTCTTACTTCATCAATGCCATTACGCGCGTTATTTGCTAAGAAATACGTATTATGAACATCATTCTCTGTTGCATTACGTTTCGCAGATTCAATTGAGCTCTCAACGATTTCAACCCCTGCTAACGATTTTACTTTCTTTGCAAAAGGTAGAGAAAACGTTCCAACTCCGCAAAACAAATCAAACATCGTCTCATCTGCTTGCGGCTTACCAACTTCAAGAGCAAGTTCAACTAACTTCTCTGCTTGTTTTGGATTCGTTTGGAAAAATGTATTCCACCATAAACGATATCGAAAACCAGCTAGTTCATCGTAAATGAAGTCTCTTCCTGCCAAAACAAATGTTTCTTCTGCTTGAATGCTGTCCGCCCATAAAGTGTTAACTAACCATAATAAGCTTTTTACATTAGGGTATTTCTCTGTGATTCGTTGAACTAGATTATCCACTTGGTCTTTCAATTTACCATCTGGTCTGTCAGTTGCTACGAGTGCAAGCATGATCTCACCTGTCGCAAACGATTGACGAACCATCAAATGACGTAAAAGGCCTTCATGTTCATCTTTTAAATAGCCTGGCAATTCATGTTCTTTTGCCCACTTTGATACTTCTAATGCGGCTTCAACCATATCATTTCCCGCAATTAAACAAGTCTTCATATCGAACACTTTGCGGAAGTTTCCTTGTTCATGAAGCCCCATGTTCCCTTCTGGAGAAAATGTGAATTCCATCTTATTACGATAATTCCACGGGGTTTCTGCACCAATCGTATTTTTGACTAAAGCTGCATTAAAACCTTGTTCCTCTAACTGACGTTTCACGTAATCTGTTTTATGATTTAGCTGTCCAGAATAGCTCCAATGCTGCCAGACACAGCCGCCACAGATTTCAAAATGAGGACAAGGTGCTTCGACTCTTTCAGAATTCGTTTTCAAAAACTCTGTCACATGTGCACGACTTCTCTTCTTCGTCGGCCGGTCTACTTGAACATGTACTTCCTCACCAGGAAGCGTTAGTGGTACATTTAATTTGAGCTTTTTTGGATTTCCTTGTTCATTCTCACGCCAAACAACTGCTTGTCCATTCCCTTTATGATCTAAATGATTAATTGTCGTATCAAAATAACGTTTTGGTTCAGTCATTCTCTTTTCACTTCCTAAACAACTTTAATTTTAATCGGTAATGCCAATATATCATGAATTCAATATGTATTATAGAGATTACCATATAGATTCTGAAACATAAGAAAAGCTACTAGACACGTATGTGCTAGTAGCTTCGAATTGCCCGGCAACGTCCTACTCTTGCAGGGGAAAAAC
>NZ_JAGSIE010000046.1 GCF_018138385.1 Allobacillus saliphilus
TCGAAAGAAATAATGTGTTTTATTTCCATCGGATAACGAAAACAGTTGGCCAGGCTCGTCCACAAACCATGTTTCCATTTCTTTGAACTTCTCACTGTCTTTCACATGCCACTTCAACGTCAGTCCTCTACGCCATCCCTCTAAAGCAATAGCATAGGAATCAAGATAGTTACCTTGAATTCCATCTAATATTTCAGGCGGAAGGTGTTTCAGCCATTGGTTATCTTGCTCGTTCATTGTTGAAAGCCTCCATTTTATTCTCTATACCTTAAGTATATCGCTAAATGCGTCAAATTTCTTCCCATGTAACATGCCTGTCACTAATCGATTTTCGGCTTCTAAGAAACAGTCACCTAACCAGCGGTCGATTGTTTCATCAAATTCATCATAATTGCCGGGTTTTGGAGTAAATTCCCCGAAAACTAACCCTTCTTCTCCCCTCAAAAAATCGATTCGCATGAAAGGGGACGGGATTTGTCGACTGATTTCATTGACTTGTTCTAATTCTTCTTGAGTGAATCCTTCTCCTTTGAACAATTGATCATTGTATTTACCCGTAAGTAATGGTTTTCCTTCAGAAGTCCACCAACAATATTGCATCTCTGGATATCGGATGATTTCCAAAATCAGTGGGGTTTTTCCGTAAAAACTATAAAATTTCAAATCTCTTGCAGGTTGTTTGTTCTCTTGATTTTCGTAAATTAATTCTTCATAACCCCAAGAATCTTCACTGACCCATTTTGTTTGTATGTCTTTTTCCATTTGTTCGCGTAGTTGTTCTGTGTCGCGTAGTGTCTGATTTCGTTTAATGTCGACAATATTGTTAGCTGTATGTAAGAGATAAACACCGCGCGCGCCTGCGCCGTCCAATGGTTTAATAACGGTTCCTTCATTTAAGGGAAGCTCATCTTTCGTATAGCCTATCTCACTCGTTGTAGGTCTTCTGATTCCTAGTTGATCAACGAATTGATATGCTACCGATTTATCATCCAAGATCCAATCGGAAAGTGGGCCATTCAATTGGTGTTGACGGATTCGTTTCGTTAAGCTGCCTCGAAATGATGAAACCGACTGTAAAGATAATGGGTCGTCAGACAATGCGCTGCGCACCAGTGGTTCTGAAACATCTTCTGCTGCCATTGTTTGAAGAAGATAGTCAAATACAACTAGCTGGTATTTTTTCATTTCAGGTCGATTAAATAGTCGAATGGCGTGGTGGAATGTATCGAGATAGTTTTTATCATGTACCTTCTTTTGATATACAAGGTTCTCTATAAAATGAATCAGATTTCCCTTTTGGTGTTCATCTGTCAAGGTTTGCATCATTTGATATGTGTTTAGTAGCCGGTCGTCGATGCGGAGTCGGTTCAATTCAGTTTGTAATGTGTAGATGGATGATTGCATTGTTTTTAATCTATTTTTTATTTCTTCATTTGCAGAAGAATTAGTTTCTACCTTATCGGACTTCAACCTATTTCCAATTTTCCACGTACGGCTATTTTCGATTTGCTGAATCTCCTTCTTGCCACTATCGATTTCTCGTTTAATTTGTGCAATTTCACTTTCGAGTCTATACAGCTTCTTAGCTAGAAGTTCATCGTCCATTTCGACATCGTCAAAGGAAGATTGATTATATGAGTTGTTGATTTTTTTCACTATGATTTACCTCCTTTGCGTGTGGACTGAGAAATTCCTTAATTAGTGATTGGTACTTTTCAGGTTCTGTCTTTGCATTGGGCCAATCTTTTTTCGATAAGTCAATATTTCGCAGTTCACGAGAATGGTTTTCATGCAGCTTTTCTCGTAGGATTTTGTCAGCCACATACCATTTTCCTTTACGGTTGAAGTATTGGAGTAGTCGATGTGATGATAATCTCACTGGTTGAATTTTATTTGATCGAATGCTCTTTTCGTCATATAAAATCACTTTTACGGTTTGAGCTTGTATTTCTGGAATGAATTTTTGGATTTCTTGCAATCCATTCAATCGATATACGAATAACAATGAACAAGATACTCTCTCGCCATACGTAATCATTTGAATGATATCGCCGTCAATTTCATTTCGAAATAATGGATCAATTTTTTTCGGCGCTTGATGTCTGTATTCTACTAATTGAACGAATCCAATCCGTTTCCCGAGCTTTTTTAACAGTTGTAATTCATGAATCAACCGGTCATTTGGCTGACGAAAATCCGTTGCAATGATGAAATCAAAATGTCTAGCTTCCCACCTCGCTTTTTTCCGTTCTGGTTTCATTGGTTCTGGTACTGGAAAAAGTCGTTCTTTTTGGTGTTGTGGATAGTGGAGTGTTTCTGCTTGGCTGTGAAACGACTCAAAACTTTCCACGTATTCTTTTCGTGCGCCTTTAAAATGACCGTCGTAGCCAAAAGCACTGCTGGCCGTTAAAGAATTTGTTGATTGTCTTGGTAATGATAACGGTCCTGTTTCCAAGTCGACGATGCTTTCTTTACCGAATACATGGACTAACCTGCGTTTATATTCTCCATCACCCGCGAATCGTACCTCATCCCAGTAACCGACTTTCGTCATGACAGGTTCTTTTCTAAACATTAAGGAAGACATGTTTGGAAAAATGAATCTGCCAAAGAGACCCCTTCGGTAAAAATTCAAATCCTCTGTCAATCTGGCATGCTCACTCGTGTTAGCAATAATACTTGGATTCTCAAGCAAGTGATTCACCTGGCGTTCAATTTTCCTTGGATGTGACCAATCATCTGCATCATTGACTGTAACAAAGTCTCCAGTGGCATTCGTCAACCCAATGTTCCGTGCAACGTAGGGGCCACTGTTTTCTGGTGTTTGTAGAAGCTGTACTCTATTGTCTTTCTCTACATATGATTCGACAATTTGGGTTGTGTCGTCTGTACTTTGATCATCAATCACAAGCAGCTCTATGTTTTTCCAGCTTTGTTTTAAGATTGAATCAATCGCTGTTTCAATTCCGTTTGCTGCATTATATACCGGTAATAATACTGATACTTTCGGTCCGTTTTCAATTGTCGCTTCTGGTGCCTTTGCTGCTAAACGATCATAAAGGCTTGTTGCTTTCTTGGAATTTAGATAAATGGTCTCCAGTCCATAGTCAGTGAGAACTTGATTGATCCAGTCGAGTTTTGCATTTATCTTTGTTTCCATATTAGTTAAGGCAAGCAGAACATCAGGATTCTCTTTAAGTGTTTTTGCTCGAAGAAGAATCTCTTTTGCCATAACTGGCCGTTCAAGTGTCATAAGCAACTCTGATTCCATAATGGCTAACTGTTGAATCTGCTTGTCGTCTTCTACTGCGTTGGCCAATGTTTTCACATAAGGCATTGCAGCCGTAGCGTCAAAGCTCGTATATTGGTTGGCATGCCATAATAGAAGTTCTTTAGCGATAGCTACTTTTTCGTACTTATTTTTAGGATTAGCGAATTTTTTTCTAAGATCTTGCAAGACAGCTTCTTCCAACCCGTACTCATATAAATACATCCTGTATTTCTTCAGTTGATTTTCAGCATGTTTTTGTCTATATGATTTGCTATAGAGCTGTCTAGGATCTCTCCGTCTAAGCGCGATTCCACCGAGCAATTTTACTTGGCGTGTGGCATCCCTTTTTAGCTTGCCAACGGATTTCACTACAGACTGAATTTCACCAAACGCTCTTCTTTTTTGTTTCAATTGCATGCGAATATCTTTACGCTCTAAAAGCAGTTCTTCTTTTTCCATCTCTTTCTGTTTAATCTGTTGAGCAAATTCAGTTTTCGGTACCCGATCCCGGTTTACCATATATCTATTCTCCCTTATCCACTGCTTCTATCATTCCACTAACTGAACGATTCATATAGATAATGTGGTTGACATCAAAATATTCTTCGATTAATTCAGCTGTGTTGCCTTGGCTTTCTGCTTTGACAAATGTTTGTGTCGAGTGGATTGTCGGCGTATACTTTTGTTTTGGTGATAAAATGTCAGATTGGTAAATAACTAAATATGTCGTTTCAACCTTTTCTCCATAAACGATAAACTGCACTTGTTCTTCATCAAGTTGATCGAGAATCGATGGCTGTAATTGATCTTTTTTCGATAAATCATAGGTATACATTTGGACTAAACCAATTCGGTTGAACTTTTTCTTTAGGTGTTGCAATTCATTCTGAATCGGAATTGATATATAGTCATAGCGGAAATCAGCAACGATTATTAAGTTGAATTTTCGTTTTCCATCAACTTTTTCTTCTCTGTTCGGCCACATTGGTTCTGGAACAGGAAAAGGTCGTTTATATTGGTTCATTGGATAATAGAGAAAATCATTATCTCGATGGAAGTTTTCAAGCATACTTACATAATGCTTGCGAACTCCCTTGAAATAACCGTTATAACCAAAGGCTGAGCTTCCTGTCAATGATGCAGCTGTCTGTCTTGGTAATGATAATGGCCCAGTTTTTAAATCAACGTACTTTCTTTTTCCAAACACTTTGACGATTCTTCGTTTAAATTCACCATCAGCAGCAAATCGAACTGAATCCCAGTAGCCGACTTTTCGAAGCACTGGCTCTCTTCTGAACATAATTGAAGACATGTTTGGGAAGATATATTTACCTGGTGTTCCTCGACGGTAGAACGTTAAATCTTCCGTCAATCGTGCGTGTTCGGATGTATTCGCGATGACACGTGGATTCTTAATTAAATGACTTACTTGAATTTCAATCTTTTGTGCATGTGACCAATCGTCTGAGTCATTAATCGTCACAAATTCACCTGTCGCTTCACGAAGCGCTATGTTTCTTGCAACGTATGGTCCACTATTTTGTGGCGTTTGCAATAATTTCACGCGACTATCTTTCTCCATAAAATCTTTGACAATTTCGATCGTATTGTCTGTGCTGTGGTCATCAACGACAAGAACTTCTAAGTTGCCCCATGTTTGAAGCAGAATCGATTCAATCGCTGTCCGTAACCCTTCTCCTGCATTATAAGCCGGGATAATAACAGATACTTTAGGGCCCAATCGCTGAGTTAATAGCGTAGATTCCATCCATAAATCGTCATAAGTTGGTTCTTCACGGTCTAAGAAAGTGATTCGTTCTAGACCATACATTTCCATGACTTTGTTCATTAAGCTTAACTTGTCGGTAATATTCGTTTCATGATTTACTTTTGCTAGATAGAGATCCGGGTGTTCTTTCATTTTTAATGCTTTGTCGATTACATTCTTTCCGGTATGATGAACATGCAAAAGATCACAACATTCCGCTGTGATAATCGCAAGTTTTCGGAGTTTCTCGGGATTCGTTTCTCCACGGACAGCACGCTTAATGTAAGGCAGTGCTTTCTTAGCTCCATCGACCGTGTTTCGATTCATATGCCAAAGAGCAATCTCCCAGGCAATTTCTCTTTTCAACGAAATGCTTTCTGTTGTTTGGTAGAAGTTCTCGAGATCTTCGAGTGCTTTTGTTTCAAAGCCTAAATTATATAGGTGGAATTTCAATTGCTTCATCTTTTCTTTCTCGGCGGAACGCTTTCCACCACTGATGAGTTTTTGAAGCATCTTTTTTTGTTTATCCGGTAAGGCGTCGCCAATTGCTTTCCGCTGTTTTTCTGTCAACAACGTATATACACCAACGTCAATTCCTTTTTTCACTGCTTTTTTCACTGGATTAGCCATGTTGAACCCCACCTTTATAAAGATTGGCTTTCATTTTTTTATTATAATTGTACTAGTAAGTCATTTTTGATCTACTGTGGCTTCTTCTGCATAGTCACTGGTTTAGATACTACTTTTTTCTTCGTTCCTGTCATTGCTTCTCTATATTTCGCTACGATTTCTTCCGCTGGTCCATCATCGATAATTTGTCCTTGTTCCATCCAAATTGCTCGCGTGCACACCTTCTCTACAAAGCCCATACTATGGGAAACGATGATGACTGCTTTCGCTTTTTCCATCATGTCTTGAATACGTTCACTAGCTTTTTGTTGGAACGCGACGTCTCCCGTGGATAATGCTTCATCGATAATGAAGATGTCTGGTTTAAGAACAGCTGCAATACTAAACCCAAGTCTCGATTTCATCCCGCTTGAATAAGTCTTTACTGGCCGATAAATGGCATTGCCGATTCCTGAGAATTCTACAATTTCATCATACTTTTCTTGTACGCGTTTTTTTGGAATTCCTAACAACATAGCGTTTAAATAGATGTTATCTTCACCAGACAGTTGAGCATTAAATCCTGTTCCGTAACCTAGAAGACTTGATGTTTCACCATTAACCTCTAAATCACCTTCATCTGGTTTATAAATTCCTATTAGAAGTTTACAAAGTGTACTTTTACCCGCCCCATTATGACCAATGATCCCGACGACTTCGCCTTCTTTAATTTCAAAGCTGAGACCTTTGTTTGCCCAAAATGGTGTTTTCCGGTTTAATTCGAATTTAAGACCAACATTCTCGGCTTTGACGACCGGTTTATCCAACACGGTTGTTTCTGTTTTGTTCAGTTGCAGACTCCGGCGTTGTCTAGGCTTTACTTTAGGTAAAGTAGCGCGGTATTTTTGAATAATTTCTTTCGGGTTACCCTCATCTCTTACTTTTCCGTTTTCCAACCAAAGTAATCGGTCACAGTTTCGCTGTGCAAAACGCAGACTATGTGTAACCATAATGACCATTTTTGCGTTTTTGACGAGTTCTTTAAGTTTCTCAGAAGCTTTTTTTCCAAAGCGAGCATCACCGGTATTTAGTGCTTCATCAAGAATTAATATTTCAGGCTGTAAGTGAGCCGCCACACTAAAGCCAAGTCTCGCTTTCATACCGCTGGAATAACGCTTCATCGGTTGATCGATAAATTGGCCAATTTCTGAAAAGGCCACTATTTCTTCTATATACTCATTAATGATTTTTCTAGAAATTCCAAGCATCATGCCGTTTAAATACACATTTTCTCTTCCTGTTAATTCGGCATTAAAACCCATTCCATAAGAAAATAGAGCTGTTACTTTTCCGTCAACTTCGATTGAGCCTCGATCGGCTTCCAAAATCCCGGCGACCACTTTACTTATGGTCGTTTTTCCAGCCCCGTTTGAACCAATGATTCCTAAAATTTCACCTTCATGGCCATCAAAGGTAATATCCTCCAATGCCCATGTCTCTTTACTTTTTTTATCTTTTTTCTTACCCGTAAACAAGCGAAATGCTTTTGACTTAATATCATCATTATCATGATTGACAAATGCTACGCCAACGTTTCGGGCTTTGATAACATCTTGTGTTTTTTCGGTCATCACAACCAACTTCTTTCTAAAATACTATTAAAGCACTTTAATAATTTTATGCTCGTTTTTACTGTAATGGTTGATCATCAATACAATCACAGTGAGTGAAATGACAAAGATGACTGCTAAACCAATAAAGTCAGGCGTCGTATGAAACATTAAAATATCACGATAAGAGTCAACGATAATCGCAATCGGGTTATAGTCAACAACCCACTCTAAATTGTAATCCGATCGTGCTAATCGCCCGCCCTCCCAAATAATTGGCGATGCATAAAAGAGCACGCGAATGACATGGGTCATAATATTATCAATATCTCGGACAAAGACGTTGATATAAGCTAAGAAAAAACCTATTGCCATCAAGAAAACTAATGTAACCAACATAATGAGTGGCAAAAAGACGACTTCCCAGCCAGGGATGATTCCATTGAATAATAAAAACACCGCGACAACGATTAAACCAAATAGATAGTTGAAGAGCTGTGAAAATGTAAACGATAATGGAAAAATCGCTTTTGGCAAACTCACTTGGTTAATGATCGAACTGTATCGCAAAATCGATTTTGATGCACTGCTGATGCTCGAACTGATCCAACGCCATGCGACAAGACCTATTACAAGGAACACTGCATAGTTGAATTCATCATTTTCGCGGCCTAGAACGATTACGACCAAGAAGAAATAGACAACCACATTCAGTAATGGATCTAACAGCCACCAAAAATAACCGAGGTAACTGTTTCGGTGTTCTGCTTTCAGTCCTGATTTAATCAAATAATATAATAAGTCTTTTCTTTTTAAGATTTCCTGAATATATGATTTCATAACGAACTCCCACTCACATTTTACTGAAGCTTTAGGCTTGTTTTTTACTCATCTTCGTTTTCAATGAGTTTTTGATTCCTTTAAATGCGTAATGAACAAAGTAATAGCTACTCTTTAATAAGTTTTGATGTTCAATCTGACGGTAAACATACCACTGACCCTTTGCGGCTTTCAACTTGTTGCTAGAGACTGTATTCTGTCCCATTCGATATTTCGCAAGTACTTCTGGAAATCCATAAGCTTTGAATCCTTGTTTTGTTAACGTTAACCAATACGCATAATCTTGTCTTCTACGAATATTTTCCATCTCTTGGTTTCCTACTTTTTTTCGATCGATCATCACTGTTAAACATCCGATTACACAGTGTTTCATCAAATCATGGTATCCTACCGATTTAGGCGCCTTCGATATGTTTCCAGTAAGTTTCTCTTCGTCATCCATTCGAACATATTTTGTAAATGAAAAGGCAATATCCTTTTCTTGCATAAAGGCTAATTGTTTTTCCAGCTTTGTTGGAAACCATTGATCGTCACTGTCCAAAAATGCGATGTATCTACCTTTGGCCGCTTTCATTGCTGTGTTTCTTGCAACAGCTGCACCGCTATTTTCTTCTAACTGAATAAGTCGTACTCGAGAATCTTTTGTTACATATTTTTCAACAATTTCAACTGTTCGGTCCGTCGAGTAATCATCAACGACAATTATTTCATAATCTTGATAGGTTTGGGCCAGAACTGAGTCGATTGTCCCGCGTATCGTCTTTTCTGCATTAAATGCAGGTGTGATGACCGAGACTGTTGGATTGTTACGATCTGCTTGTTGCATTTCATCACCTATTTTATCTCTGACAGCCATTCATCATATAATTCCACTAAATGATTGGCTTGAGTTTTCCAATTCAATTTTTCCTGTACTGCTTTTTTTCCGTTTTCACCCATTTTACGAGCTTCTAGCGGATTTTGTCTTAAATATTCAATCGCTTCATAAATTGCTTGCTCATCGTACGGATCGACAGCAATACCGCATTGATACTGTTCAATAAACTCTTTCCAACGATCAAAGTTCGAACAAATAATTGGTAAGCCTGCATTCATGTATTCGAAGAACTTTGTCAGTTCCTTTTTTAAGTAATGGTCCGTTGGTGGAAATAGAGCTACACCTGCTAGCCAATTTGTATTGAGGTAGCTTTGTTCGATTACTTCTTTTGGTATGAACTGGTCAATACCTTGTATATGAATTCGATTGACGTTTTCTCCGGCAACTTGTTCAATTTCATCCGCAAACTTCCGTGGACATTTACCGATAAAGTGCATTTGAATCGTCGGATGAATGTTTGGCAAGTTCCCATGGATTTTTGCTCCTCTTTCTAAATCCACATTCCCCGTATAGATTAGCTTGTCTTCAATTGGTTGCTCATCGCGACGGTGAGAGATAAACTTTTTGTTTACTGTAGGGTAATTTAATACCCATTCGCCCGTTGGATAAATCTCTTGATAGTATTTCTCTGCCAGCACTTTTTTAAAAGGTTTTGTGATGACTTTCTCAACTGTACGGAAACTCTTTTTAATTAATAACTTTAAGAATTTATTTAAGTAATCTTTTTTTATTAAACTCGTCACGAAATCTTCATGCACATCGTATACTACGACATTTTGTTTCTTTTTTAACAATCTAGCAACTAGCATCAATTCTGGATCATGAAAATGATACACGTCCGCATCTAGTTGTTTTGCTTTTTTGTATGCTTGCCATGGGGCAAAGAGCATTCGTTTTAACTTACCATCGTAAGTTTCTAATGGAATGTGTGTAATCTCTTCACTTAGCTCTCCCGTGTTTGGGTCTTTTTGAGCGAGAAGGGTTACATCATACCCAGCTTCTTTAATCGACAAGCATTCTTTATGATAAATTCTTGGGTCAAACGGATGATGCACGGTTGTCATATGAACGATTTTCTTGTTTGACCGCATGTCCTCAGCTCCTACTCATTTGACTGCTTCTTTAAATACTTCTTCGTATTGTTTAACGATTTTATGGACATCGAAGTCGCTTAATCGTTCGTATCCTTTTTCGATGATTGCATTCTTTTCATTTTCTTGTAATAACAAAATATCTTTCATTGCTTTAGTCAGTTCTTCTGTATCTCCTATTGGAACAAGTTTTGCGTATTTGCCATTTTCCAACACTTCTGTCGCACCTGGTTCGCATCTCGTTGATACAATCGGAACACCTGTAGCCAATGCTTCAGCGAGTACGTGTCCAAAGCCTTCCCGTTTCGACGTAAGGACGAAGAGATCTGCTTGGTGGAAAAACGCATAGGGATTCTCTTGAAAACCGACTAAATGTACACGGTCTTGAATACCTAATTGCATCGCTTGTTCTTTCAATTTTTCTTCTAGTGGTCCTTCACCGAGAATCAATAATTGAGCGTCTATTTTTGTGGCCAATAATGCAAAGCTTTTTATCAATGTTTGTTGATCTTTATCTTCTACTAGCCTACCAGCAGTGACGATTGTTTTTTTACCATTCGTAAAATAAGGAAGTTCTATGTTTTCTTTCATTTTCTCACTAATTGAAATGATGTCGACTGGATTATAAATGACTTGCAGTTTCTTTTCGTTTACACCATAGCGACGAATCAAATTATTTTTAACTCCATTAGATAGCGCAATCACTTTAGTTGAGAACCGATAGAATAAGCCATATACTTTTAATTTTGTATCCGTCTTTCGGTCGCCACCTAGAAAAGCCGCTTCTCGAATGACGTTTTTCGCCCGTGTGTACGATAGTAATCGAGCTAATATCGCGATTACGTTGTAATTGGGGATCGTACTGAACACGATGTCCGCTCGTTCTTTTCGAATAATTTTCGCTAACGGTAAAATAGATTTTCGTAATCGTTTTGTATCAAGTTTTATAAATTTAATATTTTTATTTAGAAACGGCTCGTAGCTACCTTCGTAATTGCAAGTAACCAATACAGGGCGAAACTTGTCCTGATCAATGTTATTCAGGATGTTCAAGAAAGTTCTTCCTGCCCCACCCGAACCTAAAAAATAAATAAAAAAAACGACGGTTATTGGCTTTTTCATGCCATGCCTTCCTTCTAATTTGCAATGTTATACTCAAGAGATTATACCATATTGTAGGTATGAATAAAATTTAATAGGTAATGCGTGAATTTTAGCAATAGTCATGACATAAACGACAAAAATCCTCCGATAATAGTGGAGGATTTTATAATTATGATTTATTGACCAATTCTTTCAGAAACGGCAATAAATCTTTTCGAATATCTTCTCTTTCTAAGGACATTTCGATCATCGTTCGAATATAGCCTGTAATTTCACCTACATCGTATCGTTTACCTTGAAAATCATAGGCGAAAACCGATTCAGTTTCATTGAGTCGCTGAATGGCATCCGTTAATTGAATTTCATTCCCGGCGCCCAACTCTTGATTTTCTAATAAATCCATAATTGCTGGAGTCAAAACATATCGACCCATGATTGCTAGGTTTGAAGGCTCTTCACCAAATGCTGGCTTCTCAATAAAGTTCTTTACTTTATAAAGTCTTCCGTCCTTTTCGGATGGATCAATAATGCCATACCGGTCTGTTTCTCCATCTGGAACAGTTTGTACGCCGATTACGGATCGTTGTTTTTCGTTGTATTGGTCAATGAGTTGCTTTAAACCTGGTGTTTCAGCTTGAACAATATCATCACCTAACAATACTGCGAAGGGTTCGTTGCCGATGAACTTCCGTGCGCTCCATACGGCATGACCAAGCCCTTTTGGTTCTTTTTGACGAATATAATGAATATCGACATTCGAAGATTTTTTAACCTTTTCTAATAAATCGAATTTCCCTTTTTTCTCTAAAGTTTGTTCCAACTCTAACGCATGATCGAAATGGTCTTCAATCGCACGTTTCCCTTTACCTGTGACAATAATGATATCTTCTATGCCAGATGCAATTGCTTCCTCGACAATATATTGAATCGTAGGTTTATCAATAATCGGTAACATTTCTTTCGGCAATGCTTTTGTAACCGGCAAAAAACGTGTACCCAAACCCGCTGCAGGAATAATTGCTTTTTTAATTTTTTGCATGATTAGCCCTCATTTCAATCATTATTACTTTTGATTTTCATGCTCATCAACCAATTGTTGCAGTCTCGCCTTCTCTTCATCGGACACGACATAGTACCAGATACCGTTCATTCTCGAGCCGCTTCCATTCACTTCTTCACGGATGGTTTCTGAACGTGTACCGCGATAATCCATAAATAGCTTGCGCATTTCTCCCATTTGTAAATTCGTTTCTACGTTCGTTCCTAATGCATCTAAAATATCTTGCACTTTCGTAAACGAACCAAAGCTCATACCCTTATCAATCATTGCATCGATGATTTGTTGTTGGCGATCATTTCTACCCATGTCACCTTTAGGATCTTGCTTTCTCATCCGGGAGTATGCTAGTGCTTCCTCGCCGTTTAAGTGCAACTCTCCCGTTTCAAAAGTCTTACCGCTTTGATTAAATTGGCGGTTGTTCTGAACGGTTACGCCACCAAGCGCATCAACGCCATCTTTCAACCCTTCCATGTTCACTTTTCCATAAAAGTGTACGGTCGTATCCAAAAAGTCTTCTACCGTTTGCACGGAAAGCTCAGAATTACCAAATGCATAAGCGTGGTTAATCTTGTCCATGCCTCTTCCTGGAATGTTGACGTACGTATCACGCGGAATACTGAGCATCAATATTTTATTCGTATCTGGATTTAATGAGAGGAAGATCATTGTATCCGATCGACCTTTATCGCCTTCTCGTTCATCGACACCTAATAGCAGTGCATTAATTGTATCTTTATCTTTAAACCGTTGTTCAATTTCTTCTTTCTTTTCTTGGTCTGAATCGAGTGGTTGGTACATTTCAGAGACAGCATCGTCTACTTGTTTATACAGGTAAGCGGCATAGATCACACCTGCCAATATTAATAAGCCTAGTACGATCAATACAATTTTTAGTCCTTTTTTATTCCCTTTTTGTTTCCGTTTGTCTTTTCTCGTTTCCATTTACTCTTCCCTCTCTATGAGTTCTTCAATTCTATTAGAAATTAAACAGGTCGCTCCAATCAAAATATTTTCTGAATAGGTCTGCGTCTGTCTGTGTGAAATATAGATAAGTAATGACGATTCCAAATATTATGTAGATGAAGCAACCTAGTTGCAGCTTCTTTTTACTGTCCATCGTTTCACTTCCTTGCCTCCCTTCATTTTACCTGGATTAGTGTTTTTTGTCACCAGTTTAGTTATTTTGTTGCATTGTGCTTTTGATTATTTATTGGTTCAATGAATGTTTGAAGCAATTTGTATGGGGGCAAAGGTACATCATGAAAAAAATCACTCTATTATTATTGACGTTTCTCATTCTAGTAAGTTGCAGTGAAACGGCTACAAATGAAAAAGATGTAGAAGAAAAATCGAACGAAGGGCTTGAAATTGAGGTTACAGATGAAAATAACCAAGCTGACGAGGATGCAAACAACTCAACTGCAAATCCTGAAGGTAAACTAACTGTCCATTATATCGATGTAGGCCAAGGGGATGCGACATTACTTCAGGCGGTAGAAGGCGAGGAAACATTCAATCTATTAATCGATGCTGGTGACTGGACAGGTGATGAAGTGGTTCCTTATTTGAAGTCTCAGTCTGTTGAATCTTTGGATGTTGTCATTGGGACGCATATCCACGCCGATCATATCGGTCAACTAGATGAAGTCATCCAAAAATTTCCGGTTGATGAAGTGTGGATGACGGGTAATGTACATACAACCAGCGCTTTCGAAGATGTGTTGACAGCGATTGAACAGTCTGAGGCGTCTTATGTTGAGCCGCGTTCTGGTGAAGAATTCGAAATCGGTCCGTTCTTGGTGGAAGTATACCACCCGACTGAGCTGTCCGGCGATTTTAATGATGACTCGATTTCAACTCGAGTGACTTATGGTGATGTGCGATTTTTGTTTACGGGTGATGCTGAGGCAGGTGCTGAAGAGGAAATGTTAGCTAATGGATTCGATTTAGATGCTGATATCTTCCAGCTGGGGCATCATGGTTCGAGCACTTCCAACACGCCCGCTTTCGTACAGGCGGTCGATCCAGAAGTTGCCATTTATTCCGCTGGGCTAGACAATGATTACGGTCATCCGCATTATGAGACGGTTGAATTGATGAATAAAATGGGTATTGATTTGTATGGAACCGAGGCACACGGCACGATTGTGGTTGAGTCGAATGGCGAGCGTTTTTCTGTCCAACCGGAAAGAGAGGCAACCATTAAGAAAGAGAAGCCTGATTTTCTGAAAAATAATGATGATCATGAGTCGGCAAAATCGCATGAGTCATGCATCGATATTAATTCAGCTAGTTTAAAAGATTTATATGACATTATTCACATCGATGAAGCACGAGCTGCGGAATTAGTCGAGCTACGACCACACCATTCATTGAATGGCCTGAAACGGATTTATGGCATCGGTGACGGTCGGTTGGCCGATATTAAAGAAGAAGGGTTAGCTTGTGTGAAAGAATAATTGTATAGCTAGGGAGGGGACACAATGAGTAAATATGAAGGTGTACTTGATCGGATTGAAGATGGACACGCAGTTATTTTAGTTGAAGAAGATAAAAAGGACTTTCTTTTGCCAGCGAACCATTTACCCGATTCGATTCAAACCGGTAGTCAGGTTGAAGTGACGATTGAGAATGGTGAAGTGAGTGATATCAAGCTTATCGATACGAATGCTGACAGAAAGACATCTTTAGAGAATCGGTTAAATAAATTGCGAAGTGAACGTGATAGTCGGAGAAAATAAATTATTTTAATTAGGTAGGCTCTAAATGAGGAGTCTACCTAATTTTTATTTTGTGGTTTTTATAACCTTCAATAGGGTATTAAAATATAAAGCTACCAAATCCATGAGGTGAATAACATGCAGATCGGATATATCAGAAATGCTAAGAAACCTAATAAAATGGTTAAAATGATCGCAAAGATGAGTGCTTATTACGGAAATGAGTTGGTATACTTTCGTCCAGCCGATATTAATTTTAAAGAAAAGACAATTTCGGGTAAGATATTGATTGATAATCGTTGGAAAACAAAAGAAGTAAATGTACCAGCTTTTATCGATATTAACCCTCCGATATTCAAAAACAAGAGAGCAGTTCAATTTTTGAAAACACACAGCAATTTATCTATGGATCGACGCGTCGGTTCTAAACATGAAATTAATAAGCAGATTATTGCTGATGGAACATATAAAGACTTAATTATACCTTATATCGTAAGCAGCGAATTTCGCCCATTTTATAAGTTTTTAAAAAAGCATAAAAAAATTATATTAAAACCAGTGGATGGTATACAGGGTAAGAAAATTTATCAAATATCGTGTAGTAAAGGGAAATATATTATTTCAAGTGGAAATGAAGAATATACGCTTTCAAAAAGGAAATTAAAGAAATTTTATAGCCAGAATATAAAGCAAAATAAATTTTTAATTCAAAAATATATTCATTCCAGAACTTTAGCGGGTGACCCTTTTGATGTCCGCATACGACTTGAAAAGAATGGTAAAGGTAATTGGTCAGTTGCTACTTATCTTGTTCGAATTGGTACTAGTCAGAAAGTCGTTTCAAACGTTGCTCAAGGTGGCAGCGTTAATAAGTTAAAGCCATTTTTACGGGCTAATTTCCCTCAACAATCTGAACGCTTAGAGGACCGAATCAAAAGCCTAGGAAAAGAATTACCACCAAAATTAGAAGAAATTTTCGATCAAGATTTAATCGCTTTAGGTTTAGACGTAGCGATTGAACCTGATGGAACCATCTATCTTTTTGAAGTAGAGACGAATCCAGGCAGAACTTTTGGTGAAGGGGAAGTTGCTATGGTGAAAGCAGATTATTATCATTATGTAGCCAAAAGAATGAAAGGTAATTCTCTGAAAACTGGTGTTAGTTAATAAAAAAGTTGCCCAAATGATTGTCATTGGGCAACTTTTTTAGCTATTTACACCTTAAACCGCTTCACTTGCTCCGTCAATTCTTCAGCGAGTTTCGCTAGTTCTTCGGATGCTCGGGTGACTTCTTCCATTGAGCTTGAAGATTGCTGGGCTGAAGCTGCTGTTTCTTCAATGCCTGCTGCGGATTCTTCGGAGACAGCGGCTATTTCTTGAATAGATGCGTTCATTTCGTCGGTGTTCGAAGTCATTGTTGTGATGTTATCGGATACGCTTCGAATATGTCTTGTCATTTCTTGAATGGATGTTTCAATTTTTTGGAATGTTTCACCGGTTTGTTCAATTTGTTCACGGCCTTTTTCAACTTCGGCATAGCCGCTTCTGAGCGATTCAGCGACATCTGTAGATTCAGTTTGAACGTTATTAACAATACCGGTAATGCTTGTGACAGATGAGCCGACTTGTTCAGCTAGTTTGCGTACTTCATCTGCGACGACGGCAAAGCCTTTTCCGTGTTCACCGGCACGTGCCGCTTCAATTGCTGCGTTCAATGCTAGTAAGTTGGTTTGATCGGCAATGTCTCGAATGACGGATACGAGTTCAGAGATTTGCTCGGTTTGGTCATTCAGCCCGCCCATTTTTTCAACTGCTGATTGAACGACTTTGTCGATGTACTCCATTTGGGAGACGGATTGTTTCATCAAGTCTGCGCCAGTATTCGTCATTTCTAATACTTGCTTGGATGATTCATATGCGTTATCACTGTTTGCGTTGGCAGCTGTCATCCGTTCTGTAAATGACTCCATTGTTGTCGATAGGTCCCCCGCACTGCTTGCTTGTGTTTCGCCACCTGATGCGAGTTCTTCCATTGTTGCTGCGATTTGTTCGGATCCTTCTTTCACCTCTCCAGCGGATTGGGTCATCTCTTCACTTTGCGCGGCTAAGTTTCCGGATGCCTGCTGTACTTGTCCAATCAAGGTTTTCAAGTTTTGTTGCATCTCATTGACGCCTGCTGATAGTTGTCCAATTTCATCTTTGGATTGAGCCTTAATATCAACTGTTAAATCGCCTTTACTCATTGCACGGACTTTTTCGGTCAGATTTTTTAATGGCACGGTCATTTGTCTTGTAACGAATAATATGACGGCTATACTGATGGCGATTGCAACCCCCATGACGACAAGAGTCGTTTTCCAAATACCGCTTGCCGCTTCATCAAATTCCGATGTATACATCGTGCCGACAGTTTTCCATCCTGTTTTTTCACTCGTGTCAAAAATCATTTCCTTCGATTCACCGTCATGCATATAACTTTCTTGTCCGTTTTCTGCAGATGCAACTGTATCTTTCCAAGCCTCAGTAACTGGGGTTCCCGTTTCTTCCGTTGGATGAGATAGATACTGGTTGTTTTGATCGATTAAAATGACGTAACCTTCTTCTCCAATTTTCATGGTACTCGCTAAGGTTTCAAGCTCTTCCAATTTAACGTCAATCCCAACAACTCCAGATTGATCATTCGTCGCCTGGGCAACGGTTATAACCATATTTTCCGTATCTGCATCTTGGTACGGTGGTGTAATGACCACCTCTCCTGGTGATTCCATTGCTTGTATGTACCAATCGCGCTCGGTTGGGTCGTAGCTCGCGTCGTTCATAGCTGGTTGTGAATACATATCTCCTGAATCCGTTCCCACATATACAAATGCTGTATCTTCATTTGTCAAAAAATATTGTGACAGCATGTCCTCTAACTCATCTGGTTTATTGTATGTAAATCGATGAATGACAGTCGCTAAATAGTTCAGTGCGTCTGATTTCTGGGTAATTAGTTGGTTGATTTCATTATCAACTACTTGAACGTTTGTCGATGCTGTCTTCATCACTTGGTCAGAAAGTTCTTCTTTAGCAGCGTTGTAGCTAACAATACCAATCACTAATGATGGAATGATTAAGATGATTAAAAAAGTCGATAGTAGTTTTGTCCGAATACTCCAGTCTTTGAAACGCATGCTTCGTTTTTGTTTAGTTTGTTTTTCCTTCTTCATGTTGTATTTCCTTTCTTTCTATCGTTATTGGTCGAGCAGTAAATAGATGGTTAGCTCATTGCCCGCTTCAATTGTGAATGGAATAGCGATCGACCGTTTGAAACCGGTCATTCGCATATCTCCTTCAACTAATGTCGGTGAAGTGATATCAATCGTGACACTTTGTTCACTGACGATGGTAGCCAGTCCACCGGCGACCATATTGCCGAACTCGCCGCAAAATGAGTTCAACATATCCCCGCTAAGTTCCATGCCAAACATGGAGGTGCCAATTACACCGAAAGCATTTTGGTCACCGGAAAATAATAATTGGCCCTTTACGTGACCGGTAATACCGATTAACACGCCAAACTGTGTATGTAGCTCCTTTGTGTCAGCGCTAGGTCTACCCATTTGTGCACGGGAATCGGGGTGGTTTGTTGAATCGATTGAATCGTTCCATTTAGCAGTGTTGTTATATGTTTACTGCTGTTTTCTTGAGTTGTCGTCATAAGGTTACCTCGCTATTTTTATGTATTTTTATTTTTATGCCCTCGATTAGTGGCAACTCTATTTATATCGGTTAATTTATAAAATTATTGATGATTTGATAATCGAGTAGGAGGAGGTAGTTAACCTCCGACCTCTCACACCACCGTACGTACGGTTCCGTATACGGCGGTTCAA
>NZ_JAGSIE010000047.1 GCF_018138385.1 Allobacillus saliphilus
TGTTTTTAAAAATGCAATTCAAAACATTGGAGAAGTCTTTGTATTTTTAAAAAGAGCAATTATGAAATTGATTCATTAAAATAAGAATAGATCTTATAATTCCTTTAATACTAAAAAAAGCACTGATGGTACCGATTATTCCTAACATGATAAAAGAATAAGGGAAAAGATCCCATAGAAAACTGGTGAAGGGTGCAAACCAACTAAAATCACCAATCATCAAAAGGATTAAGATAATTAAAGCAAACACAGAGATAAACGTAAATATTTTCTGTGGCATATTAACTCGCCTCCGAATTTGGTTCTTATCATCTATTTTATCTTAAATTTTGAAATAACAAAATAAATTTTCTTAAAAAGAGATGATCTCGATATTATCGAGACCATCTAATAGCTGGCTCTAAAAAATTGTCTGTTTTCAGATATACGATTTCAAATTCATAATTGAGATTATACTATTAACAACCACATTTGATTAATATCTCTTCGCCTGTACTCGAAATAAATCCTAAAGTAGCAGGACATCCCTCAAAATAACAGCAGTCCCAATGCTTATCACATCGAGGAATATAATTTAATTCATTGTTGGGTTTCATGCCCTTTTTGGACTTGGTGATTAAGTTTTTATTTTTTGAATTCTTTGACATGTTATCACTACCTTTAAAAAAATATTTTTTCTTAACATCCCTCAATTGACATTTTCCCCCTAAAAGCGGTACGAATTAATGTTGGAGCACCACCATACCCTGATATACCATCTAAACAATTTAGTAAGTTTTGGTCACAATTACAACGATCTGGATACGATGGAAAAGCACCATAACAGTAATCGTGTGTTCTACAACATTCATCTACTGAATTAACTGGCGAGCCACTACCACAATTATTACCACACCAATTGTACGGAATCGTAACATAAGGGCCACCCGGCCAAAGAGGCTCTGGAAAAGCACAGCAACCACTCCCAATACAAGGAACGATATCATACCAAGCCTGTAAAGATATGTTGCCATCTTTAACAGTTTCACTACTCGAACTTTTATACAGAGGCTTAAAATTTAATGATTGAATATCTGTTTCTTCTTTTTTGTGTATCAAGATTACTTCATTTTCAATAGCAATAATTTCAAGGAAATTTTTATCCTTATCTCTAATTAGATGATATAGACGAGCATAAAAAGGAATATTATCACCATTTACAATTTCAACTTTTACATTATTAGTAATCTTCAAGGTTTGTGTAGTAACATTTAATCTTTGGTCTTCTCCATAATCAAATGTTAACTCTACAGAATCTTGTTCTAAAAAGTTTTTACTATTAATTTCTTTTAGCCCTGAGTAGTTTAACATTTTTTGTATTTGTTCTTTTTGATTAATTGTCAACCAATCAAGATTTCTTTTAGTACTTTTGTTAACGCTTATTTTGGCCAATCCCCACTTATCTTCCTTCATAGTTATTATTTCACTCCTTAACCGCGTATTTAAATAAAGAAAAACAAATTTATAGCCCGTTTAAAAAACTAATCTATTGACTTTTCAAAAAGTTTCTTATTTTGCTTGAGGAAATAGTAAATTCTATCATCAACTCACATAAAAGCTTTTTTTCTTTTTCTTCTAGATCTTGGCTTTCTAAGCATTGATTAAAAAGGCTAGCCAATTCCATAGATTTAGAATAGCACATCATTAAATATTTTATTTTCAATTTCAATCATCCCTTCTTAAAGAGTTTGGTTATCTCTGGCAAATTTAGAAAGAAACGTTTCAAAGTGTGCTAATCAACTCCTAAATAGCTTTTACACCATCTTTATTTTAAATTAGATCAACTCCTTTTGTTTTTGATGCATGCATCTAATTAGTAAAGAGTACATAAGAGGAAATTTGTAAACCGAGTTTTTAAAAAATTGTATTTTCAAATCAAAGTAATCTATTACTCGGGATCTATTTACAGCTTTTTAATTAATTTCGCTATTGTCTCTGTTAACTCATCAATTTTCCTTTCAAACCTGAACAACAGATAAAATGTTATTACAATTGGGAAACCAATGTTCCCAATCAAATCGATTACATTATCTAATTCCATGAAGATTCACCTCCTAAAAGTCTAAGGAGATTAATTGCCAAAAAAGTAAATTTCCTTCTTAATTTTTTAATAAAATATGTCATAATAGAAGAACAGAACATTTGTTCGTAATTTGGTTTATTATTGATGGAATTGTTCTCTTTAATTAGAAAGGAGGATTTTTCATGGATGATTTTAATCAATTTTTAGAAGCAAATAAAAAATTATTTTCTCAACCTATCATTATGAGTTTCTTTAAAGACGAATATCATAAGGAATTATTAAAGAGCATTATTGAAGAGAGGGATAGTGAAGCGGATGAAGAGTTAAATGAATTATTTAAAGAGTTCTATCTAAGATACAGAATATTTAAATATATCGACGTGTTGGCTCACAATTACTCAATTGAGTTTGATAAATCCCGAAAAAAACACTATCGGAAAAATCTTTTAAAATTAGATCAGCCAATTTCCACTGAAGAAGAGTCTGGAACATTTATAGACTTTATTCAAAGTAATGATATGTCGACTTTTAATAAAGTGATTGAGGGATCACATAGCGTTGCAGAATTAATTGAAAACGAACACTTAAGTTTGGCATTCGAACGATTATCCGAGAAACAAAAAAAGATATTGAAATTATCTATTATTAATCAATGGAATCTGTTCGAATGATTTTAGTTATATCTACTTTCTTATTCATCCCACTTCTCCTATTTGGTAGTGAGGTGATGGTTGCCGAATTCGGAAATCCATTTTTTTTCATAGGAATTACTTTTCCGTGGGTTCTATTGATTTATTTCCCCGCTGAATTACATGGTTATTTCGATGAAGAAAAAGTGACGCCGAAAGTGAATAAGCTTTATAAGGCACTTTTTATTCTCTATGTTTTGGTTTTTTGGGTTGTTGGTGGTTTGTGGTTCTTCAGTGTCTAAAAATAAAATTTCAAATGAGTGGGTTAATAATTATACGTTTTGTTAAAAATTAAATGAAGTAATAGTCAATAGATATCCACTCACCATAGACTATTGTGTAGGTGTGAATTATCATGCCGTATGTTAAGAAGTCGCAAATCGATCAAAACATTGATGAAAATCGGAAAAAGTAAATGAACGGATTCATGCACGAAAATCACGACAGCCAAAAGTTAAAAAAATTAAACGGCGATCAGAAGATGAACGAAAAGCACTAACGGCTGTTGCTAAAGCAAGCGTGGACCGCGCCAAAAGAGAAGGCAAAATGAAAATGATCGGGAAACGGAGAATTTACTATGATCCCTCTGAGTGAGTAAATGCTTGAATTATGTGGTTAACTTCTTAACCGTCTTTTTTTATTGGAAAAATTTAAAAAAGAAGATATCATATATAGTAGCTTTTACATCAGGGAGGAATTTCTTAATGAGTCACCAATCTCAGTACAACGAAAAGTTACTAACAGTCGCAGAAGCTGTTCAACATATTCAACCTGGAACAGATATCATTTCTCCACTAGGATGTGCAGAACCGGATGCACTGATCAAACAATTAGAAAATCATGAGGGCTTAAATGACAACCGTCTATTTACGATGTTGACTACACGAGAATTAATTGATGTAGACCCAGATAAATTAAGAATAACGAGCTTGTTTTTAGGTAGTTCTGAACGTAAAGCATTCAATGAAGGAAAAATAGATCTATTGCCGAATCACTTTTCAGATTTACCGAAGTTATTGAAACAAATCGCCCGTAAACCTGTCGTGATGACCGTTGTTTCTCCGATGGATGAGAATGGTTATTTTTCAATGGGCACAAACGCAGATCATACCATTTCGATGGTGAAAGAAGCAGAGACGATTTTAGTGGAAGTGAATGAGCATATGCCACGGACATATGGTGAAAATCAAATCCATATTTCCGAAGTGACAGCAATCGTTGAGCATCACCAACCATTACCTGAATTGCCTAGTACACCCGGTCAGTCAGAGAAGGATATGAAGATAGGTAACTATGTCGCTAGTTTAATTAAGAATGGAGACACATTGCAGGTTGGATTTGGTTCAATTCCAAACGCGATTATGGACAACCTGAAAGATTACCGTAATTTAACGATCCACACGGAAATGATCCCAGAAAAAATTATCGAATTATTTAAGAGTGGAGCAGTGACGAATGAAAATAACCCATTTAAAAAAGGGAAGATGACCGCAACATTCGCTTACGGTTCGAAAAAACTATATGATTTCATGCATGAAAACGATGATATTTATATGCTGCCAGTTAACCAAACGAATAATGTATGTAAGTTACAAGAGATCGACGACTTAGTGACTGTGAATGCAGGTGTTGAAGTTGATTTCCTAGGACAAGTAAATGCAGAAAAAGTAGGTAATACGTATTTTTCATCAACAGGTGGACAGTCAGATTTCCAACTCGCTTCCCATCTTTCGGAGAACGGAAGAGGTGTGATTTGCCTACATTCCACTGCGAAAAATGATGAAATCACTAAGATTGTACCTACGCTTCAGCAAGGTGCTCCAGTGACAACCCATAAAAATGACGTGGACTATATAGTTACAGAATATGGGATTGCTAGACTTCGCGGTAAAACAATTCGCGAACGGACAAAAGCCTTAATTGAAATTGCCCATCCAAAATTTAGAGAGCAATTGACCAAGGAAGCGAAGCAAATGGGTTATTTATAAGAGAGAAAAGCATGCCGCACAGTTAATTGCGGCATGCTTTTTTAAGTGCTCTGAATTGACATAAGAATTGGAAGCTATGATAGGCTAGATTAAGAGCGATTGTTTTAAAAACACTTTATTGTATAAAAAAGAATTAGCTTAAATAAATGAAAAGGGGAATTCCATGACAATAAAAAATAGACAAATTACACTAGCAGAACGTCCGAGTGGAATGCCTGATGAACAGACATTCCAATTCAAGACAGAAGAAATCAATGAAATTCAGCAAGATGAAGTTTTACTCCGCACACTTTATGTTTCCGTTGATCCTTATATGCGTGGAAGAATGGTAGATGCTGAATCATATATTGAACCTTTTCAATTAAATGAAGTCATCGAAGGCGGTTCAATCGGTGAAGTGATCGATTCCAAGTCAGCGCATTACGCAGTTGGTGACGTTGTAATCGGAAGCTTTGGCTGGCAGGAATACTATGTTGCTCAGGCTAATGAAATTCGAAAAATTGATCCGTCAATAGCACCAATTTCAACGCATTTAGGGATTCTCGGCATGACGGGATTGACGGCTTACTTTGGCTTGTTAGATATTGGCCAACCAAAACAAGACGAAACAGTAGTCATATCTGGAGCTGCCGGTTCAGTCGGTTCGGTCGTTGGTCAAATTGCAAAAATCAAAGGTGCACATGTTGTTGGCATTGCAGGGTCTGATGAAAAAATTCAATTTTTAAAAGATGAGTTAGGTTTTGACGAAGGAATCAACTATAAAACAACGAAAAATTTAGCAGAAGATTTGAAGAAAGCGTGTCCAAATAAAGTCGATGTGTATTTTGATAACGTCGGTGGAGAAATCTCCGATGTTGTTTTATCACAGTTGAATACATTTGCTCGTGTTCCAGTATGTGGGGCAATTTCGACCTATAACTTGGAAGAAGCGGACCTTGGACCACGTGTACAAACTACACTTATTAAGAAAAGTGCAATGATGCAAGGATTTACAGTTGGAAACTATACAGAACGTTTTAAAGAAGGTGCCATGCAATTAGGTAAATGGTTGCAAGAGGGCAAGCTGACATACCGTGAAACAATAGTTGAAGGTTTTGACGAAATTCCTGAGGCATTTTTAGATTTGTTTAAAGGTAACAATATTGGTAAGTTATTAGTGAAAGTCTCTGACAAAAGTCAATAACATGAAAATAAATCGTGGAGCCATCTCATCGATGCGCTCCACGATTTTTCTATTATTGACTAAGACCTTCAGAGATAATGTTGATATTGTATTTTAAATATTTAACATACGTATCGACTTCATCTCCAGGCTTTCCAATCTCGTCTGAGTAGATTGGCTTCTCAAATATGTCAATACCTGATTCTTTTGAAACAGTTTCCATAGGTCTTGGATCCACATTCGATTCTAGAAATAGAAGTGGAACATTTTCCTCTTCAATGAATTTTAGTAAGGAAGTGATTTGTTCTGGTGAGCCATTTTCTTCGGTATCAACTTTCCAAATACACGCTTCTTTCATGTCATAACGATCGAGCATGTATTGGAATGCACACTCGCTCGTAACTAACACTTTATTTTCTTCCGGAAGCTCTCCTAATTGATCTGCGTACTCTTTTTCAATCTCACCAAGTCGATCTAAATAGTCACTTGCTCGTTTCTCATAATAATCCTTGTTGTCTGGGTCGACTTCTACAAATGCATCCCGCATATCTTTTACCATCTGAATTCCTACAACAGGATTAATGAAAGAATGTGGGTTAATCTCTGTTTCATTTGTTGTTTCATCACGTAAATACATCGGTTCAACTTTCTCAGTTAAGCTATATACTTTGTCATGATCTTGACCGACAGAATCAATCATTTTAAAAAACCAACCGTCTTCTCCACCTTCTAGGTTCATGCCATTATAGAACAAAATGTCAGCATCTGCTGCTTTCTTGGTGTCTTCTGGAAGTGGTTCATACTCATGTGGATCCGTCCCAGTAGGTACTAAGTTATGAACATCTACCTTATCGCCACCGACTTCTCTTACCATGTCTGTAATAATCGTAAACGAAGAAACGACTTGTAATCGATCTTCATTTGCAGTTGTTTCTCCAGCATCATTTGTTGTACCTTCTTGATCGGCAGCTGAAGTAGTGTCGTCACCTCCACATGCTACGAGAAATACTAGAAGTAGAATTAAACTTGCTAGAATTGTACCCCTTAAAACAGTTTTCATTTTTTAATACTCTCCCTTTATCTTTAATCATTTATTCTTAAGCTACTTTTCTTTTATTTGATTGAACCATACGTACGATGACGCCTTGCTTTGGTGAAAAAAGAAACATAAAAGCAAAAATAGCTGTTGCTACGAGTACGATTACTGGACCAGATGGCAAATTATACGTGAAGCTGACATACAGTCCGATTACGGATGATGCTGCACCAAAAAATGCTGCTAAAAAGATCATTATTGATAGACGGTTTGTTAATAGATAAGCTGTTGAAGCAGGTGTAATTAACATTGCAATGACAAGAACGACACCTACCGTCTGAAGTGAAGCAACCGTAACAAGTGTTAGTAATACCATGATGCCGTAATGAATCATGCGTACTTTTAATCCATAGGCTGCAGCCATTGTTTCATCAAAGCTGGAAACAAGCAGTTCCTTATAAAATAGATAAACGGCTAATAGGACAACAACCCCGACAATAAGGGTGACAACCATATCAGAAGTACGAACAGACAGCACATTGCCAAAAAGAATTTGTGTTAAGTCAATCGCACTTTGCGCAGATGTAATCAGAATAATTCCAAGTGCAAACATGGCTGCAAAAACGAGTCCAATTGAGGAATCATTTTTAATCCGACTGTTTTGACTGATAGCTCCGATTCCTAATGATGTCAAGACACCCGTGACAACCGCGCCATAAAAGAAGTTGATTCCTAACATATAGGAAATTGCAACTCCAGGTAAGACGGCGTGCGAGATGGCATCTCCCATTAAAGCCATGCCGCGTAATATGATGAAACTACCAATGACACCACATATAATTCCAACCATGATAGAGGTAATAAATGCTTTTTGTAGAAATTCATACGCCATTAAATCTTGAAAAAATTCCATTACACTTCGACCCCCAAACTTGGAGATAAACCGATTCTCATCTTATAGCACTTTTCCATATTTTCCGGTTGGAAGACCTTGTTGACAGGTCCGGCACCATATAATTCTTTGTTAATTAAAATTAAGTCATCAAAATAATTTTCCACTTTGGAAAGATCATGGTGCACGACGAAAATCGTTTTTCCTTGATCGCGTAATTCCTTTAAAATAGTAATAATCACTTCTTCACTACCAACATCAATCCCTACAAATGGCTCATCTAAGAAAAAGTAATTCGCTTTTTGAGCCAAGGTACGAGCAAGAAATACACGCTGTTGTTGCCCTCCCGAAAGTTCAGCGATTTGTCGGTCACAAAACTCTTCCATTCCTACTCTTTCTAAACATTCCATCGCCCACTCTCGATCCTTTTTGCGCGGACGTTTGAAAAGACCTAGGTGCGGATAAGTTCCTAACAACACGACATCCTTAACGATAATTGGGAAATCCCAATCAATATTATTTCGTTGGGGAACATATGCAAATTCCTTTCGTACACGATGAATTGGTTTTCCGCCTATTTCCACATGACCACGATCTTTAGGGATTAATCCTAATGCAGCTTTCATCATCGTCGATTTTCCAGCACCGTTCGGACCGACAATTCCGATTAAGTTCCCTGCATCAAATGAACAAGACACATCACTCACTACTTCATCTCCATAATAAGAAACCGTTAATTGGTTAATCTCTACTTTCCCATTCATGACGTTCACCTTCTTACTTATTTTATAAAACGATCGAGTTTCGCAAGGAAAATAAAGTTTCCTTAGGGAAACATTTAATTAACTGTATTATAATCAATCTTTATTTATTTGTAAAGATACAATTGTAAAAATTCAAAAGTTAACCGTTTTATCATGTGCATCATTGGTGCAACGCGTTTATAATTTCAATAAGAGTGAAATGTAATTAACAAAGAGTGGTTATAGTAAGAAGCATACATACCAATTCAGATGGAGGAGAGCGAATAATGATTATTGCCATCATATTATTACTGTTTGTTTCACTGTTTTTCTCAGGTAGTGAAACAGCATTAACGGCTTCCAATAAAATGCGTTTACGGACGCAATACAATCAAGGAAATACGAAGGCGGGGAAGTTATTAGACTTGGTTTCAAAACCGAGCGAATTCATAACAACGATTTTGATTGGAAATAATATCGCCAACATTTTGCTGCCGACGTTAGTGACGACATTCGCCATTCAGCAAGGCATCAATGTTGGAATTGCTTCTGCCATTTTAACTATTACAGTCATCGTGTTTGCTGAAGTTTTTCCAAAATCAGTGGCTGCTACTTTCCCTGACCGCATCAGCATGCTGGTTTATCCGGTCATTCGTTTCTTCACGTTTATCTTCAAACCATTCACAATCATATTAAATTGGTTAACTGGATTGCTCACGAAAGCCTTGTCAAGAGGCCAGAAGAGCGATAGTACGTATTCAAAAGAAGAACTTCGAACAATGGTGGAGTTAGCAGATTCGGAAGGAACGTTTCAGCGAGAAGAATCAAGCCGGATTATCGGCGTACTGGATTTCAATCGATTGAATGTAAAAGACGTATTGAAGACTCCTCGTGTTGAAGTCATCGGCTTATCTCATCATTCAACGTACGAAGAAGTAAGAGAAATCGTCATCGCTAATCCATACACCCGTTATCCTGTCTATGATAAAACGATTGATCACTTAATTGGGATCTTTCATTCAAAATTTCTCATTCAATGGTCAGCCGAACCAGAAAAAAAACTTACAGACTTCGCAGATATGCACCCCCTCATTGTGTATGAATTCCATAATAGCGAGTGGGTGTTTAAGCGAATGATTAAAGAAAATAAACATATGGCGATTGTTCTTGATGAATATGGCGGGACAGAAGGAATCTTAAGTATGGAGGATATGATTGAAGCGATGATTGGACTCGAAATTGAGGATGAACTTGACCCGACAGATGATCCATTAATTGAAAAACTTTCGGAAGATGAGATCATTTGCGATGGAAAGATTACACTGCATCGATTAAACTCTTTATTTCACACGAAAATCCCAGAAGAAGAGGACGTTCTAGCAGGATTCATTTTGAAAGAACTGACGGATTTCCCGAAACAGGATCAAGAGTTTAAATACGAAGGGTTGAAGTTCTCCATTTTAGAACTCGATCGGCGTACGATTGGAAAAGTGAAAATCACAAAAATGGAAGAAAGCGAATCATAAATAGGTAGACACCGACTGATGTCGGTGTCTTTTGTATTCAAAGCTTTAAAACTTTAGTAACCCTGAAGGTACACAGATTAACACTGAAGCTTCGTGAAATAACCCTGAAGGTACGCAGATTAACGCTGAAGTTTCGCGAAATAACCCTGAAGGTACGCAAATTAACCCTGAAGCCCCGCGAAATAACCCTGAAGGTACGCAAATTAACCCTGAAGCTCCACAAATGAACACTGAAGAAGCCTCGAAAACTCTACATCAACCCATCCATCACACGCATGAAGGCTTCTACATTACGTTTGTTAACGAGCAATGGTGAAGTAATACTTGAGAAAGTCCTTGTGAATGGTTCCTTATCGAGTGGCAGCTTTGTCAGCAGATTTTGTTCCAATTCTCTTTTACAAACGTGCTTTGACATTAGAGATAGCCCCATTCCTTCAATAATGCTTTCTTTAATCGCCTGGTTACTCGAAATAGAAAACATGGATTTTGGTCGTAAGCCGTTAGACCGAATGAGGTGGGATAGATATTCGCGTGTTCCTGAACCTTCTTCGCGACTGATCCACACTTGGTCTTGTAAATCATCGATTAATACATTTTCTTTTTTAGATAACGGATGATTAGGAGAAGCAACGATAAATAGTTCGTCCTCCATAAATGGCTCCACATGTAAATCTTTCGAGTTCGTTTGTCCTTCAATCAGACCAAGGTCAACATCCAATTGTTTAACGAGCTGGATAATCTCATCTGTATTCCCGATGGTAATATGAAACTGCACATCCGGATAAGCTGTTTGCATGTTTTTGATCAATAAAGGAACGATGTATTCTCCAATTGTAAAACTTGCACCGATGGAAAGTTCTCCTTGAACAGATTGTTGAATCTCCAAGATGTCTTCAACAGTTTGGTCATAGATAGAGAATAGCTGTTTAATGCGCTCATACAATAATTCACCTGTTGGTGTAATTTGAAGTTTTCTTGGGGAGCGGATAAATAACTCTGTATTCAATTCTTTTTCTAACGATCGGATATGCATACTGACACTCGGCTGAGAGATATATAGAGCTTGAGCTGTTTTTGTGAAATTCTTTAACTCGGCAAGGGTCATAAACGTTCGAAACGCATCAACATTCATATGCGAAAACTCCTTCCTTTTATAAAACTCCAACTTTTATTACCTATTAGTTTTTCTAATAAAAACAATCATTATTATCTATTTTACTAATCACAACTCCTTTTATAAAGTGAAAGAAGAAAGGGAGTTGAATGTCTCTATGAACTTTTTCCAAAAAAATTACCTTCCAGGTCTCCTCGTAGCGTTAGTTTTAGCTTGGTTAGCCATTCAGTTGGCGAAGCTTCCATTTTTATCGATTATGGGGCCGCTCGTTATCGCGATATTATTAGGAATGATTTGGCGAATGATTTTTAAAGAAAATAAAAAGCTTGAACCAGGAATTCAATTTTCGACGAAAAAGCTACTTCGATTAGGAATCATCCTCTTAGGAGTGCAATTAAATTTGTATGAAATCTATGAAGCGGGCTGGCAGGTTATTTTGCTGGCTGTATTTGCAGTAATTATAGGTTTCGCAGTTGTTTATGCGTTTAGTAAACTATTAAAGGTAGACCGTAAGCTCGGTATTTTAACAGCATGTGGAACGGCCATTTGTGGAGCGGCTGCAATCATTGCCACGGCACCTCAAATTAAAGCGAAAAATAACGATATTGCCATTGCCACAGGAACAATCGCTTTATTGGGAACCGTATTTACGTTGGTGTATTCTATAGGATATCAATATATGAATGTTACAGCTGCTGAATATGGTATGTTTTCGGGCTCAACATTACATGAAGTAGCTCACGTCGTTGCGGCGGGGGCTGCCGGCGGAGATGAAGCTGTCGATTTAGCTGTATTAGTCAAGTTAATCCGTGTGGCACTGCTCGTTCCGGTCATTATTTTTATCGGTTTTTTATTTGCCAAAATTGAAAAAGAAGAATCGTCGAAACGTTTTTCTTTATCCATGGTGCCATGGTTTATATTTGGTTTTGCAATCATGAGTACGGTGAATACCATTTTTCAGATTCCAGACAATATAGCTGACCGAATCATTGATATCTCCTATCTGCTTATGGGGATGGCAATGGTAGGTATCGGATTAAATGTCCAACTGTCTTCATTCAGGAGCAATGGAGTCAATGCGTTGAAGGCTGGTTTATATGGATCCATTATCCTATCGTTGCTTACATTTGTTCTCATTCAATGGATCGGTTAAAGTCAGAAAGCGTTCATATTTTTGATGAAATAATAACAATGAATAACGTAAACTAGGTGATGAACATGCTAAACATTCGTGCAGAAACGTTAATTGATATCATCGGTGATTTATATACCGAGGAAACATCAATCGTTCTTTCTGATACTAAAAATTATCTCTATTACCGGCCAAGTGAACGGATCGATTTGAAAATCAAACCTGGTGACCCGGTCGTCGAAGGTACCATTACAGCAAAAGCTCTAAAATTAAAACAGAAAGTCTCTGAATACATCGACCGTGACGTATTTGGCGTTCCTTATTACGGGATGGCGGTACCATATAAACATAACGGTCGAATCGCCGGCTGTGTGACTGCCGTATTTCCCGCACTAAGTGATGCTCTATCAGTAGTTACGGTGCAAGTAGCAGATGGATGGATTCCGATGCCATTTGAAGATATTTTGTATATTGAAGCGAAGAACCGGAAAACGTACGTGATTGGCAAGAATACCTCCGGAACACATCGAAATTCGCTGAATGAATTCGATTTTTTCTTGCCACGTGATCGCTTTATTCGTTGTCACCGTTCATTTGTAATCAATATTCATCATATTGAAGCGATTTATCCGAATACGCACTCCACATTCGAACTAAAAATGAAGGATGGCACAAAGATTCCTGTTAGTCAGACCCATTCTAGTTATTTCAGAAAATTGCTAGGATTTTAATTTGCTGGCTCATACGTAAATCTACTGTTTCACTCATGAAGTAGTAGCGTCTATCTGAAAACGCCCCTCAACAGCCTTGAATCGGATAAACTATAGATGAAAAGGTTTACATTGAAAGGCGGGGTGTTTTATGGAAAAGGGTTATGAACGTATTCACCAGCCGGAACTAAGAAACCATGTCGTATCAGCGGAGGAAGCTGCTTCCTGGATTCAGGATGGTATGACGTTAGGGTTAAGCGGTTTCACACGAGCTGGCGATGCAAAAGCAATACCTTTCGCCCTGGTAGACAGAGCGAAAACCGAACCATTAAAAGTAAACGTTTACACGGGAGCTTCTCTAGGCTCTGATGTGGATAAATTATTTGCTGAAGCGGGAATTCTAAACAAACGTTTACCATTCCAGGCGGATGCAACGATGCGTAAAAAGTTAAACGACGGTGAATTTTATTTTGTCGATCAACACTTGTCTCACACATCTGAAATGTTGCGCCAAGGAACGTTAGACGAAATTGATTATGCTATTGTAGAAGCGGTATCGATTTCTGAGGATGGCTTGATTATTCCATCAACATCAATCGGTAACTCGGCTGTTTTTGTAGAGTATGCTGAAAACGTTTTAATAGAGTTGAACATGGCACAGCCAACTTCTCTTGAAGGCGTTCATGACTTGTTTTCACTAGAAAAACAAGGCGAAAGAGGACCGATTAATATTACGAAACCGGAAGATCGAATCGGTGAAAAAGGCATCAAAGTTGACCCAGCAAAAATCAAAGGAATCGTATTTACAAACCAACCGGACTCCCCATCTCCAATTGTTCCTCCAGATGAGGAAACAAAACAGATGGCTGAACATCTCATCCGATTTCTTGAGAATGAAGTGGAAGCAGGTCGATTGACGAAACAATTAGCACCACTTCAATCGGGAATTGGCTCCATTGCAAATGCGGTTTTACACGGATTATTGGATTCCGATTTTGAAGATTTGAAGGTATACTCTGAAGTATTGCAAGATGCGGTGTTCGATTTGATGGATGCTGGTAAAGTTAACTTTGCATCAGCGTGTTCTATTACATTGTCTGAAGAAAAAATGAACAAAGTTTTTACGAACTTCGATGAATATAAAGACCGTCTCGTTATGCGTTCACAAGAAATCTCGAACCAACCGGAATTAATCCGTCGAATGGGATTGATATCCATTAACACAGCGTTAGAGTTTGATATTTACGGAAACGTGAACTCAACGCATGTCGGTGGAACGAAGATGATGAACGGGATCGGTGGTTCTGGTGATTTTGCAAGAAACGCTCGACTTGGAATTTTCGTAACGAAGTCGATTGCGAAAAACGGTGACATCTCCAGTGTCGTACCATTTGTTCCGCATGTGGATCATACAGAGCATGATGTAGACGTTCTTGTTACCGAGCAAGGATATGCAGATCTCCGTGGTCTAGCACCAAGAGAACGGGTGGAAAAGATTATCGACAACTGCGTTCATCCAATGTATAAAGAACAACTACGTGAATATTATGAAGAAGCAAAAATGCGTGGTGGTCAGACACCTCACGTATTAGAAAAAGCCCTTTCTTGGCATACTCGTTTTGCAGAAGAAGGAACAATGCTTGAGAAAAAACTTTCATACGTATAAATTAAATAGATCAATCTGAGTAAAGTGGCTATCAATTGTTAAAAGATAGCCACTTTTTCAGGTTAATAGTCGAATACATATTAAGAAGTCGTCCATCATAAGGGGTGAATACGATGGAAAAACAGTTAAATCAAGCAATGACACTACGAGAAAATGGGGAATTAAACAAATCTAATAGACTTTTAGTTGAATTAGTTGAAATATATCCTTTTTATGCCTCCATTAACTATGAGTGTGCGCAAAGCTTCAGGTTAGTAGGAAAGGAATCAGAAGCTGTTCCATACTTTGAACAGGCGCTCCGTCTAGGGCTGCCTTCTGAGTCTTTAGCGGACACATATCTCTTTCTATCTCATGGCTATCAAGTCATGGGAGATCAAGAGCGAGCAAGAGAAGCACTGCAAAAAGGAAACCAATTGAAACAACAACAAAATAAGTTAGAACAGCATCAAAGAGCTGATGATGCTAACAAAGTTACAGAATAATTTTACTTTTATTTAACAATTTGTCTCCTTCTCATAGTGATAAAACTATGAGAAGGAGACTTTTTTTACAATTAAAATCTTATATACAATGAATATTGAATTCGATCGGTTATCTGGCTTTTATCTATAAATAATATTGGGCACACTGGAAATAATTGATTGATTCACTCGGAAACCAACATGTCAAAATATTTTATAAAATACAATTGAATCTACCCTTAGAAGGGAAAACAGGACTTAATAGCTATATTGATTTAATAGTGAGTGTTAATCTTGATTTGGGGGGAGAATCTGTAAAATAAGGTAGAACTCAGCATACGGAAAGTTGATTTGCCGGGCTTTGAGTCGGTTGATGTTTTAAATTTGGGATAGAAGTTTGAATGAAACAATACAGAAGGAACCGTTATATTTTGAATATCCAGAGTGTGGCGACAAATGCAATTATTGCCACGTGAAAAAGAAAAAATGATGATTGTTGTTGTGGCTGACTTAGCGAGAAGACGTAAGCAGCGGGGGTTGAAAAAATTACATGATGAAGTGAATAAGAAGAAAAAAATAAATCGTTTACTTTACCTGCAAGCAGCAGAACTAGCTTGCAGGCTTTGTTTTTTCTTGGAAAAGGAGCTTGCGGAATATGAGAGCTTGCGTCGATACGTAAATGGCTTTGTGGCGTAAGCGGAATGTTATCGAGAAGCTGTCTCGATGCGCAACTTGGTTTGAGAAGTAAGCGAAAAGTCATCGAGAGCATGTCTCGACACCCAATTGAGTTCAT
>NZ_JAGSIE010000048.1 GCF_018138385.1 Allobacillus saliphilus
AGAAAAGAAATTAGCCAAAGAACAACGAATTCTATCCAGACGTCAAAAAGGAAGTTCGAATTGGCATAAGCAACGGATAAAAGTTGCACGTGTCCATGAGAAAATCCAAAACGCCAAACGTGATTACTTGCACAAAATCTCGACTGATCTTGTCAAAAACCACGACATGATCGGGATTGAGGATTTGAGTGTCTTGAATATGTTGAAAAACCACAACCTAGCTAAAGCAATCAGTGAGGTCAGTTGGTCACAGTTTCGCACAATGCTTGAATATAAAGCCAAGTGGTATGGAAAGAAGATTGTAACCGTTGCGAGAAACTTCCCTTCAAGCCAGCTGTGCTCAAACTGTGGCTACCGCAATCAAGAAGTAAAGAATCTCGCCTTACGTGAATGGAACTGTAGTGAATGTGGGGAACAACACGATCGAGATCTTAACGCAAGTAAAAATATCAAAAACGAAGCCATAAGACTTCTAACCGTAGGAACTACGGAGATAGCCTAATCAATAACTGGCGGTTACGCTGGTGTTCTTAGGAATCCCCCCACTTCAAACAACCGTAGTTTGTTAAGTGGTGGGTAGTTCAAATAGATCGATATTTATGCCACCAACAAATGAACCGATTGCAATACCTATGTGTATATTCGAATTATTGATACTTTGTTGGATGTCAGATGTCTTAGGTGCGATAGAAACTAATTGACTTTGTATCGCCGGTGTAAGTGCCCAGCTTAAGAAACTCCATAACACCAATGCAATAACTAACATCACAGGCTTAGTCAGTAGAACAAAAATCATAAATAGCATTGTTGCAAAAAGCGATATGACTACGATAATTGTTTTTCTAGTTCCAAAACGGTCAGATGCATAACCACCAAACCAACTACCAAAAATGGCAGCGACACCAAGTATTAAATACATAATGCTTAACGAGTCGCCGGTAAGATTCAAAGTCGTCTGCAAGAAAGGCGTTAGATATGCGTAAAGTGTTAAGTGTCCGACATAGAATAGAATGGAGACGGATTGTGTCATTATTATTTTTGGATGTGATAGCGCCTTAATTTGAGACTTTATCGGCAAAGTCTCCTTACCTTCAATTTCGCTCATGAAAAACCACATCAGTACAATTAAAATCTTAATGATGAAGACAATGAATACAAAAGGTGCTCTCCAGCCCCACTCATTCCCTAGAAATAGACCAAAAGGAACGCCAAATACTAATGAAGCACTCACCCCCATCAGTACGGTTCCGATCGCTCTGGATCGATGAGTCGTAGATGTAATTTGAGAAGCAATCGTCAAGCATAATGAAATAAGAAGTGCCGCGAACATTGCCGATAGAATCCTTGATAATAGGAGTGGCATAAAACTTGTACTTACAACGGCAAGAACGTTAGAGAGTAAAAAAAGAAATAAAACGATGATAATTAATTTTTTCCGTTTTATTTTAGAAGTCAATGAAAGAAGTATAGGACCCGAAATGGCAAAACTTAATGAAAATACAGTGATCAAAAGACCGGCACGTCCTAAAGTGATGTCTAAATCATTTGCAATTAAAGGAAGAATCCCTCCGATAATCAGTTCGACCAATCCTACAATAAAGGTAATGGTAGTTAATATATATATTCTTTTATCCATAAAGTTCCTCCCAAAAAAAACAGGGCCACCCACAATGGGAGGCCCTGCTAAGTAGCAGATTTCTTGCCCTCTAACATAGTTTTAATGATGTTTCCTCTTCAGTATTGTTTAATTAAAGATAAATTCTCATGCTTTATAGTTGCTGTCAATTGAATGTAAGCATTTATATGATCAGGCATGTTTGTTGAGTAAGAAGGCAGGGTCTGTCCGGTTTTTATTTGCTGAATATTTAAAATAATACTTCAATAAGCTGTCACTTTAATTTATGATTAAATGAGAGGTGATGTTATTGGATTCAAACGTATTGCCGAAGGGGTTGTCGCTTCCAGCTCTTTTCCTCAATGTAAATGCATTTGATGAAAACTGCCAAATGATCGCTAATAAATCAAATGGGAAAACGGTTCGAATCGCAACAAAGTCTATTCGGTCGATCCCCGTTTTACAGCGAATTTTAGACTCGAGTCCTGTGTTCAAAGGACTACTATGCTATAGCCCTGATGAGGCTGTTTATCTTGCTGAAGCGGGATTTGATGACATCATGATTGGGTATCCGTGTTGGAATGAACAAGCACTGACGAAGATCTCAAAATTGAATGCTCAGGGTTATCAAATTACTTGTATGGTGGACTCAGAAGAGCAGGTAGAATATCTACATCGGATAAATGAGAAAGTAGCAGGACTTTTTTACTTATGTATGGACATCGATATGAGTACGAAATTTGGTAGCCTCCATTTTGGTGTGAGACGTTCGCCAATCAACTCAGAACGAGAAGCAGTACGTTTAGCGCGGAAAATCAAATCATATCCAGACTTGAAACTTCATGGCGTAATGGGCTATGAAGCGCAGATTGCGGGTGTGACTGACCGGTTGCCTACTAGCCGTATTAAAAACCAAGTCGTTTCTTTTTTGAAAGAACGTTCGATTCATGAGATTCATACGCGGAGAAAGAAGATTGTTCAAGCGCTAGCTGAGGAAGGAATTGAACTTTCGATTGTTAATGGTGGCGGTACGGGAAGTATGGATTCGACAGCAATGGATGAGAGTGTTACTGAAATTGCAGCAGGGTCTGGATTTTATTCGCCGTTATTATTTGATTATTACCGAGATTTTCGGTATAAACCAGCGCTGTTTTATGCATTGCCAGTTGTTAGAAAACCAGCGCCAAATATATATACATGTACGAGTGGTGGTTTCATTGCATCAGGTCCACATGGAAAAGATAAAATGCCACAACCTGTGTATCCGCCGGGGGGAAAGTTGCAACCATTTGAAGGTGCAGGCGAAGTACAGACGCCCATTTATTATGAAAATGTTTCGTTGAATATTGGCGATCCGATTATTTTTAGAGCTGCCAAAGCCGGTGAGATTTGTGAGCGCTTTCAAGAGATTGTTTGTGTTGAGAATAAACGAATTGTTGAGCGTTATTCTACGTATCGGGGGGATGGCCAGTGTTTTCTTTGATAAAACGAGAGCAAGGGAAAAAGTGGAGGAACTGGGCAGAAACACATGAGGGTAAGCCGGAGTCAACGTTTTATCCGTCTTCGGTGGATGAGGTCGTTGCCATTGTGAAAGAAGCTGCAAATCAAGGGAAGAAGATTCGTGTCATCGGTGCTGGCCATTCATTTACAAACTTAGTCGGAACAGAGCAATGGCTCGTATCGCTCGATCAATTGACGGGGATTGAGCAGATAGATGAAGCAACTAACACAGTAACGGTATTTGGTGGCACTCGTTTATATCAATTGGGTAAAGAACTGGAACGATTAGGCTATGCTCAAGAAAACTTAGGAGACATTAATGTCCAATCGATTGCAGGAGCGATTTCAACTGGAACTCATGGAACAGGGCTATCATTCGGGAATATCCCGACACAAGTTAAAGCGTTAACGATTGTTACAGCAACAGGTGAACTTTTAACGGTTTCAGAAGAAGAGAATGCGGATTATTTTAAAGCATCTCTCGTATCTTTGGGCGCATTTGGGATCATTGTGAAAGTAAAACTGAAAGTCGTCGAATGCCCTGTCTATGAATATCGATGTGAGAAAGTTAATTATCCTCTTTTTGTTGAGAAGCTTGATAACTATATTAAGAACAATCGTCATTTTGAATTTTATATTTTTCCTTATTCAGATCTCGTTCAAGTGAAGCGGATGAATATTTCAGAAAACAAACCCGAACGATTATTTTTTCATCATTGCAAAGACCTTGTGATGGAGAATTATTTATTATACGTGCTGTCGACAGGGTGCAAATGGTTTCCCAAACGGAGTCGCATGATTAGTAAGCTTCTAGCAAAAGGCATCAGTGAAACGAATATTACTGCGAATAGCCATCAATTATTTGCGACACCACGGCTTGTGAAATTTACTGAAATTGAATATTGCATCCCGCTTCACTACTTAAAACCTGCACTAGACGAAGTCCGTACCTGTATCGAAGAGAAAAATCATGAAGTTCATTTTCCAATTGAATGTAGAGTCGTGAATGCCGATGATATTTGGCTTAGTCCGTCTTACAAAAGAGAATCCGCGTATATTGCTTTTCATATGTTTAAAGGAATGCCGTATGAATCCTATTTCAGTGATATGGAAGCCATTATGCGAAAATACGAAGGAAGACCACACTGGGCGAAGATGCACAATATGAATCAAGAGGATTTGCAAATTCTCTATCCGAAACTGCCGGACTTTCTCGCCATCCGTGAAGAACTCGATCCTAATGGAATGTTTATGAATGAGTACTTGGAAGAAAAACTCGGGAAAGTTCGAGTTGAAAAAGAACCGATGGAAATGGGTTAACTGCTAAACCTGGATACTTTTAAAGTGTCCAGGTTTTTTGTTTGGCTCTGAGCTTGCCAAGACATAAAAGAATTTCCACCAAAACCGCACACGCTCTAAGGGGAAAGCTTTAGCGAAGCCGTCGAAAAATCGGTCGAAGCCGCCGATAAATTGAGCGGAGCCGCCGATAAATCGGTCGAAGCCGCCGATAAATCGGATGAAGCCGCCAATAAATCGGTCGAAGCCGCCGATAAATCGAGTGAAGCCGTCGAAAAATCGTAGAGTAACCGATGTTGAATTATCAACAACGGAATTTAACGAAGCCTTTCATCTAAAACTTTTTTAAAATATTAAAAAAAGTAGTCATATCCATGAATGTCCATGCATATATACATTTTATAAGTAAAAAATTCTATAAATACATTTTCATCATCCTGTTCACACTAGAGGTAGGAGGATGATGCAAATGGACAAGCGGAGATTTTATGTCAATGTAGAAACGGGAGAAATTTCAGAGTTGAAGGCAGGTAATAATGCGCAGTTTACGGTTTATGCAAATCAAGAGGAAATCAAAGCGTTGCGCAAGTGTTTCGAAGACAAAGATCATGCGGACTATGGAACGTACTGGCGAGCGCATGTGCCGTTCAAGGAGTATCACAACGACGAGGATAACGATGCTGTTGATCATGAACTGCTTCGGGCATATAAAATGATCTATCAACTAGGCGATGAGGAGGCGAAAGAGCATATTAGCCAATTCCCGTTTTTCGAATCACTGATGGACTCAGATGATTTTTAAAATCATTCCTAAAATCTTCCGTATTCTTTTCATTTTGAGGTTTAGCATTTTCTAAAAAAAGGTATAAATGTAGTAGACAATACGGAAGGTGGTTTAGACAATGAGACATCGAATGAATTTCAAAAACATCTTACTTTCGTTGATTGTCATTCTTGCTTTGCCAATCTCTTTCGCTGCGAATGCTGAAGGAAATTTGGAAGTAAGCTATGATGAACAACAAAACCACCAATCACAACTTCAACAAAAAAATGAGATGGTTGTGATGGGGGAAACGCAAGAAGAGAAAGAAGAACATACAGAACAACCATTGACTCATGAACAAATCGTCAGTGTGACGGATCAATTCATGGATCATTTGGTTCAAGATACAGATCAGTACTACAACGTGAAAGCATATGAAACAATGGACGAATTTAAAGAAAGCTTCTATGGCTTTGCTTCAGAAGAAGTCGTTGATGAATTCGTAGATGTATATTACGAAATCAGGGACGGCGAGTTGAAAGTCATCCCAACTTCTACACCGCCGTGGTTTGAAGCGGGAGAAGATTATAATGTGCAACAAACAGAAGCAGGAACTTATGTTGTCACACAAGAAACTGGGAATGAACTTCATGGAAACTATACGATTGAAGTCGGGATTGATTTGAATGAAGATCAGAAACCACGTATAATGAGCGTTAACTATCAAGGTTAATTTGCTGTAAAGGAACGTATGCAATTGAATACTTTTAGAGATTATTACAACAATGAAGTTAAATTCGCCATTCGTGAACAAGCTTTCTCGGAAAATCCGCAGCATGTCTGGGTGATTACCCGGTACGGTGACCAATGGCTTCTGACGAAACACGGTGACCGAGGTATGGAATTTCCTGGAGGGAAAGTCGAGGCAGGGGAGAATGCACCCGAAGCTGCGATTCGTGAAGTATTTGAAGAAACCGGTGGAGTTGTGAACCATTTAGAGTTCATCGGTCAATACTACGTCGACGGAAAAAGCGACTACATTATTAAAAATGTGTACTTCGCCCATGTCGATGAAATGACAGAACAAGTGCATTACTTTGAAACAGATGGACCCGTTTTGCTGCATCAACTCCCAGATAATGTGAAAAAGGACAAACGATTCAGCTTTATGATGCGAGATGAGATTTTGCCATTATCTTTAAAGGAAATTGAGAAAAGAAAATTGATGTAAGATGGAACACAAGCGCTTTGTATGGCGCTTGTGTTTTTTGTGGTAAATAGCTCACGCTTGTTTCGTTTGGGCGCATATATTTTGAAATCGGGAGCATAAATTTCAATTTTGGGCTCATATATTTTGCGTGAGGTCGCATTCCTTTTGATTAAAGATGTATATACTTCGAATAAGGTATCATATTTTCTCAGAATGGGCACATATAATGTCCGAGGCGTTTAATGATCAATAAAAAAGGACCGGGATTACCCGGTCCTTACCGCTTTGATATTTAATTAGCCTCTAAACGTAGGCCCTGCTTCAGCAATATCTTTCGTCACATGGTCGAACTGTTTGAAGTTCTCATGGAATTTTTTCGCTAGGTCTTGTGCTTGTTGGTCGTAACGATCTTTGTCAGCCCAAGTTTTTTTCGGATGCAATACTTCGGTTGGAACGCCAGGGCATTCGGTTGGAATATGAAGACCGAAAAATTCGTCTTGCACCGTTTCAACATTTTTCAGATCGCCTTCCAAAGCTGCTTGAACCATGGCGCGTGTATAGCCGAGTTTCATACGAGAGCCTTCTCCGTATGGGCCACCTGTCCAGCCAGTGTTAACAAGGAAAACTTCTGAGTTGTGTTCGTCGATTTTTTCACCGAGCATTTTCGCATATTCAGCAGCTGGCAATGGTAGGAATGGTGAACCGAAGCAAGCGGAGAATGTCGCTTGTGGCTCTGTAACACCACGTTCCGTTCCAGCTAGTTTACTCGTATAACCACTTAAGAAATGGTACATCGCTTGTTCTTTCGATAGCTTACTGATTGGAGGCAGTACGCCAGAAGCATCAGCAGTCAAGAAAATGATTGTATTTGGGTGTCCGGCACGACTTGGACGGACGATATTATCGATATTATCAATCGAGTAAGCAGCACGTGTATTTTCCGTTAAGCTTGTGTCGTCATAGTCTGCTTCACGATTTTCGTCCAAAATGACGTTCTCCAATACGGAACCGAAACGAATGGCGTTAAAAATTTGTGGTTCTTTTTCAGCAGATAGGTTCACTGTTTTTGCATAACAACCACCTTCGATATTGAAAACACCATTTTGACTCCATGCGTGTTCATCATCACCGATTAAACTTCTGCTCGGATCGGCGGATAATGTTGTCTTTCCTGTTCCGGAAAGTCCAAAGAATAAAGCAACATCGCCTTCTGCGCCGACGTTTGCTGAACAGTGCATCGGAAGCACTTCATTTTTTGTCGGTAGCATATAGTTCATGACAGAGAAAATAGACTTTTTAATTTCTCCAGCATATTCCGTTCCGCCAATCAAGACGATTCGATGTTTGAATGAAACAATGATGAATGTTTCAGAATTTGTACCGTCTACTTCAGGGTCCGCTTTAAAATGTGGTGCTGAAACAACTGTAAATCCAGCCTTATGATTTTCTAGCTCTTCTTTTGAAGGACGGATAAATAAACGGTTGGCAAATAGGTTATGCCAAGCAAATTGTGTAATGACTTGGATTGGCAGGCGGTATTTTTCATCCGCACCGGCAAAGCCATTGAACGTAAACAATTCATCTTGCTTTTCCAAGTAATCAATCACTTTATGAAATAGATTTTCAAATTTATCTTCGCTAATTGGTTGGTTGACGCTTCCCCATTCAACATGATCTTGGGACTCTTCATCTTTAACGATAAACTTATCTTTTGGTGATCTGCCTGTATATGTTCCAGTTGTTGCACGAATCGCTCCAGTAGAAGACAAGACGCCTTCTTCACGGCTCAAGACTTTTTCAACAAGTTCAGCAACTGAAAGATTTTTATGATTCGCGTCTAAATCGGTCAAGCGAGAGACAAGCGAATCAAGTGTATTTGTGCTCATTCATTCATCATCCTTTACGTTTAAGTTAAAGTGTGCTGTTTCAATCTGATTATTAGTATAACACATTAGATATATTAATCCATACTAATGGTGAAAATAATTGTGACTAAATTATAACAACATTCATGGGTACTTTACCAATCTTTTATGAGAAAGTGATGGATTGTTTTATCTTTCAATCTCTAAACCTGTCGTTCATTCAGGAAATATACTATGTTATGCTTTGATTATGAGAATTACTAGACGAGTTATTTGGTGAAAGGTTGGTTATTTACATGGGGATAAAAAGGAATAATGAGGAAACATTAAGACAGTTCCAAACATACATGCTTCAATTTCCTGAAGAAGCAGAGAACCTCATCCCGTTTATTTCTTTCATTAAAGACCGCGAAGAATTATTCGATCGAAGCGTGACACCGGGACATATTACCGGTAGCGGATTTGTTCTTCATCCGAATAAGCCGGATCATATATTGATGCTATTTCATAAATCATTGGAAAGATGGTTACAACCAGGTGGCCATGTGGATCCAGGGGAAACACCAGAGGAAGCGGCTATTCGTGAAGTGAAGGAAGAAACAGGCATTGATACATATATTCATCCAATACATAAAGAACAGTTGTATCCGATTGATGTCAATGTTCATTACATCCCAGCGAATCAACAAAAAGGTGAGCCAAGTCATTTTCATTATGATTTTCGTTATCTTTTAGTGACAGATGAGACAGAAATCGGTCAAAATGATGAAGGTCATGATGTTAGATGGGTAAATGTTTCAGACATTCCGGACAAATCAATGGCCCGTGCCATTACACAAATCAAATCGTTGTATCCATCGTCTGATTTTTAGGGTTTTCAATAATCGCCAATAATTAACAAAATTTGCTAGGAAGAAATTGCGAATCGCATCGGTGCCGACTCTAACGGGCCAAGAAATAAAAGAACTTCCGCTAAACCGTACACGTCTTACGGGTAAAAGCGTTCCGTTGAAAAACCATATGAAGCCGCTGAAAAACGGAGAGAAGCCATCGAAAAATGGAGAGAACCCGTCGAAAACCCGAGCGAAGCCGTCGAAAACCCGAGCGAAGCCGTCGAAAAATCGAGCGAAGCCGTCGAAAAATCGAGTGAAGCCGTCGAAAAACGGAGCGAAGCCGTCGAAAACCCGAGCGAAGCCGTCTATAAATTGTGTAGGAATCGATATTGGATGGCCTATTATAGGAAGGTGGTACATACATCATGGATACAAAATCCATCTTAATCTTTTTTCTGGTTTTTGCTGTGTTGCAAGTAACAGAGGGGCTGAACTTAGGAGATCATTGGTTTGTTATTACATCAATTCAATTTGCAATTGGCTTTATAGTTTTTATTGTTTTTTCATTAATATGGACAAGGGTGACAAAGAAGAAGACTTAATATTTGGGCTATCATAATACAGAAATAAGGAGTAATATAATTGACAAGTTCCGTCATTTAACGATATGATGATGCAGAAACGGAATAACTCTTATCCAGAGAAAGCGGAGGGAACAGGCCCGATGAAGCTCGGCAACCATCACAAGCTGTGACAGGTGCTAACCTGATGCAAGGTGTCCCTTGGACGATAAGAGCGGAAGGCGGATAATCACCTTTCCCTTTTGTCATGGATAAAGGGGGAAGGTTTTTTTGTTGGATTGAAGACGTTCGACGTTTTTAATCGATTTTAAAACTACGTCTCTGACATCACTCGATTACTCGCCGTTTGACGAGGAGTATGGAGAGTGATGCTGTCGTCTGACCAGGAGAGAGTGCCGTAATAATTCTTGGGAGGAAATAGATATGGAAAGGAAACGAAGATTATTCACATCTGAATCGGTCACAGAAGGCCATCCGGATAAAATTAGTGACCAGATCTCAGATGCCATCTTGGATGAAATTTTAAAAGAAGATCCAGATGCACGCGTAGCGTGTGAAACAATGGTTTCAACAGGTCTTGTTTTAGTATCCGGAGAGATTTCAACGACTTCATATGTCGATATCTCAACAATCGTTCGTGATACAGTAAAAGAAATCGGCTATACACGGGCGAAATATGGTTTCGATTATGCAACATGTGCTGTATTGACTTCCATCGACGAGCAATCCGAAGATATTGCTGCTGGCGTCGATGTCGCTTATGAAAAAAGAGAAGGACAAATGACGGACGAAGACATTGAAGCAATTGGTGCAGGTGACCAAGGATTGATGTTCGGTTTTGCAACGAATGAAACCGAGGAATTGATGCCTCTGCCGATCTCACTTTCTCATAAACTGTCGAAGCGGTTGTCTGATGTTCGACGAACGGAAGTGATTCCGTATTTACGACCGGACGGGAAAACGCAAGTAACGGTTGAGTATAAAGAAGATGGTACACCGGGACGAATTGATACGATTGTCTTGTCCACCCAACATCATCCAGAAATTACGTTGGAACAAATCAAAAAAGATATTATGGAATTCGTCATTCGACCAATCGTTCCGGAAGATTTAATGGATGATGAAACAAAAATCTTTATTAATCCAACAGGACGGTTTGTCATCGGCGGACCTCAAGGAGATGCCGGGTTGACAGGAAGAAAAATCATCGTAGACACATACGGTGGTTATGCACGTCACGGCGGAGGAGCATTCAGTGGTAAGGATCCGACGAAAGTTGACCGATCAGCCGCTTATGCTGCTCGTTATGTCGCGAAAAACATCGTTGCAGCGGGTCTTGCTGAAACTTGTGAAGTGCAATTGGCTTATGCGATCGGTGTAGCGCAACCTGTTTCTATTAACGTTGATACATTTGGAACAGGCGCTGTCTCTGAGGAACGAATGGCTGAAGTCATTCCAAAAGTATTTGACTTGCGACCTGCAGGTATTACGAAAATGCTCGATCTGAAGCGGCCAATTTATAAGAAAACAGCAGCTTTCGGACACTTTGGACGAACAGATGAAGATTTCACATGGGAACGTACAGATAAAGCAGATGAGTTAAAGCGTTTCTTTGAAAATAACTAAATCATAAATGATGAAAACAGTTGTTATACATATTGTATAGCAGCTGTTTTTTTATTAAATATTATTTTGAATTTAGGTGAATGAAAAATATAAATTCAAAATATTTATACTTGTGTTATGATTAAACTGAATAAAACCTGTTAATCTGTTTGTCTGATAAATTGTTCAGCTGAATTTTTTTGAAGGGAACATGTAAATCAATGGGAAAAGATATATTCAGTGGGCGTTATACAACTGAAAACGATAAAGATATCGTCGTTTTCATGATCGGGATGCGTATCAATAAAAGACTTGCAATTCATAAGTGGCTACCGGTTTTTCTGGCAATGCCTCCAATGATCAAAGAGTTACATACTCACCAAGAGGAGCTTGGTTTTTTAGGCATGGAAAGTTTCTTCGGGTTAAGAACTACTGTTATGATTCAATATTGGTCATCCACGGAAGCTCTCTTATCATATGCCAAGGGAAAAAAGCATCTCACAGCATGGAAAGCATTTAATCAAAAGGTAGGTAATAATAAAGCAGTGGGTATTTATCATGAGAGTTATCAAGTTAAAAAAGGAAACTATGAATCTGTTTACGGAAATATGCCGTTATATGGCTTAAGTAAAGCTTTGTCACATATTCCTATTGAACCCCATTTAAATAGCGCAAGGAAACGCTTGAAAGGTGCAGAATCAAATAATCGAGCCTAATCCCCCATATTACATAACTGGTTAACATTACTATTTATGCTGCTATAAAATTTAAACATACGAAAAAAAAGAGCTGAAGAGAGGTGAAGAAATCGAAAAGTATAATTAGGCATAGTTGGAATGCCATTTCAGGAATGGTTGTTTTGTTTCTATCGCTATGGATGAGTGGTCCAGGAATCGGAGAGGCCAATACACAAACTTACAGATTGTATTTTCTGATCTTATTTATTTTATGGGTGATCGGTTTTTTACTGCAGTTCAAGAAAAGGTATAGAGTGATCGGAATTGTTATAACCATACTTCTTGTCATGTATTACTTAGTGATTTTTTTATAAGTTACATTCATTTAATCGGCAAGTTGTCATATGAAGCTTACATGGAGGATACGCAATGAAAAAAATTCTTCTTTATACAATGACGTTTCTGTTAAGTGTTTTCTTAGTTGGTTGCAATACAGGAAATGCAGATACAACGGGAGGGAAAGACAAGAAGCCCACCCAATACGATACGGTCAATAATTTTGAAGGTGTTTCTATGTCCGTTAAAGAAAGTAGCGTCTCTCCAACAGGTTTGACAGTAATCTTTGAAAATAAATCTGACGAACAAGGGGTTTATAGCGAGGACTTTTTGTTGGAAGAGGAAATCGAAGGTAATTGGTATGAGGTACCCACTATTGTAGATGAGTACGGATTTGCTGAACCGGGTTATGAATTACCTCCGTCTAAAACTGAGGAGTTTGCTGTTGAGTGGGAATCGCTGTATGGAAATCTGGATAGCGGTAACTATCAAATTATTAAAAGTATGTCCAATGTTAGAGAACCAGGGGATTATGATGAATACTATTTGGCAGCACAGTTTAAGATTGAATAACCATCATGGTTTACATTGGTAACCTTTAGGCGTTGTTTCGGTAGAAGTGAATGGAGTTAAATTCAATATTGATACTTGAATGACTGAGAATGGAGTGAATTTAATGAGCGTGACCACGAATCAAGGAGATTCAGTAAAGGTAGTATTTGTTTACCAAAAAAATGAACAAACCGAAGAAGTGACACTTAACTCTGCTCAACTATCAGCGTTATTGAATTCAAAACAGATTTGGATTGAAAGATTTAGTGCTAATTTAAAAGTTGAAAACACGGTTTGGTCCTATGCTAATGATAATGTATCATTGCAACTTTATTTGAGGTAGTGACTACTTGAATTGATTAAAATCAAAAGAAAAGGGCGCAATTCCAGGTAAGCGGAGTAGCGCCCGAACTTGTATAACTAGGTCAAATAATTGAAAATGCTAGATAAATGTTAGAGCGACACTTGTTTTTAACCAATACATATAAGAAGTGAAATGGCTGTAAAGGGAGGTTTTTAAGTGGTTCAACCAAAAGCTCTTTTTGAGTCTGGATTGAAAATCGTCGGAGTTCTTACGATTATTTGGGGGTTAGTCCATATTACTCCGGTGGTTTTTCAGTTTATTTCCATTTATAATCAGCCGGATATGATGACGAATCACAATTTAAGTTCTTATCGTTTTTCACTGATTTTCCAAGTCGTGTACCCTGTAATCCTTTTAATGATCGGGATTTACCTACTAAAAGATGGGAAGGCCGTTATTGATATGGCCTTTAACAATTCGTCTACGAAAGGCGAAAATAAGATTAGTTCATTATTTTGTCTTTTTATGAAGATGGCAGGATTAGTTTTAATTATCTATTCCCTACCAAAAGCGTTTCAAATTATATCTAATTTAATTTTTATTTCTTCTGTTAACAGTGTAAATACATTTGAGCAAACACAATTTATTGTTCAGAATCTCGTAATGAGCGTAATTAATTTCGTATTCGGTATCTATTTATTACGAAGCGGAAAGGTTTTTTACAAAATTGGCTTCTCTAAAAATAACGGAGATGAATGATGGGAGCTATGTTGGATGGTGTTTTAGGTAGAAATGGTGTTATCGATATGGAGGGGAAATTATGACTCAAAGGATAGCTGAAAGATTTAAAAATTTTGCTACATTAGAATGTCATGGCTCGAGCGACCTCTATGAAAATTTATCGAACCAAATCGCAGCTGATGACGAATTGTTGGATTTAAGCATGTATGCAAGAGAAGGGCAACCGATCCCTAACTTACTTTTTGGCGCTGTTCATTATTTGTTGTTACAAGGTGAAGAACATGAATTGAAGGAATTCTATCCTAGCATCATCGATCAGGTGAGTAGAGAGGATAATCCTTTTCCTTTCTTTAAGGATTTTTGCATGAAAAATCAAAATGAAATAAGGGCCATCTTAGAAAACAAGCTTGTTCAAACAAATGAGGTACGACGATGTGCCTATCTTTATCCTGTATTTTGTTATATATACAACCAGATCAAAAGACCACTTTCACTCATAGAAATCGGGACAAGTGCAGGATTGCAGTTGCTTTGGGATTATTATTCCTATTCTTATGGAGACGAGCAAGTCTTTGGCAATCAAAATTCCACTGTTCATTTAACATCCATGGTACGTAATGGTGAAATACCTTATGAACTATTACCATCAATTCCACCGGTCAGTGATCGACTGGGAATAGACTTAAACATTACCAATCTTACCGATGAAGACGAATATTTATGGTTAAAGGCACTTATTTGGCCTGAACATAAAGAGCGAATAAAAAACCTTGAAAATGCAGTTAAACAATTAAGGGTAAATCCACCTAATCTAATAGAAGGAAATGGTGTAGCATTACTCCCTGAGATAATAAAAGATGTTCCTGTTCATACAGCAGTTTGTATCTTTCATACTCACGTAGCCAATCAAATGCCTGAAGCGGCTAAAAGTGAACTGATGGATCAGGTTACTGAAATAGGAAGAAACAGGGACGTTTTTCATATTTATAATAATATTTACGACAGAAAACTTCGTGTCGATTCCATTATAGATGGAAAACCCGAGACAAAGATTATTGGTGATACAGACGGGCATGGTAGATGGTTTGATTGGCATTTAACATAGGCAAGGGAGATTGGGGACAGGTTTTAAAAAATAAGATTTCACTGGATTCAAGCCAGACTATTGCATGAAATAAGGAGGTTCATTTATGGGTCTTGGAATGAGTACTTGAAAGTTCTAGAAAGATTGAAGAGTGTTAAAGATGAGAATTGGGAAACTTTAAGTATTCCAAAAGGAAAATCAGAAGAATATTTGCAGAAGAAGTTAAAGAAACATCAATCTCAAAATTGTTGATACGATTAGAACGGGAATCGGTCACAATAACTCTACGAGCGTCAACAATTGTATAACTACAATAACTAAACGAATTTGTTTTGATAAGAAAAACAAATTCTTTTTTTATGTCTTTTTTCTTGAATAAATTTCATAAATCTTAGCCCTTACAGGGCAAGGGTTTCAAAACACAAAAAAGGAAGTACCTCCCCAAAG
>NZ_JAGSIE010000049.1 GCF_018138385.1 Allobacillus saliphilus
ATGGAAAGAAGATTGTAACCGTTGCAAGAAACTTCCCGTCTAGTCAGCTATGTTCAAGCTGTGGCTACCGCAATCAAGAAGTTAAGAATCTCGCCTTACGTGAATGGAACTGTAATGATTGTGGGAAACATCACGATCGAGACCTTAACGCAAGTATAAATATCAAAAACGAAGCCATAAGACTTCTAACCGTAGGTACTACGGGGCTAGCCTAATCAATAACTGGCGGTTACGCTGGTGTTCTTAGGAATCCCCCACTTCAAACAACCATAAGGTTGTTAAGTGGCGGGTAGTTCAATATTATTTAGTCAGAAATATTACTATTTAGTTTTCATCTGATAAAGTGAATCGATTATCTCTGACTAAAAAATGCTCATTACACTGAATGTGATAATGAGCATTTTTAATTGGTAAAACTTTTCTCGAATGAAAACGCATTCATTTATAAAGTTCAAAAAAAGTGGTTGCTTTTTGATTTCATGAAGCATATACTTGTTAGCAATAAATATTTTTTACTTTAATACATAAAAGCATGTGTGCATAAAAGTAAAAAAGAGGTGAGACAAAAAATGAAAAATTCAAAAGCATTATTGATTTTATTCATCGGACTGATGGTATTGAGTGGCTGTAGCTCATCTGAAGGTGGATCAAGTGCTCAGGAAGTGAGCAAAGACGACGCTGATTTTGTTGTCGGAATCTCGCAAATTGAAGAGCACCCTGCATTAGAAAGTGCGACAGAAGGGTTTAAACAAGCATTAAAAGATGCTGGATTAGAAGTTCATTTCGATTTTTCCTCGGCACAAGGTGATGCGAATACCAATCAATTGATTGCTGAAAAGTTCGTCAGTAATGATGTTGATTTAATATTCGCCAACTCAACACCAAGTGCACAAGGTGCTTTAAATGAAACAGAAGAAATTCCTATTGTATTTACTTCTGTAACAGATCCTGTTGGTGCAAACTTAGTAGAATCCTTCGAAAATCCTGGTGGAAATGTAACAGGTACGGCAGATATGCATCCAGATAATATTAAAAAAACATTGGAGCTTGTTAAAAATATGGGTCTTGAATCACTTGGGCTCATCTACAATGCCAGTGAACAGAATTCGAAAACACAGATCGAATTAGTCAATGAAGAAGCAAAAGCGGTCGATGTGAAGACAGTGGAAAAAACAATTTCATCATCTTCAGAAGTGAAGCAAGCAACAGAAGCCATGGTCGGTGATGTGGATTCGATTTTGATTATTACCGATAACACAGTCATTAGTGCATTGGATTCCGTATTGCAAGTTGGCCATGCTGAATCCATTCCAGTGTTTGTCTCTGAACATGATGCAGTTGAATCAGGAGGTTTTGCTGCATTTGGCTTTGATTACTTTGACATTGGCTATGAAGCAGGCGAGAAAGCCGTTGAAATTTTGAAAGACGGTAAAAAACCAGGGGAAATTCCAGCAACGTACCCTCAAAACTTGAAGCTACAAATCAATGAGGATGCTGCGATAAAGATGGGTGTCGAATTGACGGATGAATTGAAAGAGAAAGCGACACTTATTTCAGGGGAATAGTTTCAAGCAAAAGAAAGGCTACAAAAGAAAAATTGATTATGACTAAAAAAGGAGAGAGCGAAATGAAAAAGTTGCAAGGTTGGTTGGTTTTATTAATTGGATTGTTGGTATTAAGTGCATGCGGTGCGTCCGATGATGAATCAAGTGCTGAGGAAGTGAACAAGGACGACGCTGATTTTGTTGTCGGAATCTCGCAAATTGAAGAGCACCCTGCATTAGACAGTGCAACAGAAGGGTTCAAACAAGCATTAAAAGATGCTGGATTAGAAGTTCATTTCGATTTTTCCTCGGCACAAGGTGATGCGAATACAAATCAATTGATTGCTGAAAAATTCGTCAGTAATGATGTCGATTTAATTTTTGCCAACTCAACACCGAGTGCACAAGGTGCTTTAAATGAAACAGAAGAAATTCCTATTGTATTTACTTCTGTAACAGATCCTGTTGGAGCAAACTTGATTGAATCATTTGAAAATCCTGGTGGCAATGTAACGGGAACGGCGGATATGCATCCAGATACGGTTAAGAAAACAGTAGAACTTGTTAAAGAAATGGGCTATGAATCACTTGGATTGGTATACAATGCCAGTGAGCAAAACTCAAAAACACAGATTGAATTAGTCAATGAAGAGGCAAAAGCAGCCGGTGTGAATACAGTTGAAAAAACGATCTCTTCATCTTCAGAAGTGAAGCAAGCTACAGAAGCATTGGTTGGCGACGTCGATTCCATTTTAATCATTACGGATAACACAGTCGTTAGCGCACTGGAATCTGTATTACAAGTTAGTCATGCTGAATCCATCCCAGTTTTCGTATCTGAACATTCTTCAGTTGAAAGTGGTGGGCTTGCCGCTTTTGGTTTCAACTATTTTGATATCGGCTATGAAGCGGGCGAGAAAGCTGTTGAAATTTTAAAAGACGGTAAAAATCCAGGAGAAATTCCTTCAACGTACCCTCAAAACTTGAAGCTACAAATTAATGAGGATGCAGCGGAAAAGATGGGTGTCGAATTGACAGATGAATTAAAAGAGAAAGCGGAACTCATTTCAGGCGAATAAGTTCTAAGTGAAAGCTACGCTAAAAAGGAGAATCGCTCATGATTACATCATTGTACGGTGCTTTAGAAACAGGTTTAATATATGCCATCATGGCTCTCGGTGTCTATATATCGTTTCGGATTTTAGACTTTCCTGATTTAACGGTAGATGGAAGTTTTGTAACCGGTGGAGGTGTCGCGGCCATTTCAATTATCGGTGGTGTTGATCCGATTGTTGCGACATTACTCGGATTTGTTGCTGGGTTCCTCGTCGGTTGTATTACAGGACTTTTGCACACAAAAGGAAATATCAATCCACTTTTAGCAGGAATCATCATGATGATTGGACTTTACTCTGTCAACTTAAGAATTATGGGGCAGGCAAACCTTTCATTATTGAATGAAACAACATTATTTTCACAACTGAAAGGAATTTTCGACAGTCTCTCATTAGATGCTGCTTTCTTTGCGCCTTATGAATGGCTTGGATTAAGCGCTTATGCTCCACGGTCATTTTATGCGATTGTGATGATGTTTCTCGTCGTTCTCATTGTAAAAAAATCCCTTGATATCTTTTTACAAACAGAAACGGGCTTAGCGCTAAGAGCAACGGGTGATAACCAAACGATGGTAAGAAGTTTTTCGGCAAACACGAACGTGTATATCATTTTAGGAATTGGTTTAGCCAATGCGCTCGTTGCATTAAGTGGAGCGTTGGTCGTACAATACAACGGTTTTGCAGATGTAAATCTCGGTGTCGGTATGATTGTTGTGGGGCTTGCTTCTGTCATAATCGGTGAGGTATTATTCGGTAAAAAAACGATTGTCCGTACGACATTGGCTGTCATTTGCGGAGCGATTGTATACCGAGCGATTTACGCGATGGCACTGCGGGTTGACTTTTTAGAAGCAAGTGATATGAAGTTGATCACAGCTTTAATCGTAGTTGCCGCTTTAGTTATTCCGAATATGTTGCAGAAGAGTAGTGAGAAACGTCAATTCAAAAAATCACAGAAAGCACTTGGGAGAGTAAAACAGCAGAAGGGAGAGGTGCAGATTGCTAACGTTAAATCAAATTCATAAAACCTTCTATGCGAACACACCTGATGAAAGGCGAGCAATTTCTGACCTTTCCCAAACGTTGAATGAAGGGGATTTCGTCACGATTATCGGCAGTAACGGAGCGGGGAAGTCAACCTTATTGAACCTGCTCGCTGGAACATTGTTGCCTGACGCTGGCGATATTCATTTAAACGAGCAAAATTTAACCCCATTACCAGAAGAAAAACGAGCCAAATGGATTGGACGCGTATTTCAAAACCCAATGGCAGGTACTGCACCGAATATGACCATTGAAGAAAACATGATGATCTCTTTAGGGCGAACACAGAAAAGAAGCTTGTTTAGAGGGATGACGAAGAAAAAGCGTGAACAATTTAAAGAGCACCTGTCTACGCTTGAAATCGGCCTAGAGAACCGATTGAACACGAAAGTTGGGCTGTTATCAGGAGGGGAACGTCAAGCTTTATCTTTATTAATGGCTACGTTCACTGAGCCACAAATTTTATTACTAGATGAACATACGGCAGCACTCGATCCATCTAAACAAGAGCTGATTCTATCATTGACGCGGGAGCTTGTTGAAAAGCACTCCTTAACGACAATTATGGTCACGCATCAAATGGAACAAGCAATCGACTTCGGAAATCGGCTGTGGATGATGGATGAAGGCAAAATCATTTACGAAGCAGAAGATGAAGAGAAGGATAAATTGACGGTTCCGGATTTATTGTCTGCCTTTCAAGAGATTCGTGGAACGAAAATGGCGAATGACCGAACGTTGTTGGCGAAATAATCATGATAGAAAATTAATGGTGAAGTTTTAAAGATAAACGTTGAAGATGTAAAGATTAATGTTGAAGGTCACTGAATGAATGTTGAAGTTTACCGTCTGAATGTTGAAGCGCCATAAATGATAAAAAATCAATAAAATAGTGTTTAGCGAAATAGTTATATTATGATTAAAATGAGTAGTTTTTTACATGAATTTATCGGAATTTGTGTAAAAACTGCTCATTTTTTGTTGCGTTCATTGCCAATCATCGACAAACCTAAATTTTACAAAAATGAAAGAAATCCTTACCATAAAGTTAATCTTGTAAAGGAGTGATTGTGCATGGAAAAACCCTTACTTAATTTAACGACATTGGCGATTGTTCCTCAACCTAAAGATGGAAAAAAGTTTGGGTCGTTCGTCTTGGAAAAAAATCAAGAATACTTTACGGATGATTCGCCAAAACAATTTGTCGATCGTGGATGCTTATTCTACGGTTCTAGTCTAAAAGGAAGACTGGAAGGCACCCGAGCAATTTTTGGCGTTAATCGCAAAGCCCCAATTGTGATTGATCCGATGTTAGGCATGTTCTTTTTACCAACCACTTCCCCAAATTCCTCCGAGTGTACGTGGATTTCCCACCAACATATTGAACGCCTCGAAAAAGTCGATTCCAAACGAACAATTATCCATTTTCAAGGAGGTAAGCAATTAACTGTTAATGTTTCTTATCGCTCGCTGACGAACCAAGTGTTGCGTACAGCTCAGTATAGGCATTTGCTGATGGAACGTATTACGAAACCTCAGGAGAGCGATTAAGGTAAGCTTGACGCATCAGCTCATACAAGATTTGCTCAACCTTTTTCCGAACCGCTGGATTGAAATAACGCCTTTCCTCTTCATACCCTCTTGCCATAAATAAGTATGTGGAAAACGAATCATCCTTCTGTAAAAAAACGACCTCAACATTCATATCCCTCATTTTTTTTCGTAATTGACGGCGTTCAATTCGTGCGCGATGTTCCATTTTCCGTAGGAGCTCTAAATAGGGCTCCTTGATCTTAAACGGACCGGACTCCACGAATTGAATATCTTTCTCGACGACAATAATAGCCATAGATAAAAATAAGTATCTGGATGCGGTATGATGTTCTTCTTTACTTAAATATCTCATGATGATGCCTCCATCCTTGACTATCGAACATTTGTTCCATTATACTATGAGGTATCGAACAATTCAATGACAAATACGAAATGGTTGTTAAAAATAGTAGGCAAAAGACGGCTTTTTCTATACAATGAAAGAAGATAGAAAAGATTGGAGAAAGTCGTATGTCGCTTGAATATTCAACGTTAGACGAATTATCAACTTTAATTTCTGATACAGTCATTGGCCATATGATTATACGTATTCTTGAACTTTACGGAAGCTTCGGGCCAGTTCCTGGAATCCTTCTTCCGTTTATCGAAGCTTTTTTGCCATTTTTACCAATTATCGTCTTTATATTAGCGAATAGCATTGTATATGGATTGTTTTTTGGATTCATCTTTTCGTGGATTGGTGCAGTTCTTGGCGCGACGTTATTATTTATTGTCCTACGGAAGATGGAACAATTTGAATGGATTCAAAAAATTAAAGCACAAAAACAGGTTCGGAAAATCACAGCGTTTTTTGATCGGCGTGGATTTGGACCATTGTTTCTACTGCTATGCTTCCCATTCTCGCCATCTGCTCTAATTAATGTTGTGGCAGCATTCTCTAGAATATCCATTCAACAGTTTGTTTTAGCGCTTATATTAGGGAAGGCTGTAATGATTTTTTCTGTATCCTATGTAGGGAGCAGTATAACATCTTTCGCTACAAATCCGACAAAAGCCATTATTATTGGTATTTGTATTGTCATTGTTTGGGCAATTGGAAAATTCATCGAAGCTCGGATGAACTCAAAGGCGAATCAATTTGATTCTGAAACTAATGATAACGAATAAAATGAAAGACTGGTAAATGGACTACCTTCCGTTTTCAGTCTTTTTTCTAAAAAGGGGGAAGATCATTGGCACTTCAGTGGATAACTGGAAGATCGGGTGCGAATGTCACCGAATACATATTGGATGAACTGGAAGAAAAATTATTAATGGACCCTACAGGGGATCCGATTTACTATATCGTTCCTGATCAAATGGCGTTTCAAGTGGAGTATGAATTAATTCGGAACCGTCGTATTAAAGGTTCAACCCGTGCACAAGTGTTGAGCTTCTCTAGATTGGCTTGGTATTTATTCCAACAAGTAGGCGGTGGAACGAAACCTTTTATCACGAGCACAGGCACACAAATGATGCTTCGTAAAATCGTCGAAGAATATAAAGAAAGCTTTGATAGTTTCCAAAAAGCAATGGAAAAACAGGGGTTTATTGACCGTCTCGAAAAAATGATTACCGAAATGAAGCGTTATCGAATTAATCCAGAAATCTTGCAAAGTATCGTCATAGAGCTTGAACAAAAAGACCGGCTTTCGGCAAATGAATTAGCGCTTCATGCGAAATTGAAAGATTTACAGCTTATTTATGCTCAAATGCAAGAACGAATGAGCAATCTTTATATCGATTCGGAAGATCAAATGGAACTATTCGTTGCGAAGATGGAAGAAACGAACTTCTTTCAGAATGCTAGTTTTTATATTGATGGCTTTCATCGCTTTACACCACAAGAGCTTTTTGTCTTGGAAACAATTATGCGGCAAGCAAAAGAAGTGAAAGTAGCCATGACGCTTGATGATATAGAAGGGTCTATCGATGAATTGGATCTCTTTCATCAGCCACGTACGACTTTCGAACAGCTGAACCAAATTGCCGAGCATACGAGTGTTCCTGTACTTCATTCGGTTCAGTTGGACCCTGAAACACGACGATTTCGCAATAATAAAGCGATGCAACATTTAGAGAAAAACCTTGAGGCAAATCCAATGCCTACTTACCATGGTGAGACTCCAATTACTTTTATGGAAGCTGTTCATCCACGTGCAGAAGTAGAACGGATTGCACAAGAAATTATTCGTTTAGTCCGTGATGAGCAGTATCGTTATCGTGATTTTGCCTTATTGATTCGTGATCAAGATACGTATAATGACTTGATTGAAACGATTTTCGAAGATTACGCCATTCCTTTTTTCGTCGATCAAAAGAAATCGATGCTTCATCATCCATTGATTGAGCTTGTTCGAACAGGCATTGAGTTGATCGAACGAAACTGGTCTTATGATGCGATGTTTCGTTTATTAAAAACAGGATTTATTCCAGCAACCGATGAAGAAGATCCGCTCGATGAAAAAGCAATCGATTTCTTGGAAAATTATGTGCTGGAATATGGTATTCGTAGAAAAGATCAATGGACAAGCGATTATACATGGAAGTATGAACGCTTAAGCGGCATCTCTTTCCGGAAACAGACATCAGAAGAACAACAAATTCAAATACAGATTAATAAGTATCGAAAACAAGTGTTAAATGCTCTTGAATCGTTTGATTATGCCTATCGACAAGCTAATACCGTAAAAGAAAAATGTGTCGCGATTTATGAATGGCTAGAACATATTCAAGTTGGTAAGCAATTAGAGCGCTTGCGTGATACGTATGAAGAAGCGGGTAAGGTTGAAACAGCTCACGAACAGGAACAGGCCTGGAACGCATTGATTGGTTTATTGGATGAATTCGTCGAGATGCTCGGCGATGATGAGCTCTCAGATCAGCTATTCAGGCAACTCGTTGAGGCTGGAATAGGAACGTTAGAGTTTTCTCAAGTCCCACCATCCATTGACCACGTCATTGTCGGGGACGTCGAACGATCGAGAATCCGTAGTGTCCGTGCCGGTTTTATTCTCGGTGTCAATGAAGGGCAGTATCCACAGAAGCCAGCATCGGATGGCTTAGTGACGGATGAAGAGCGTGAAATGCTAGAGGAAGTCGGTATGACGTTAGCCGACAGAGCGGACCGCGTACTACTCGATGACCGTTTTTATATGTATCTTGCGTTAACGCTACCATCTGACCAGCTTTGGATCAGCTATCCACTAAGCGATGAAGAAGGTAAAACGAAAACACCTGCCCAATTGATTAAACGGTTAAAAGATATGTTCCCTGAAGCCGAAAGTAAATGGGTATTGGATGATGAAGATGAGGAAGAACCTCTACGTTTTATTGTGAATCCAACGAAGTCTCGTGCCGTATTGACAAAAGAGTTATCCAAATATTTACGAGGTTACCCAATTGCGGATAGTTATTGGGATACCCTTCATTGGTATATGGATCAAGAGGATTCAAGAACACGAATGATTTTAACGAGTCTCTTTCATTCAAACTTACCCGTATCCATCAATGAAGACACGACAAAAGAGCTCTTTACCGAAACGATTCAATCAAGTGTTTCCCGTTTAGAGACCTATTTCCAATGTTCCTATCATTATTTCTCTCAATACACGCTCGGTTTAAAAGAGAGAAAGCAATTTAAATTGGAAGCTCCAGATATCGGACAACTGTTCCACGAATCATTACGATTAATTACGGAATGGGTACAGCGAGATGGAAAAGCGTTATTCGAACTGACCAATGAAGATGTAGAGAATTACGCAAATGAAGCGATCACGTACTTGGCACCGATTTTAAATAACCAAATTTTATTTAGTTCCAATCGTTATCGATACATCTTATATAAATTACGACATGTTATTTTGCGTGCGACGAATATGCTCGTCTATCAATCGAAACAGTCCGAATTTAAACCGGTCGGTATCGAAATCGGTTTTGGTCGTAACCAAGAGCTACCTCCGCTTGTCCTTGATTTGGCAGGCGGATACCAATTGGAGCTCAATGGCCGCGTGGACCGAGTCGATCAAACAGAGATTGATAACGACTTATATCTTCGCATTATTGACTATAAGTCTAGTGAGAAAGATTTAAGTCTTGTAGATGTCTATTATGGGCTGTCTTTGCAAATGCTTACTTATTTGGATGTGGTTCTAACCCATTCGGAAAAATGGCTTGGCAAGAAAGCTGATCCAGCAGGTGTTCTGTACTTCCACGTGCATAACCCAATCATTAATAATCCTCTGTCAGAAGAGCAGTTGGAGAAAGAACTATTGAAGGAATACCGTATGAAAGGGTTGCTGCTTGAAGACAGACAAATCGCATCTGCCATGGATACATCGATGGAATCAGGAACAAGTCAAATTGCACCGTTTGGTTTCAAAAAAGATGGAGCGTTCACGAAATCATCAAGCATCATGGACAAGGAATTATTCGGCCGGATGAGTCAATACACCCGTTCCTTGATGAAACAAGCAGGAGATGAAATCGTCCAAGGTGAAGTTAAGTTAAACCCATACGAAAGCAATAACCAGATTGCTTGTACGTTTTGTCCGTTCAACTCCGTCTGTCAATTTGACCCGAAACTAGAAGAGAATGATTTCCGTCGATTGAAACCCGAAAAAGATGAAATCATCTTATCCAAAATGATGCCGAAAGGGGGAGAATGAGCATGAACTGGACAAAGGAACAAGAACAAGCCATCTATGAAGATGGTAAAGATATTTTGGTCGCTGCTGCAGCTGGTTCAGGGAAAACTGCTGTATTGGTCGAACGGATTATCCAAAAAATCACGCGAGAAAATGACCCATATGAAATCGATGAAATGCTCGTTGCGACGTTTACGAATGCGGCCGCTCAAGAGATGCGGACGCGTGTCGGACAAGCGTTAGAAAAAGCACTTGCTGAATTTCCAGATTCTCAACATTTACGAAAACAATTATCATTATTACAAAAAGCTCATATCTCCACCTTGCACGCTTTTTGTATGGAAGTCGTTCGTAAATATGGTTTCGAACTCGAAATTGATCCGGGTTTTCGTATATTAGACGACGTTGAGTCCGATTTATTAAGAAATGACTTATTACAAGAAACGTTTGAAGAGTGGTATGGAAAAGAAGGGGAGGAGCAAGAAGCTTTCTTCCGTTTTGTCGACAGTTTTTCAAATGACCGGAATGACCAAGCTGTCATGGATCTCGTATTAAAAGTCTATGAATTTTCACGCCAGCACCCTGATCCGGATGATTGGCTCGACCGACTTTCAGGAAGCTATGAAGTACATGATGACATGTCTATGGATGAGCTAGAGTGGATGCCAATTGTTCGGAAAGACATTGAAGAAAAGGTTGACGCGATGGAATTTGAAGCCCTTCAAGCATTGGAGATGGCTCAATTCCCAGAAGGTCCTGCCCACTATGTCGATACGTTGGAGAAGGACCTACAACAAATTCAGCTCGTGAAACATTCACTTCAGCAACCATGGGAACAGTTATACGAATTGTTTCATGAGCAGAAAACATTCGGACGTTTATCCGGGAAAAAAGCAGAATGTGATGAAGATCTAAAAAAGTCGGTCAAAGACCTACGTGACAAATTTAAAAAACGAATGGAGAAACTGGTGGAAAGATGGTTTTCTAGACACCCAGATTCTTTGCTAAATGATTTGCAAAAAATCAAACCACAAATCGAACAGCTCGTCACCGTCGTGAAAGAATTTCATGAAAAGTTTCAACAAGAGAAAAAAGAGCAAGCGGTTGTTGACTTTTCTGATCTTGAGCATTATTGTGTTCAAATTTTATCGGATGGAAAAGATGAAGCTGGAGAATACATTCCTTCTTATATCGCGAATCAATATCGAAAGCAATTTCGAGAAGTACTCATTGATGAATACCAGGATACAAACTTAGTTCAAGAGGCGATCTTGCAGCTGTTAACTGCAGGAGAGGATGCCGGTCAATTATTCATGGTCGGCGACGTAAAGCAAAGTATTTATCGTTTCCGTCATGCGGAACCGACATTATTCATGAAAAAGTACAAAGACTTTCAGCGAGAAGAATTAGCGGCTACACGGATTGATCTGGCACGGAATTTCAGAAGCCGCAAAGAAGTGTTGGATGGTGCGAACTTTATTTTCCGTCAGCTATTGGATGAACGCGTCGGGGAGATGGAGTATGAAAAAGAAGCTGAGCTCATTTATAGCAACAAAGTCTATGAAAAACTGACAACGACGAATGTCGATTGTGAATTACATGTCGTCCGGAAAGATGAAGGGGATTCCGTAGAAAACGATGAATGGAAATATTTAAAAGATGCCCAAATTGAGGCGCGGACGTACGCCAAAAAAATCAAAGATTGGATTGAAAATAGTCAAATCATCGATAAGGGAACGGAGCAGCCACGCTCGATTCAATATCGAGACATCGTCGTGTTAATGCGCTCGATGACGTGGGCGCCAGTCATTGAAGATGAATTAAAACAAATGGGTATTCCTGTTTATGCCGATCTATCGACAGGCTATTTGGAAGCAATGGAAATCCAAGTGATGATGAACGTCTTGCGAATTATCGATAATCCAATGCAAGATATCCCATTGGCGAGTGTACTGAAATCTCCGATCGTCGGAATTACAGAGGATGGACTGGCTAAAATTCGCTTAAAAGGAAAAAGAGAATCTTTTTATCAAGCGATGTTGAACTATATTCAAGCGGGTGAAGATTCATCTTTAGTTGATCAACTTAAGCAGCTAAAGGAACTGCTTGAAAGTTGGCGAGAAGAGGCACGCTATGGTTCGTTATCCAAATTAATTTGGAAAATTTATCGGGACACCGCTTATTTTGAATATGTTGGAGGGACGCCAGGCGGTAAGCAACGCCAAGCAAACTTACGAGCATTATATGACCGCGCACGCTCTTATGAACGCTCGTCTTATCAAGGATTGTTTCGATTTTTACGTTTTATCGAACGGATGGAAGAACGGAACAAAAACCTCGCTTCGGCAAGAGCACTCGGCGAGCAAGAAGACGTTGTTCGCATCATGACGATTCATAGCAGTAAAGGCCTTGAATTTCCGTATGTCATCCTAGGAGCAGCAGGACGTCAATTTAACCAACAAGATACAAAAGGACGCTATATATTGCATAAAGATTATGGTTTGGCTTCGAAATACATGGATGTCGACCAACGAATTTTATATGATACGTTTCCGTTTGAAGCATTGAAAGTCGCAACGGCAAGAGAGTCACTTGCGGAAGAAATGAGAGTGCTTTATGTCGCGCTGACACGGGCAAAAGAAAAGCTCGTCGTCGTTGGTCAAAGTAAAGATTGGCAAAAACAATTGGAAAAATGGAATGAAGTAGCCAACCATTCGGAATGGGTATTACCTCCTCATACAAGGACGGACCAAGCGACCTATTTAAATTGGATTGGATCTGCCTTGATCCGCCACCAGCAAAATGATGATTTAAGAATTTCCGGTTTATCCGGTGCAATTCCTGAAGAGATTCGCCAAGATGAATCAAAATGGACGATTCATGTAGATCATGCCAGTGAATACCTGGATCCAGAATGGATTACTGCGGAGCGAGACGAAAAGTTATACAAAGCGATTCAGCAGTGGCGTGCAGACTATTTGCCTGAGCGATCCGAACAATATGAGGAAGTTGACCGTCGCTTACGTTTCCGCTATCCATATCAAACGAGTGCGGACAAACGGGCGAAGCAAACGGTAACGGAGATCAAGCGTTTAAGGCAGCCGGTGGATGAATATGGCGCCGCCGACATCGTTAGTCAACGACCACGTATTTCATTGGAGCGTCCGCGTTTCATGCAAGTTGATCAAAAGCCATTGACGAAAGCTGAAGCGGGTAGTGCTATGCACACCATGATGCAGCATATCCCAGTGAATAAGGAATGGAACGCTGAGCAATTAGAAGAATTTATTCAAGAGCTCGTATTCAAAGAAGCGTTAACACCGGATGAGGGAGATGTCATCAACCGGGAAGCGATTTTGACGTTGATGAATTCCGATGTTGGAGCAATGCTTACGAATGCTGTTTCGGTTGAGCGAGAAATCCCGTTCACGATGGAAATTGCAGCAAGCAAGATTTATCCGGATTGGGAAGACCCAACTGATGAATCCGTTCTCGTTCAAGGAGTTATTGATTGCTTGGTTGAAACAGAAAATGGATATGAATTAATTGATTACAAAACGGATACGATTACCGGGGAATTGACAGATGAGAAAATCAATGACTTGAAACAACGCTACGAAACACAAGTTGAGCTTTATAAGCAGGCGATTGAAATGATTTGGAACATCGAACTGAATCATGTGTATTTATATTTTTTCGATCGAAACTTGCTCATTGATACAAACGAGGAATAATGAAGTTAATAGGCGAGGCTTCTATAGCTAAATGTAGAAGCCTCGTTATTTATGTTTATTTTAAGAAATTCAAAATATATGATGAGTAAACCAACAAATATTTTTGATAAATTCTTTAAGTTTAAAATGTATGCGCATTTATGTTACTAGGATTAAAACGTCATTTAGGTGATTTACATAATCATGGTCTTGAAAGCTTATCAAATAAGTGCAAAAGATTATTTTAAAAAGCACTTAACAGCTCTGCAAACGGGCCGAATTGTGTGGAACAATGGTATAGTATTTACATAATTTGAATGGAAGGTGTGATGGCTTATGACATATAATCTAAACTATTCTAAAGTGGACACAGGGACGTTTGCCATTAGGAAAAAATCTATGCCAAGGAGACATCACAATGAAAACAGAAGAGATCAGACTCCAATTAAAGACGGATAGATTGGTAATAAGGCCGTTACAGAATCAGGATTATGAACGGTGGTTGGAGGGTTGTCGTAATAGATTTCCTTCACAGTACAAGTACGACGACGATAAAATGGATTTGAGTGGATGGACACAGCAAAAATTTAATGATGATGTAGTTTCAAAGCTCCAAAAATATGCTGACCAAGACGAAGCGTATGTCTTCGGTGTTTTTCGAAGGTCAGATCAAAAACAAATTGGTAAGGTTGAACTTGAAACAATAATGAGAGGCGAATTTCAGTGGGGGTTATTAGGCTATACCATTCACAACCAATTTTGGCGTAATGGTTACGGAAAAGAAGCAGTAAAAGGAACGCTTAATATCGCTTTTAAAAACCTTCAATTCCATCGTATTGAAGCTCATATCAATGTTGATAATGAACCTTCCATTAAACTAGCGGAGAGTATAGGAATGGAATATGAATGCACAAGGAAAGGATTTATATTTGAATTTAATGAATGGACTGACAACCTTGTGTACTATATGAACTCCAAGTAGATTTTGTCGGGCGTAATTTCACAAAAATGAATTGCGCCCACTGTTTATTAACGGACGTGATTGCGGAAGAAAAGATTATACAATTCAATGTTGAAGGAGCTTGATTATCCAAGTTCCTTTTTATCGATTTAGGCGAGAAGACTCCATCCTCAGGCGAAGCCAGGGTGGAGATGAATCGCCTTCGGACAAAAGATG
>NZ_JAGSIE010000050.1 GCF_018138385.1 Allobacillus saliphilus
TTCGTTGTTTACTCTGAGGATACCCTACCTCTTTTTTTGTCTTCAAGAGTTTTACACAAACTATTGTACGTCATCCTTCTTTTCTCATCGAATTCTAATCGTATTATACTTTTGGTATCAAAATATCTATCATTTTATCTGAACGTGTAGTATAAATAGCCTGATGATTATTTCCTGCCAAGTCACATAATACTGTCTTGTAAAAATACACTTGATGGTTTTCATGTAAGAAACTCTCTGGCTCTTCTTTAGCTTTCCCCCCATTTATTTTCCTTTTTATTCTTTCCTTAATAATATACTAAACAATATGGCCTTGATTTAGGCGCGATGATTATATAACAATCGCGCCCTTTCGGTTTAATCAAATAAGGTTCTTAAACTAGCGTAACTATAAATTGAAAATATAATTAACATACCAAGAAAGAAACAGTTGAATAACTTTGATGAGGTATCATATCAAAGTGGTGGAACTTCAACTTCTGTATTTTTATCATCACGAACAATGCATATTGAAACTTAAATCTGAAATAAGTGCTACTTCTTTTTAATGATCGTTATGTAGAAAGCTATAATTGTAAACCAATCAATGATAGTGGTTGACAATCACCCCCCTTCTTCTATTAAAATAATTTTTAACAGAAGGGGGACGTTTACATTGAATCGACAAGGTAATAAACTGAGAATTATGCTCAAGATCTCTATATTTGCCGCTATAACTGCAATACTTGCACAGATGGAAATTCCACTTCCACTTATTCCAATCAGTGGCCAGACATTGGCAGTAGGGATTGCAGCAACTGTTCTTGGAAGCCGTCATGGATCATTGGCAATGGTGCTCTATATGGCGATTGGAGCGGTCGGCCTTCCGGTATTCGCTGGATTCAGTGGGGGACCACAGGTGCTTGTAGGCCCTTCAGGTGGATATATTTTTGGGTTTATAGCCGCAGCGTACGTTACTGGTCTCATTTTGGAAAAAACAAGTTTTACAATCTCAATGGCTGTCATCGCAAATATTATGGGAATGTTTGTAACACTGGTTTTTGGTACTATTCATTTGAAACTTGTACTGGATCTTGGATGGAGTGCTTCCTTGGCTGCCGGTGTATACCCGTTTCTTGCTGTAGGATTCATTAAGGCATTTCTAGCCAGCTGGATTGGCATTGTTGTCAGAAGACGCCTAATACAAGCAAAAGTACTTGGAGATATGCCAAAAGAAGTTGCATAAGTTATGACACTAATTGAATCAAATAGAAGCACCATAAAAGTGTCACTTTGACCGATAATTTGCATTTATTTAAAGCGTTATTTGCATAATAGCTCAGTTATCTTTACATAAGAAGTTTAGCTGAGCTTCTTCATTATTAATATTTTATAATTAATATTTTTGCCATAACGTTATCTGTACTCAATTTTTTATGGTTACTTATTCATGTTACCTTTTTGTGACATACAAGAAAAAAACGAGGTCTACCCTCTGGCAAACCTCGTCATATCAAGCCTTTATTATTCAGTTTTTGGCTTACATCATGCCCGGCATGCCGCCGCCCATGCCGCCCATGTCTGGGGCGCCACCGCCGTTTTCTTCCGGTAGGTCGGCAACTACTGCTTCAGTTGTTAGGAACATCGCAGCTACAGATGCAGCGTGCTGTAACGCTGAACGAGTTACTTTTGTTGGGTCTACAATACCTGCTTCTACCATGTTCACCCACTCGCCTGTCGCAGCGTTGAATCCAACACCTAGATCTTCACCTTTTAGACGTTCAACGATAATTGAACCTTCTAGTCCGGAGTTTTCGGCAATTTGACGTACTGGTTCTTCTAGTGCACGAAGAACAATGTTTTTACCTGTTTCTTCGTCGCCTTCTAGAGACAACTCGCTTACTTTGCGGTAGATATTAACAAGAGCTGTTCCACCACCGGAAACGATTCCTTCTTCAACTGCTGCACGCGTTGAGTTCAATGCGTCTTCGATGCGTAGTTTTTTCTCTTTCAATTCAGTTTCTGTTGCAGCACCTACTTTGATGACTGCTACTCCGCCTGCTAATTTAGCTAAGCGCTCTTGTAATTTTTCTTTATCGAAATCAGAAGTTGTTTCTTCTAATTGAGCACGTAGCTGGTTAACGCGAGCAGATAGTTCGTCCGCTTGGCCAGCGCCTTCAACGATTGTTGTATTTTCTTTTGTGACAACAACTTTTGAAGCACGGCCTAATTGGTCAATTGTAGCTGATTTCAAGTCTAGACCTAAGTCCTCTGTAATTACTTCTGCTCCAGTTAGAGTCGCGATGTCTTCAAGCATTGCTTTACGACGGTCACCGAAACCAGGAGCTTTTACGGCAACTGCGTTGAATGTGCCACGTAGTTTGTTGACAACAAGTGTTGCTAGCGCTTCGCCTTCAACATCTTCAGCAATAATCAAGATTGGCTTGCTTTGCTGTACAACTTGCTCTAATACAGGAAGAACTTCTTGGATATTGCTAATTTTCTTATCTGTAATTAGAATGTATGGATCTTCAAGCTCTGCTTCCATTTTATCTTGGTCAGAAACCATATACGGAGAAGCATAGCCACGGTCGAACTGCATACCTTCAACGACTTCTAGCTCTGTTGCAAAACCTTTAGATTCTTCGATTGTAATAACACCATCGTTACCCACACGGTCCATTGCTTCAGCGATCAACTGACCAACTTCTTCATCTGCAGAAGAGATTGAAGCAACTTGTGCAATCGAGTCTTTTCCTTCAATTGTTTCAGAAATCTCGCGAAGTTCGTTTGTTGCTAATTCAACAGCTTTTTCAATTCCGCGACGAATACCTACTGGGTTTGCACCAGATGTTACGTTTTTCAATCCTTCACTAATCATGGCTTGTGCCAAAACCGTTGCCGTTGTTGTACCGTCACCAGCAACATCGTTTGTTTTGGAAGCAACTTCGGATACAAGCTGTGCACCCATATTTTCAAAGTGGTTTTCCAATTCGATTTCCTTTGCGATTGTTACACCATCATTCGTAATCAATGGAGAACCAAATTTCTTCTCAAGAACAACGTTACGTCCTTTTGGTCCCAATGTTACTTTTACGGCATCTGCCAATGTATTAACACCATTAAGCATTTGACGACGAGCGTCTTCACCAAACTTCATTTCTTTAGCCATAAGTATAAATACCTCCTTGATTCATTCCGTTAATTTGTATTACTGAACAACAGCCAGGATGTCGTTTTCTCGTAAGACTAAGTATTCTTTGCCGTCCTGCTTCACTTCTGTTCCTGCAAATTTTGAATAAATGACGCGGTCTCCTTCTTTCACTTCTAGTGCAACCTTTTCACCTTGTTCAGTCACTCGACCAGAGCCAACTGCCACAACTTTCCCTTCTTGTGGCTTTTCTTTTGCGGAATCAGGCAAAACAATTCCACTTGTTGTTGTTTCTTCTTGCTCAACAACCTCGATAATGACGCGATCTCCTAGTGGTTTTAACACGACAAAAACCTCCTCTTATGAATTGAATAATCGTTTTGTTAGCACTCGTGTTAGCTGAGTGCTAAATCCAATATTATAATACTCAATCTTTTATTTTTTTGCAAGTAAAAAACAATATTTTTGTTTCAGCTTTTGATTTAGTATAAAATAAACGTTAGGTTCTTTTTTGATTTCTAAAAAATAGCTTAAAAATAGCCAACAAAACTAGTGTATCATCTCATGAATGATGAACAAAAGGAGACGGTTGAATTGCCTCAAAGATATTGGATCATCATCTTCACTTATATATTGGTACAACTTTCACCACTCGTCGGTATGGGGCTCTTTGAGCGTGTCTTTCCGAGTTTGGAAAAGGTCGATCACTTCGTCTATTGGCATTTGTTCAGTTATACGATCGCAGCGTTCGTCATGCTATACTTGATTAGAGAAGATATGAAACCAAGCAATATGCGCGACCGCGAAGGAATTGGCAAGCTAATCGGCTGGTCCATTGGCGGCGTATTCATTGCATATGGTGCGCAAATGATAGCCAATATCATTAATTTCCAATTTATAGGCATTGACCAAGCCTCTGAAAATACGACGGATATTATTAGCATTATCGAGGCGAATTATTGGTTTATTATTGTACCCATTGTATTCGCGCCATTTTTCGAAGAATTGATTTTCCGAAAAATTTTCTTTGGACAACTCTACAAACGAATGAATTTCTTTTTTGCAGCGCTACTTTCTTCTTTAATATTCAGCGCTTTGCATCTTGATTTCACGTTCACTTTAACGTATGTGGCTATGGGTTTTGCTTTTTCATATTTATATGTAAAAACGAAAAGAATCATTGTACCGATGATCGCCCACGGAGCCATGAATGCAACGGCCGTATTAATTAACCTATTCGTCGATATAGAAGATTTGGAAAGACGGCTACAGGAATTAGAAAATACGGCAACAATTTTAATTGGGGGATAACTTATGCGTGCATCACCGCGATTTTTTGCGATTATTTATTTGCTGATGGGGCTAGGATTCATGTACATTGCTTACATGAGTGTTGAAGATACTGTCTGGAACATTGCGACAATCATTTTCACACTGATCGCCGCGTTCGACTTCGGCGCAGCAATCAAAATGTTCGGGCTCCACAGACGTTTAAAAGAACAACAAGAGAAAAAATAGTACGAAAAATCGAGATGGCATGTAGCTGTCTCGATTTTTTTTGTGTGAACTACGACATGCTTGAGTAGCGAGGAACATTTTTCAAGTAATTAGGCTAAATTCTTTAAGCGAATTATCAGGCTTCTTGAGTAATTAGCACATTTTCAGTCAGATTGTTGTTTTTGGTAATTACGAGGCACACCCAAAGTGATTGAACCTCACCTATATGAACCCAATTTAGAAAAATATGTGCCTACTACCTCGCCTTATGCTCTTAGTTGCATAAAATATGAGACCAAAGCAAAAAAATATGCTACCAATCCAAAAAAATATGCTCCCGAATCTAAAATATATGCGCCCACCCCTACGAACAATCAAAAAACCTTCTCCAAATCGGAGAAGGTTCCTTATTCTTCATTATATTCCTGCTTCATCCGGCATGCTGCCGGAATGGCGCTCGCTACAATTACTGCAGCTATGATAAACGCTTCATTAAGTGCTTGCATCGTTGCCGCTTCAGCAGATATCTCATTTGCAAGCATGATGCTCCCTCGGCGTGTTTCGTAATAAACGGAAAATAATACAATTCCCATTGACGAAGCAATTTGACGGATGAGGTTGTTCATCGCTGAACCTTGGGCGACAAGTCTCTCTGGTATGGCATTCATGCCTGCCGTGGTAGCCGGCATATTACCAAATCCTAAACCAAATCCATGAATCGCAAAGAATACAACGACTAACCAATAAGGTGTTGAGAGGTCAACAAAAAATCCAAACAATAAGGATGCACCAGCAATTAACACTAAGCCTGGTGGCACGACGAATTTCGGGCCTTTCAAATCAAGTAATTTCCCACCTAATGTCATAAATACACCACTCGCTAGCGCACTTGGTAAGAAAACGAGTCCGGTTTCAATAAGCCCTAATCCTAATGCTTCTTGGATTAAATACGGAATTAAGAAAAGACCAGAGAACAAACCGATGGACGCCGCAGATGTAACCATAATTGAATATCGGTACGTTTTAATTCGAAACACGGTTAAATCCAGTAAAGGTTGTTTTAATTTTAACTCGTAACGAACAAATAAAATAATTAAAATGGAACCGACGATGACTAAGAATAAATTAGTCCAAGTAAGTGCGGACTCAAACTCACGGCCTTGTCCAAGAACATAGAGAATAGAACCAACCCCGACAGTAATCATCGAGAAACCGATCCAATCAAATTTCAACGATGGATCAGATGGTGTCGGTTTTAGGTATTTAGTAGATAGAGTCAAACTCAGTAAACCAAAAGGAATATTGAATAGAAATAGAAAATACCATGAGAAGTTTTCTGCAATTACGCCACCGATCGTCGGTCCAATGGCCGGTGCAATCATCACAGAAATTCCATAAACCCCGACGGCAAAACCTCGCTCATTTCTCGGAAAGGCTTGAAAGATTAATGCCATGGCGTTCGGCATCATTAATCCCCCGGCGATTCCTTGTACAGCACGGGCAATAATGACCATGCTTAATGTTTGGGAGAGTGCACCGAGTGTCGAACCTGTCATGAACAAAAGCAAACCAGCAATATACACTTTCTTTTTTCCGAATCGGTCGCCTAAGTAACCAGTCAGTGGCATCGTCATACCCATAGAAAGCATAAAAATCGTTAAGATCCAACTGACTCCGACGGCATCTGAATCAAATATATACATAAAATCCGGAAGAACCGGATTCAGCATACTGTTATTTAGAATGACTGTAAATGTTCCGAATAAAACGGAGACAATGACGAGCCATTTATTCGTTGTATCAGCTTCCTTGCTCAATGCTGTTCACCTCAATACGTTTTCCAACAAAATTTTACGATTTGTTTTTTAAAAAATAATTCAATGTTTGTAACTCAACGGCTAAATCAATGCTATGTACCTGGACGGCATCCGGTACGTTTAAACGAACTGGCGTGAAGTTCAGAATTCCTTCGATTCCGCTGTCGACTAAGCGGTCAGCTACTTGCTGGGAAGCACTTGCGGGTACTGTCAGTATAGCTACTTGAATTCCCGATTCCTTTAACGTCGTTTCAAGCTCGTCTAATGCATAAATGTGTACATTTCCAATCGAATGGCCGATTTTCTGCTTATTCGTATCAAACGCTAAATCAATTCTCATATTATCATTCTTGATGAAATTATAGTTCAATAATGCTTTCCCTAAGTTCCCGACACCGATCAGTGCAACTTTCGCCACTTCATCTTGGTCTAGAATTTTCCGGAAAAATTGAATCAATTTTTGGATATCATACCCATAACCTTTTCTGCCTAACTCACCGAAATACGAGAAGTCTTTTCGGATCGTTGCTGAATCTATTTTGACAATTTCACTTAGTTCCTTCGAGGAAATTCGACTTTTCCCTTGATCTGAAAGAATATTTAAATGTCGATAGTAAAGCGGCAGCCGCTTCACCGTTGCTCGTGGGATGCGGTCATCTTTCATTACTCAGACTCCTTTTAACCAATTCAACCACTAACGTATTCTCCATAACAATGCTAAAATGGAGGAGAACTAGTTAGAGGTGAAATGATGATCTTAATGCAATTAAATCAAGTCAGTAAATATTTTGGCGCTGACCTTATTCTATCGGATATTAAATTAGAAGTACATAATCAAGATCGAATTGCCATCGTCGGGCGTAACGGCGCTGGGAAATCGACCTTGCTTAAAATAATGGCTGGTGAACTTTCCTATGAAGGTGAAATCTATCAACCAAAAGATTTGACGATCGGTTATTTGGAACAACATACCGGTTTTAATTCTACCGCGAGCATATGGGATGAGATGCTCACCCTATTTAAAGATACAATCGCTTTGGAAAAAGATCTGCGGGCAATGGAAATAAAGATGGCTGATCCTGATGAAATGAAAGATGAAGAAACCTACCAACAACTGCTCCATGACTATGATCGAAAACAAAACTTGTTTCAGTCTTCTGGTGGCTTTCAATATGAAGCTGAGATTGAATCTGTCTTGCATGGACTAGATTTTGGCCATTTTGATTTTTCCACACCTGTTAATGAATTAAGTGGTGGGCAAAAAACGAGGCTCGCATTGGCGAAGCTGTTATTGTCCAAACCACAACTTTTAATTTTGGACGAGCCGACAAACCATTTGGATATCCGAACACTAAGTTGGTTGGAATCCTATTTAAGAGGATATGACGGTGCGATTGTGATCGTTTCCCACGACCGATATTTTCTAGACCGAACCATTTCCACCGTTTATGAAGTGACTTTCCAACGAACGAAGAAATATCATGGAAACTATAGCTATTATTTAACGCAACGCGCAAAAGATTATGAGCTTGAATTAAAGCAATACGACAAACAGCAAGCGGAAGTGAAACAATTAGAAGACTTCATTCAACGGAATATTGCTAGAGATTCTACCAGTAATCGAGCGAAAGCGAGAAGAAAGCAATTAGAGAAAATGGAGATTATGGACCGCCCGACATTGGAAAATAAATCGACGAAGTTTTCATTCTCCATCCAACGCAAAAGTGGAAATGATGTATTGAAAGTTGAAAACTTGATGGCTCAATATGAAGACATGGATAAACCCGTCTTCCAAAATGTGAACTTCCATGTAAACAGAGGAGAACGTTTAGCGATTGTCGGACCCAATGGGGTTGGGAAATCAACATTGCTCAAAGCGATTTTAAAGAAATTGGAACAAGTACACGGAACAATCCAAGTCGGCACAAATGTACAATTTGGTTATTATGATCAGGAACAAGCATCCTTGCATCCGAAAAAAACTGTTCTTCAGGAATTATGGGATGACTATCCGCAGAAAAATGAAAAAGACATTCGCACGATTCTCGGGAACTTTTTATTCAGTGGTGATGATGTATTAAAAACAGTCGGGATGCTGAGCGGCGGCGAGAAAGCTCGGCTGCTCTTATCGAAGCTCATGCTACAACAAGCAAACGTACTTGTAATGGACGAACCGACAAACCACTTAGACTTAGACAGTAAGGAAGTTCTTGAAGCAGCATTGGCTGATTTTCCAGGAACCATCCTTTTTGTATCGCACGACCGTTATTTCATTAACCGAATTGCCACTCAAGTAATGGAATTAACCAAAGAAGGTTCGCGCATCTTTTTAGGTGACTATGATTATTATATAGAAAAAATTGAAGAAGAAGCTGAATTAGAAGAATTGGCAAGAGCGGAAAACGAACTCGAAAGTGAGCAACCAGATAAACAAGACTTTCAGGCGGAAAAACAATTCAAACGTGAATATCGTAAAGTGCAACGGAAACTTGAAGCCATTGTGGAAGAAATCAGTAATACAGAAACGAAAATCGAACAGTTAGAAGAAACGATGAGCGGTCCTGAAATTGCTGGTGATTATTCAAGACTACAATCCATTCAAGACGACTTGCAGCATCATCAACATCTACTCGAAAAACATATGGAAGAGTGGGAGCAGTTGCAACTGCAGATGGATGAAATGAATGAATAAACAGCTTTATTCCACATTAAACCCGAACTAAAATTTAGTTCGGGTTATTTATATGGTGATTGTATTCAATATTATTGATCTATACTTTAATAGGAAAGTTAACTAGAAATATAATCGTTTTTTCATATTCTTTTATCCACGAACATATCCACATACCCCCCCTTGATTTAAGAGCAATCCACAGACTTATACACGTTATCCACAGTTAAATATAAAATTATCCACATATTTATTCACATTATCAACAGCGTCATGGCAACCTATATAAAAAAATACCCACAGCAACTTCTTGTCACTGTGGATAACATGTTTTACCTTTCTATCATTAACCCAGGTTGTGCATTTAAATTCAGACTGGCATATTGATTGTTACGATATTGAATGGATGCGGCTGCTCCGATCATCGCTGCATTATCCGTACATAAATAAAGCGGAGGAATGGACACCGCAATGTTTGTCCCTTCAAATCTTTCTTGAATTGATCGTCGTAGTGCGCGATTCGCAGAAACACCACCGGCAACGATTAATTGCTTCACACCGTATTGTTGGGCCGCCTGATACGTTTTTTCAACTAACACATCAACGACACTGGCTTGGAAAGATGCTGCGATATTAGCTTTAGATATAGGTTCGTTTTTTTGCTTTAACTGATGGATTTGATTTACAACAGCCGTTTTCAATCCACTGAAGCTAAAATCAAATGAGTCTTTTTCCAACCACGATCGCGGGAAATCATATGTTTCTTCTCCTTCGTGAGCCAGTTGATCGATGACTGGTCCACCTGGATAAGGTAAGTCTAATGCTTTTGCGACTTTATCATATGCTTCGCCTGCAGCATCATCTCTTGTTTCACCAATAATTTCGTAGTCGCCGTGCTCTTTCATTAAGATTAACTCTGTATGTCCTCCAGAAACAACTAAGCTTAACAGCGGAAATTGAAATTCTTGTTCCAACCGATTAGCATAAATATGACCGGCAATATGATGCACACCAATTAATGGTTTCTGATGAGCGAATGCCAACGTTTTTGCCGCATTCACACCAATTAACAATGCACCGACTAAACCTGGTCCTTCAGTGACAGCAATCGCATCAATCTCATCCATCGTGACTTTCGCTTCGTTTAATGCTTTTTCAATGACTAATGTAATCTGTTCAATATGGTGACGAGAAGCCAGCTCAGGTACAACACCACCAAATTTCTGGTGAATCTCCATTTGCGTAGCGACGACATTAGAAAGTAAGGTTGTACCTCCCTCGACGACTGCTGCAGCTGTCTCATCACAGCTTGTTTCAATTGCTAATATCTTTTCTTGATCCATTTATAATTCCACCCACATGACAATGGCATCTTCCCCATCATCTTGATAATAATTTTTTCGTACACCTACTGGTTTCATACCAAACCGTTCATATAATCGTTGAGCCACATGATTGGATTTTCGTACTTCCAATGTAAGCTCAGTTGCACCTTTCAACCTCAAGTATTTGAGCATTCGTTGAAATAACTGCACGCTATAGCCTTGTCCTCGTTCATCCGGATGGATTGCAATGTTCGTAATTTGAGCCGCCTCAACAACTGTCCATGTACCACAATAGCCAATGACTCGATCTCCTTTTTCAATGACTAGGTAATCTGAAAATGGATTATTGATTAAGTCATGTAAAATGTCTGCTTTCCTCCATGGTGAACGGAAGGAAGCATATTCTACGTCCATCACTTGATCCAAATCTTCAATGGTCATCCGTCTGACAATCGCTTCCTTACTCATTGCGTCCATTTTTCTCCATCCATTTGACTTCAGCCTCAACTAATCGGTGATAATTCGGACTCGTTGAATGAATATCCACGGGTTCTCGATCTTTTCCCAGTAGAACAAGCTGGCCCGCTTGCGGGAAACTCAGATGCCCTCTAATCCATTTGGCACGATCGCCTAATTTTTCAGAAACCAAATCATGAAATGAATGCTCTGTTGGACTGACCATTGTAATCGGTTCTCCCAATTCATTTAGTTGATTCAACCACTCGTCCATCGCGATATTCTGGTCAGGCAATTGTACCGCTAATTGGCCTTCTTGAGCACGATACAATCCAGTGAAGACGTTTCCCCGTCTCGCATCGAAAAACGAGCAAACAAGACCATTTGAGTAAATTAGATTAGCCGCTACAAGCTCAAGACTAGAGACAGTAACTAATGGGATATTTAACGACCAAGCCAGTGTTTTTGCCGTAGTGACACCAATCCGTAATCCTGTATACGAACCAGGACCATTAGCAACGACAATTTTCGAAAGATCTTTAGGCTGAAGGTTCACTTCCTTCATTAAATACTCAATCGCTGGCATCAATTGCACAGAATGATTTCGTTTACTATTTAACGTGTGCTCAATCAAAGGAATCTCATTGTGATATAATGCGACACTCATTGGTCGGTTCGAAGTATCGATTGCTAATATGTTCATTGTTGAAGCTCCTCAATTAATTTCTCATATTCTTCGCCAATAGGTTGAAGAAGAATTTGACGTTGATCTGCACTTTCCTTCTTCATTTGAATCTTTAAGTACGTATCAGGTAGAAAAGTGTGAATATAATCGGACCATTCGATCACAGTGACACCCTCACCTGAAAAATATTCATCAAAACCAATATCCTCTTCGCTATCCTCCAGTCGATACACATCCATGTGATAAAGAGGCATCCGACCACGATACTCTTTTACAATCGTATAGGTTGGACTATTGACTGTTCGTTTGACTCCTAACCCTTTTGCTAACCCCTTTGTAAACGTTGTTTTCCCTGCACCTAAATCACCATCGAGCGTGATTACTTGATTTGGTTGTAATAACTCGCCTAACCTTTCAGCAAAATCCATTGTTTCTTCTTCATTATTTGCAATAAATTCTTTCATCCAATCACCTATCTTCTAGCCATGTGAATAACCACTTTTACACAAAATTGTTTTTGTTTCATTTATCGTTAAATATACTTCTGGCGTACTTGTTTCAGCAGTAACCTTGCCAATAGGTGTCACTGGTAGCTGATTGTTTGTAGCCTCTTTCAATAGATCCCATTCTGTTGGAGAACACGTGCCGACCAACTCAAAGTCTTCTCCACTTGATAAAACATACTTTTTTAATTGCTCAATTTCTATATTGGTCATTTTAGAATGGATCGGTAAGTCATCCCAATTGATTTCAATCATAACATTTGAAGCCTCAGCGATTTCATTGAGTTCACTTGCCAATCCATCACTCAGGTCATTCAATGACATACGAGTTACTGAATCCGTCAATTCCGCAAAATCAAGCCGGGGAGTAGGTCGTTTATGCCGGTCAGTAAAATGATTTTCAAATAGAACATCCGATTTTAATAGGTCATAACCATAAGCAGCTTCACCTAAATTACCCGTAACAAATACAATATCGTTTGTTTTCGCGTAACTTCTTAATCGTTTTTTATTCGGCAACACTTTTCCAAATACACTTATCGTAATGACCAATTCATTTGCTGAAACTGTATCTCCACCAATTAAATCGACTTTATACTTTTTGGCTAGTTCGTCCATACCAAGATATAAATCGATTAACTGTTCATCAGAATAAGTTGACGGTACAGCTATATTTACAGCGTAATAGAGCGGCGTTGCTCCCATTGCTGCCAGGTCACTTAAATTTGCCGCCAACACACGGAAGCCAATATCCTTTAACTCCATATATTCAAAAGAGAAATGAACATTCTCCACCATTGTATCAGAAGCGATAACAAGCTCATATCCATTGGGCGGCTTTACAACAGCTGCGTCATCACCGATCCCTTTAATAACTGATGAGTTTCTGTAATAAGACGGTTTAATCTTTTGAATAAACTCAAACTCCTTCAAAACAACACCACCAATGAAGAGATCTTTTTTCAATAATAACATGTGCTTATGAAATTCGTTAGTAGAATACTTTTCATACGTATGAGAAAAGTATTCTTTCTTTTCATAGAAAATAATTTTCATGCTAAAATCGAGTAGGAGGAGGTAGTTAACCTCCGACCTCTCACACCACCGTACGTACGGTTCCGTATACGGCGG
>NZ_JAGSIE010000007.1 GCF_018138385.1 Allobacillus saliphilus
CTCTATTATACGGTAGAGCAAAAACTTCACGCCCTTCCGTCGATTAGAAGCACTCTATTATACGGTAGAGCACTAACTTTACGTGCTTCCGTCGATTAGAAAGATACAAAGTAGGGATAGAGCTCTAAAATTATGCTCTATCCCTGAATTAGATGATCCTAAATGAAATCAAGCTTAGTAAACGAGAGAAAGAAAGTCTTCTTGCTCAATTTTTCCTAAGTAATGCTGTACATCTACATTTTCGACCGCTTTTAAAATGGATTCGCGATCGTATCGGACACCTTTTAATTTTTCTTCAAGCTCATGTACTTCACCGATACCAAAGAAATCTCCGAAGATAGTTACGTCTTCAATAATTCCTTTTTTCACTTCAAGACGGAAGTCATATGAGCCGACGCCTTCAATTCGTTTTGAATGCTGAATATTGAATTTAGGTGATTTTCCATAGTTCCAATCCCATTGTTGGTAACGTTCTTTGGAAATCTCGTTGATTTTTTGCCAGTCCTCATCCGTTAACTCGTAACGAGGAATGTCATCCAAGTTTTCTGTATCGTAAATATACTTCAAAATAACTTCCTTAAATTCTTCAGTCGTCATTTTCTCATCCATAAAATCTTGGATATTCGCTACTCGGCTACGGATTGATTTAATCCCTTTGGAGCGAATTTTTTCTGATTTTACTTTCAACGAACGAACAACATTTTCTACCTCTGAGTCAAACATCAATGTACCGTGGGAAAACATTTTTCCTTTCGTCGTAAACTGAGCATTCCCAGAAATTTTCTTCCCATCAGCCGTTAAATCATTACGCCCAGTCAATTCTGCTGGAACACCTAATTTATTCAGTGCATCAACAACCGGTTGCGTAAATTTCTTAAAGTTACTGAAGCTATCTCCTTCATCTTTTGCCAAGAAACTAAAGTTCAAGTTACCTTCATCATTATAGACTGCTCCACCACCAGAGAGTCTGCGGACGACTTGAATATTATTGTCCTCCACAAACTCTGTGTTTATTTCTTCAATGGTGTTTTGATTCCTTCCAATGATAATAGAAGGCTTATTAATGTAAAACAGTAAATATTGATCTTCACTCGTGATGTTCAAATGCTTCAGAACATACTCTTCAAAAGCTAAGTTAATACGTGGGTCGTTAATTCCGTCATTTGCATCGATGTAGTACAACATTGCTTGATCACTCCCTTTTTAATATCCATTTTCATTGTAAATAACTATATATAATTATTCAACTTAGTTCGCTGGTTATATAAATTTACGTTGAAAAGCTAAGTCCTTCTTTAGCTAACCGAACTGTACCTTTAAACTGCTCTTTAGCTTCATTGTATAATTGTTCGTGGTCTCCAAAATGCGGCAAGTGTGTGAGCCACAGTTCTTTTACGTTTGCCATATTAGCTAATTTACCGACTTCCTCGCTTGTCATATGTCCCGCTTTCTTTCCATCCATTCCCTTGTAAAAACTCGTTTCTGCTACTAGCAAATCAGCATCTTTTGAGAAATCGATGAGTTCTGGAAAAAATGAAGTATCAGCTGTATAGACGATTGTGTTTTCTCCATTTGTTATTCGCATAGCGTAACACGACTTAGGATGCTTTGTTTTTAAAAATGAAAAATGAACAGATCCAATAGTCAAATCGTGTCCCTCTTGATACGCTTTTCCGACTGTACCATTGTGTGTTAATCGCTGAAAGTCTTTCGGGTTATCTTTTGATGCGTAGATTGGTATTTTCTTGTTTGTTTCATTGAGATGTTGTTGAACCAACAAAGCGTATTGCAAAGAACCTAAATCGGCTATATGGTCATGGTGAAAGTGTGAAAGTACAACACCATCAATATCTTCTATGCTGTAGTACTGAAACAAGCGGGATAGTGCACCACTTCCTAGGTCGATTACAACTGTGGATCCATTGCTTTCCAATACATAACAAGATGTCGCGCTTTCTTTTTCTGGATACGCTCCCCAGTAACCAATTACAGTAAATTTCATAGTTCTTTCCTCCTGTTTTATTGTTATGATACAGAATATAGTTAACATTCTTGTATTAATACAGTATACTACTAGTAAATAAACATAAGGAGGCATTCAAATGCTCGAATCACCTGTAAAATTTTTTAAGAACCTACCGAAGAAGCGTTGTACTAGCTGTAAGAAACCGATGGTAGAACAGGCAGATTGCTATACGAATAAATGTGAAAAATGTACTCCTGTTATATAGTAGTTTAAGCAACTTGAATTGTTAGCTCGTTCTATTCTTAATCCAATCCTAACCACCTGTTTGATTTTCCAAACAGGCGTACTTCCGACTCGAAGAAATGCCACCCACATTTCTTCGGGGTAAAATGTACGAAAAGAAGCTGTTCTATCGGTCCGTTGTCAGACTGTTAGAAGCAGCTTCTTTGTTATTAATAATGATTCGTTTTAATTTGATTGACCGCTTCGATCGCTTGGTCCATACAATCTGGAAGCCCAACACCGCGGTAACTATTCCCGGCAACATATACACCAGGTAACTTTTCTTTTAAAGCTTTCTCAAGTGAATTGACTCGTTCAATATGGCCAACAGTATACTGTGGCATAGCATTCTCCCATCGAGTAACTACTTGAAAATTCGGTTTTTGTTTAATAGTAAACACACGATTTAAATCCTGAATTGCAATATCAATGATTTCGTCATCACTTTTCTGAAGAATCTCTTCATCACCAGGCTTACCTACATAAGCTCTAAGAAGTAGATGTCCTTCTGGCGTAGTATGTGGCCACTTTTTATGTGTCCATGTACAAGCTGTAATTCGATAATCACCTTTACGTGACACAACAAATCCTGTTCCTTCAGGCAATTGTTCAATCGCTTCGTGAGGAAAAGCCATTGCTACATTGGCTACGGATGTATTTTCTTCTTCTAACACTTGTCCGAACAGTTCAGGCTTATTGAAAACTTTCTTAGATGCTTCAAAGGGAAGTGTAGAAAGGATTTGGTCTACAGCAATTTGCTTATGATCATCCAACTGAATCTGGTATCTATCCCCATTTTTCTCTACACTTTTTACTTCTGTATCGAGCATGACATCGACTGAAGGTTTAATCTCATCATGCAGTGCATCAACAAGTGAGCCTAATCCGTCTTTCAATGTCAAAAATTGTCCTTGTTTCGGCTTATTCGATGCTTTGTTTGTTTGTGTTTTTCGTAAAGCTTCAATCAAACTGCCATATTTCTGTTCCAGTTGATAGTATTGCGGAAATGTCGCCTGCAAACTTAGCCGGTCAATATCTCCTGCATAAATTCCCGAGATTAGTGGATGGATTAGTTTATCGACCACTTCATCACCTAATCGATAACGGAAAAATTCACCAACGGACAAGTCATCTTTTGGCTCCATTTTTTCCTTCGTCAACTCTTGCTTGACCAACTCTTTTCCTTCATCGGAAATTAACGTAGTCTCTTCAAACGCATCGAAGTCTGTTGGAATACCCATGACAGCACCTTTCGGCATGGCATGCAAGTGGTCTTCTGACAGAATATAAGCTTGTCCAGTCGCATTACGAATTAATTCATGCTCTAATCCGAGATCTTCCACTAGTTTCTTGGCAGTATCTTTTCGTTCCAAAAATGAATCTGGTCCTCTTTCGATTGTGAATCCATCTGATTGGTACGTTCGGATTTTTCCACCTAGTCTTGAATTTTGTTCAATAAGTACAATATTGACTGGCAGATTTTCTTTCATTAAATAATAAGCAGCAGTCAGCCCTGTAATCCCACCACCTAGGATGGCTACTGTTTGTCGCTTGCGCTCCATGAATGCCACTCCTTTTGTTTACAGTTCTGAAATGACTTTTGCTAATGTTTCAATAAATTTTGGATGTGTGTTTGGCATTTCTGGACGATAATAAGATGCCTGCACATCATCACAAACTTGTTTACACTCGACATCATTGTCGTATAAAACTTCTAAGTGATCGGATACAAAGCCCACTGGCGCATAAACGAATGCTTGATAACCATGTTCTTCAAAAAGGTCTCTCGTCAAATCTTGAACATCCGGTCCTAACCAAGGCTCAGGCGTGTTCCCTTCACTTTGCCAACCAACAGCATAGTTTTCAATACCAGCTTGCTCTGTAATCAAGCGCGCTGTTTCATCTAATTGCTCTTTGTACGGGTCGCCTTCTTGAAGTATTTTTTCTGGAAGACTATGTGCAGAAATAATTAAGCATGAATTATTTCTTTCTTCCTCCGTCATTTCTCCATACGTTTTATTTATTTGCTCTACCCAATATTCAATAAAACCAGGTTCGTTATACCAATCAACAACGGACTTCAATTCAATGCCTTGCTTCTCAGCTTCCTCTTGCGCTCTTCCATTGTAAGATTTAATACTAAATGTAGAATAGTGAGGTGCTAACACAATACTTACCGCTTCTTTAATCCCATCATCAGCCATTTGCTTAAGGGAGTCTTCGATAAATGGGTCAATATGTTTTAAGCCTAAATAATATTTGTACTCTACATCATCGCTTTGTTCGTTCAGTTTCGCTTCGAGTGCTTCTGCTTGCTCTGTTGTAATCCGAGCTAGAGGTGAAATTCCGCCGATGGCATCATAACGGCTTCTTAAGTCTTCCACCATTTCATCGGTCGGTTTTCTCCCTTTACGAATGTGCGTATAATAACGCTCTAGATCTTCTTCTTTATAGGGTGTGCCATATGCCATAACTAAAAGTCCTACTGTTTTTTTAGACATATTCGTTCAACTCCTTCACTTAGCTTCGTGTATATTCATGAATAAAGCTTGCCAAACGCTTCAACGTTTCAGGCTTCACCTCAGGGAAAACACCATGTCCAAGGTTAAACACGTATCCGCCGGATTGATTCATTCCTTGGTCTAGAATTTCTTTTGTGCGTGCTTCAATAATTTCCCAATCTGCTAGTAAAAATGCTGGGTCAAGATTTCCTTGAAGTGTTTTATCAATACCCATTTCTCTTGCTTCCTGGATGGATGTACGCCAATCCAGACCAACTGTTGAAATAGGAAGTTCATTAAACTCTTTTAACAGATGACGTGAACCGATTCCAAACAAGATTGTCGGAATGCCTTCTGCTTTTAACGCTTCAAAAATTCTTTCCATGACAGGACGAATAAATATGCGATAATCTTGCTCATTTACAGTTCCTACCCAAGAATCGAATATTTGAATCGCTTTCGCTCCTGCATTTACTTGGGCTTTCGTATAATCAATGACCATATCACCCAATTTATCCATCAAAGCAAACCACATCTTCGGATTGCCATACATCATAGCTTTTGTCTTGTTGTATTGTTTCGAAGGGCCACCTTCAATCATATAACTAGCCAATGTAAAAGGAGCACCACTGAAACCGATTAACGGAACAGATAATTTCTCTTTCGTCAATATACGGATGGTGTCCATGACATAATGTAAATCTTCTTCTGGATTGATCGGACGTAATGACTCAATATCCTGCATTGTGCGGATTGGGTCATCAATGACAGGCCCGATGCCTGACTTAATTTCTACGTCTACACCCATTGGCGGTAATGGTGACATAATGTCTTTATACAAAATAGCCGCGTCAGTATTATAATTTTGTACAGGTAATTCCGTCACATAGGCACATAATTCTGGTTGATGTGTAATTTCAAATAATGAATATTTTTCTTTTAATTTAAGATATTCTGGTTGTGACCTTCCCGCTTGCCGCATAAACCAAAGCGGTGTGTAATCTGTTTTTTCTCCATTGTAAGCTCTCAGTATAGTATCATTAAACGTTGTCATTCTATATCACCCTTCATATACGATCCACTCTCATCCTTCACTATAAAATAAATATAGATGTGTGTATAGGAAAAGAGCGTAAATGTCATGAATTTGACGAATATGCAGACACTTGTCCGTCATATCTTCCTTGTTTTCATATCATTTCTGCTTTTGTACTATCGAAAATCAAAAAGCGTTCACTGTATTGGATCGCTCCCCTTCTTCTTTCGTTTGCGGATTGACCGGTACAACAAAATAAGATGGATTTTGAAAAACGTTGACGCTGTTGACACGGTATGTCCCTTTGCCTGTTACTTCGCCAATTTTTTTTGGACCATTACCCGACTCGCGGTAAATATGGTAGACGATTCGCTCGTCTGCTGAAGGTGTCCACGATAATTTCACATGAATGCCGCTTCGCCAACCAACAGATACATTCGCTTTTAAATCCGTGATTTTCGCCAGACGGACGGGGTTTTCCAACTCTTTCACTCGTTCCGGCTTTTCAAAAGCGACGGGAAATGTATGTGTTTCATCCAGTTGCCGGAATATTGATGTCGTTAATTGAGTGGGCGCTTTACTCCCTTGCGTCATATAATGTTCTTCATTACTTTGATCGTAACCAATCCATGTCGCAATTGTATAATCCGTATTAAAACCGACAAACCACGCATCTTTGTATGCCCCACTTCGATGGGGATGCTGTGTCGAACCCGTTTTTCCTGCTAGTGCTTTATTATAATCCACAAAGCTAGCTGTACCTTCAGTGACGACACCTTCAAGCATGCGTGTCAGATACCAAGATGTTTGCTTTGAAAATAGCCGCTTCACTTCCTCTTGGTCACGTTCCAACACATCTCCATCACGATCTTTTACTTCGACGACCGTTTTCGGTGTAATGAAGCGACCTTCATCATAAAACGTTCTGTATAGTGAAGCCATTTGAACCGGAGTTAATCCTTCCTCCATTCCGCCTAATGCAATTGAAAGGCCTTGCTCCTCAAATTGAATCCCAACATTTTCAAGATAATCTTTTGCATAATTGACGCCTATTTCATTCAATAAGTCGACGGCTGCCACGTTCTTCGATTGTATTAATGCGTCATACATCGTAACCTTGCCTTCATAAACACCATCGTAGTTTTTCGGACTGTAATCACCGTAGCTTTTTTGCACGTCATCGATTAACGTATATGGTTCGTATATACTTTTTTCCAAAGCCGGACCATAAACAATCACTGGTTTCATTGTTGAACCTGGTTGCCTTCTCACGTAAAGTCGGTTCAGGTCTCCACGGTTATTATTACGCCCACCATGCGCAGCCCGAATCAGTCCGTTTTCTTCATCTAAAACAACCATCGCTGCTTGAATGTTATCTTGTGAACCATGAAAATAATCATCTTTTTGAAGTTCATGATAGGTCGTTTCTTGGATCGATAAGTCAATCCCTACGGTAATGTCATAACCACCGGTCAGTATTTCGTTCTTCGTCAGATGGTAATCTTTTTCAACCTCATCCATAACCATATCAATATACGTATTCAACCACGGAGAATCTTGACGGTCGCTTTGATTAAGCCCAATCGTTTTACCTTGTTCTCGTTTTAATTGTTCCGCAGTTAAATAATCTTGTTCATACATGTTTGATAACACGAGGTTTCGTCGCTCGATTGCCTTCTCTTCATCTTTTAACGGCGAATACGTATTTGGCGCTTTCGGTAAAGCAGCCAGCATTGCGCCTTCAGATATCGATAGCTCGTTCACAGATTTGGAGAAGAAATACTGTGACGCTTCCTCAATTCCATAGATGCCATGGCCGAAATAAATTTCATTTAAATAATACTCTAATATTTCATCTTTCGACTTAATGCGTTCCAAATAGATGGCACCCATCGCCTCTTTTGTTTTCCGAAGCCAAGACTTCTCATTCGTTAATGATGTATTTTTAACGAGCTGTTGAGTAATCGTACTGGCTCCTTCTTTCTTACTCCACGTAACAAGATCGGTATAAACCGCACGTGCAATTGAACGGAAGTCCACACCACTATGATCGTAAAATCGTCGGTCTTCAATAGCGACAAAAGCTTCTTTCACATGATCTGGAATCTGATCACTCGGCACGTATGTTCTGTTCTCGTCATATAACTTCATTACTTGCTCTCCGTCTTCGGTTTCAATGACGGTGGATTCCGAAAAAACAAAATGCTTTTCGTCGACAACGAATCTCCCACCTAGTAAAATAAACAAATAACCGAGTACACTTAAAACGAAAAGAGCGAGTATGGCATATAAAGCCCATTTCCACTTTTTCTTGATCGTGAATGCCAAATTATCCACCTCAATAATTTCCAATTAAACTCTTTTCATTATATTACAGTCGACGTAATGCGACAAAAATATCACCTTATTGACCAAGGAGGCATTTAAATGAAGAAATTATGGATGACAAACGGAACCTATGATTACTTAGCTGAATTACAAAAAGAGTCTGATGAAATTATTATTGCCCAGGACGAAGATCAGTATTTAGCTGTTCTGGAAAACAGTGGTGAAAATCCATTCAGTGAAGCTCGTGAATACGAAGTTATTGGCGAGGCCGGCACCCTGTCATCAAAGGGATTTTTCGTCATGAATCATATTCCTGTTACGTATGAAGGCCGTCCGCTGTTTGAAAGCCGTTTCAAAGACCGAGCAGGAATGATCGAAAATGAACCCGGTTTTCAAGCGTTTAAATTACTACGACCACATAATAATCAAACGTACGTCGTATTGACACAATGGGAAAAAGAATCGGATTTTGAGGCGTGGAAAAACTCTCAATCATTCAAGCAATCACACAAATCTTCTTCAGATAAAAAAGAAGAAAAACCATCTTATTCTGCTGGTCCATCGTATGCGAAGAAATACCAAGTCATCCAACCAGAGGACGAATAAGCTTTTAAATGAAATAAGCCTTGGCGTTGAGGTTCATTATCCCTTTCGCCAAGGCTTATTAGTTTTAGTAGAGAGCTGTTTGATGAAGCTATACCTTTTTGGATCTACAAAAGAAGTTTGGAATGATTTAGAACCGTTTTGTTAACCACAACTAATTCTAGCTAATCCCTTCCGAAATTCTTTTTGCTCAGTACAAGAGGATATAACAATAATATTCCCAAAGCTGATATGATCACTCTAACCGTTTTTCCAAACTTACTACCTTTCCACATAAGAATAAACCCTACAGGGAAAAATAAAAACAACATGAATACGACAAACCAAGTTTTGTAGTAATAAGGGGAATTCTCCGACATTGAATAGTCTCCTCTATTTTTTGTAGTACTTACTTGTAAACACTGCTGATAAAATCATAAAAAGAGGTAAAAGACTCCACATGAAAAATCCCCATTGATCTGTTATTAGAGATAATACCAAGAAAAAGACAAATCCTGTAATCACTATGTAAACAGATCTCTTTTGAGATTTACTCATCACATACACCCTCCTTAAAAGTAAGTGTTCATCTCTACGTTTGTTTTTTCATCAAACCATTTCGATGCGCATAAACGGCGGCTTGTGTTCGGTCATGTACCTCTAGCTTACTCAAGATATTGCTGACATGTGTTTTGACTGTTTTTATGCCAATAAATAATTCTTCACTGATTTCTTGATTGGTCAAACCATTTCCAATACATATTAAAACTTCTCGCTCTCGTTGCGTTAATTCATCATGCGCATCCTTGTTTGGTGTTCGAAATCTATTCATCATCGCTCCTGCGGCCTTCGGTTCGATAACATTTTCTCCACGTTTCGCTTTGCGAATTGCCGAGACAATTTCTTCTGCAGCGGATGTTTTGAGCATATAACTAAAAGCCCCCGCTTCCAGTGCTGGAATGACCTGCTCTTCATCATAGAAGCTAGTCAATATAATGATTTTACAAGATGGGTTTTCAGCAATGATTTTTTCGGTCGCTTCAATTCCTGTGCCATTTTCCATAATCAAGTCCATCAATACAACGTCGGGATTCAAGTCTAAAACGAGCCGAGCCCCTTCGTTGCCGCTTGAAGCTTCACCAACAATTTCAATATCTTCTTCTGTCATCAAATACGTCTTCATGCCTCTCCTGACAACCTCATGATCATCCACTAAAACGACTGTGATTGGTTTCATAACAACCTCTCCCGTCTTCTTATTTAGGTATACGTACATCAATATATGTTCCTTGACCTTCTTTGGAACGAATTCGGAATGTCCCACCAATTTCTTCACTGCGTTCTCTCATTGTTTTTAAGCCATAGGAAGTTTTTGATTGTGATTGTTCTTCAAGGTTGAACCCGATGCCGTTATCACTAATATGTATGTGTATGGCGTCGGACTTTTCCTTAATATTCACAGTGATTTTCGTTGCATTTGCATGACGTAATGCGTTGGATAGCGCTTCTTGAAGTAATCGAAACAAATGGTCTTCTTTTGCTTGAGAAAGTTTTGGCAATTCATCAATGTTCACATCAAATTGTAAATTCGATTTCTGTTTTAATTCGTTCGTCAGCTTCTTAATACCTTCTTCTAATGATTCGCCGGATAATTGAATTGGTCGCAAATGCAATAACAAAGCACGCATTTCATTTTGTGCTTGTAAAGCAATTTCAGAAATTTCCCTTACCTGCTCTATCGCTTCTTCGGGCTTTTTTTCTATCGTTTTGACGGTTGCTTGCGACATCATCGTCAATGCGAATAACTGTTGACTGACGGCGTCATGTAAATCTCGGGCTAAACGTTGACGTTCTTCAATCGTAGCGGCCACGTGCGCTTGATTCGCCAAATCTGTTTTCTCATCGGCTAATTTTTGAAGGGAACGAACTTGGTCCTTTAACTTCTTCGCTAAACCGTTCAATTCGTTTCCAATTAAATCAAGTTCATCATTTTCTTCGAGATTTAATAGCTCGGCCTCATACTTTCCTTCCGACAATGTTGATAGAAAGACTGAATAGACATCCAATCGCTTTTTTATGTTCTTGGTAGATTGTAAGGTTAGATAAATACCGACAGGAGTCATAATAAATACTAGTAAACCTAGGGATAGAAAAATAGCTTGTAAGCTTAACCAAATCGGTTCATAGACGGAATATAAAAAAAAGAGACATAACGCTAAAATAAACAATGAAAAATAAATGATTTTCAATTCTTTACGAATCATTTGAAATCGTATACTTTTTAACTGTTTAAACATACTTTCATCCCCTAGACAAAAACGACTTGAATATCTCCGATTTGATAGTTCATCACGATATTTAGCTTCCGTGTGGCCTGATCATAGTCTTCGGTTTTATACGCAATTGAATTGCTGAATCCAGATTGATCTTCATCGCCAACACGTGTTTCTCCAATCGATATTTTTGAATAAATTTTCACAGGAATCTCTTCAGGTATTTTCATCTGGATGTCCGCTATATAGCCCTTCAATACAATCTTCGACTCTTGGTCAGGAATATAGGCTTTTGAAAAATCAAAGTAGAGATTTCCAATACCTGTTTTTAAACTCATCGATTGGACCTCCCAATTATCCCTATTGAAGCTACGGTCTGCGATTAATTGATTGGATTTTTGAGCATATTTCACTTTTTGCTTTTTTTCTTTCTCTCTAGAATAATTCAGACTGTCGTCTCGTTGCTGATGAGAGGTAATACTTTCTTTAATCTTCTTATCCTTCTTCGGCACATTCACTTCTACGTGGGCCCCTTTATTATCAAATAACATCGAAGCACCGATATAAACGATGATCAAAGGCCATAAATGCCAGATATCCCAAAACTTAAAATCGATATAGTTGTAATTTCCGGCAAAAAGCAAGCCTCCGAATATGATGAGAAAAGAACCAACCTTCCAACTTCCAAATTTATTAGGCTGAAATGAGTGTATGAAGGAAATCAGCCCGAATAATACGACGACTAGTGGCCATGCCCCCCAAATTTCGTCGAATATTTCCAGGGAAATAATGTCGAGATTTCGTAGAACTAAAGCTACGCCAATAAATATTAAAAATAAAGAAAACATCCACTTAAAGAATGTATACATTTTTCCACCTACTTATGATTTGATTATAGACGCTTAATTATTGTTTGAATAGTTACTAATTTAATTATCTTCATCTTATAAGAAAATTCATAGCGTGCCTACATGCTTTGGGTTGTTTTCCTCTCCGCCTTGAGACTGATTCATTGTTTAATACAAATTTCATAGGGTATATAAGTAATATAGTAATTTTTCTAGAAAGGATGATTTGTTTGGACCAAAATGTACAGAAATTAATCGACGGATTGAATGATGATTTAGCGCACGAATATGCAGCAGTCATTATGTATACGTATAATGCGGCAGTTGTTTCTGGTATGTACCGACAAGTTTTAAAGCCTTTTTTCCAAGAAGAAAGCACTGATGAGATCGGACACGCATTATATTTATCTGAAAAAATTAAGACGCTAGGCGGCACACCGACCACCACTCCAGCTAAAGTTAAGCAACTGACTGACGTAAAAGAAATGCTTGAAGAAGCGTTACAAAATGAAAAAGATACAATTGAACGGTATGAAGAACGTAAGAAGCAAGCAGAGGAACTAGGGTACACGGAATTAGTCGTCACGCTGGAAGATTTCATTGCTGATGAAACAGGTCACAAAGAAGAAATGCAACGATTACTGGATGATCCTCGACTTAGTTAATTTAATAATAAAATAACTGTTCAGGCCCCCGTGCGTGATAGTCGTAATGACGTACGGGGGCTATCTTTGTAAATTAGGCAAAATATTCCGCTTTTCTGGTTAGTAAATCATTTTTAGTTGGTTGTTCGTTTTATATTCTTCAAGGTAAATGGAGTTGGTTTCTGCGTTATTTGCATTTTCTCCAGGGTTAAATCAATCTGCTTCAGCGTTATTTGCATTTTCTTCAGGGTTAAATTAGTCTGCTTCAGTGTTATTTGCACATTCTTCAGTGTTAAATCAGTTTCCTTCAGTGTTATTTGCACATCCTTCAGTGTTAAATCAGTTTCCTTCAGTGTTATTTGCATTTTCTCCAACGCTCTCTTAGCACTGGTACGTCTTCAACTTCGCTCGTTTTCACCAATATTCAGCCATTTAACAAATCATTGCTCACGGACTAGTCTATGACAATCACTCTCATTAAAAAATCCTTTCCTAAGTCCTTCTCTCGTCTGATATACTATTTATAAATAGTTTGTGGGGAGTGATTGATGTGTGGAGTCAGGTTTATGAAAAGATTGATCAGTTAGCAGAACAAATGGTGGAAGATCGTCGGTATTTACATCAACATCCTGAATTATCCTTTGAAGAAAAAGAAACAGCTGCCTTTATTGCTGATCGTTATGACAAGCTTGGAATTCCTTATCGAAAAAATGTCGGTGGATATGGAATAATCGGAACCATTCAAGGTGGGAGACCAGGTAAAAACATCGCTTTGAGAGCAGACTTTGATGCATTACCGATTCAAGAAGAGAATGATGTACCTTACAAATCAAAACGTGACGGTGTGATGCACGCTTGTGGCCATGACGGTCATACGGCAACGTTACTTGCAGTTGCAGAAGCTGTTCTTCCTTTTCAAGATGAACTTGCAGGAACATTAACTCTTATTCATCAACCTGCTGAAGAGTTGGAACCAGGTGGAGCAAAGCCAATGATTGAAGAGGGTGCACTTGATGGTGTTGATGCTATATTTGGCACACATCTTTGGGCAACAACACCCGTCCACGCAATTGAATCTTCGAAAAGTGTTTTTATGGCAGGAGCTGATCGATTTGAAATTACCATCCAAGGTAGAGGTGGGCATGGCGCCATGCCACACCAAACGAAAGATGCAATTGTCATGGCTGGCCAAGCGATCGTTGAGTTGCAACAAATCGTCAGCAGGCGAATCGATCCGTTAAAGCCAGCCGTTCTCACGCTTGGTGAAGTTCATGCAGGTTCGACATTTAATGTCATTGCTGACTCTGCACGTTTAACTGGAACTGTTCGGTATTTAGATGAAGACGTTCAAACACAGGTCATTGAAGAACTGCACGCCATCTTAAAAGGAATCACATTAAGCTATGGTGCCGATTATGAACTGGATTATGTGAAAGGCTATCCTCCTGTCATTAACCATGTGGATGAGGCCAATTATTATATTGAAGATGGAACTGAAATACCTGGTGTTCAAAAAGCATACGAGATTATCCCCGTGATGGGTGGCGAAGACTTTGCCTATTTCTTACAAGAACGCCCTGGTGCTTACTTTTTTACTGGAGCAAAGATTGAAGGCCGGGAAGCTTACCCACATCATCATCCAAAATTTGATATTGATGAAAGAGCATTACCTATAGCAGCGAAAGCTTTACTGCACGGTTACCGAAAATCACAAGAGAAATAAATATTATTTAAAAATAGACGCGAACGAAGACTTATAATCTTTGTTCGCGTATATTTTTCTACTTATCCATTATTCAACCTGAAATCCTTGACCTAATACTTCTGATGAATCCATCACAATGACAAAAGCTTTTGGGTCGACAGCTTTAATCGTGCGCTTTAACGCAGCAATTTCATTATGATTCACGACACACATTAAAATCGGGCGATGATCCTCTGTAAAACCACCTTGTGCAGTGATACGTGTCACTCCACGGTCGACACGTGTGTAAATCGCTTCTTGAACATCCAAATATTCATCGGAAATAATGAATGTTGCTTTCGAACGACTAAAGCCTGTTTGAATGAGATCAATAGATTTACTTGTCAAGTAAAGTCCAATCAATGCATACAAACCGAGTTCAATATCAAACACGACCATGGCGGTGATGACAATTAAACCATCAATGATTGCTAGGCTTGCACCAAGTGATAGATTCGTAAATTTGTGAATGAACTGAGCGATCAACGACGTTCCCCCCGTTGATGCGTCGCCCAAAAATACAATTCCCAAACCGATACCGACACCTAACCCACCGAAAAGGCCTGCTAAAAGTGGATCCGTCGTAAATGGTTCCATATTTCTCGACAAAAATACGAAGAAAGGCAATACCAATGAGCCAACGAGTGAACGGAATGTAGCCGCTCTTCCCAATAAAAAATAGGATGTTATGAGAATCGGGATATTAATGCCCCAAATGACATAAGCCGGTTCTAAATCAAATAGCGCTTCTGTAATTGTACTAATTCCACTAACGCCACCAGCAGCAATATAGTTTGGCAGTAAAAATCCGTTATAAGCAAATGAGACAATAAATGATCCTATAATGACGTAAATAATTTGTTCTAAGTAATTTTTTGATGTTGTTCTTCTTTTTCGCTCTATCATTTCTATCTAGCTCCCTTTTTACGAAACCTTGACGATTTTATCACTAAACGACCACTTTGTGAACTTCTACGTAAGAACGCATTAAAGGATCAAAATAATTCACACAAAAAATGCACACCTACATCGAACGGTAAGTGTGCAAATTCAGATAGTTGATTACTCTTAATCGTTAAACAGCATTCATAAATGATGATACTGCATCAACCAAACTGTAAATTCCTAGTCCGCTGACGATAAGAACAATCACTCCGCCAATCATATTTAATTTCATGGAATTGACGTGCTTCCCCATGACATTTCTATTATTCATCACAATGAGGAGCGATAGTGCGATAATCGGTAAAATTAAACCATTTAGAGCTTGTGCGGTTAAAATTAATTGCATCGGTTCAAATCCGATTGCTGAAGTGATAATCCCAATACTAATCACTACACAAAATATTGCTTTGAACTGCCAATGATTGAAGCTTGTCCCACACTTCGTCAAGCCACCAATAGTATAAGCGGCTCCTAATGGAGAAGCCATTGCTGAAGAGAAACCTGCAGCCAACATGCCAATGCTTATGAACACACTGGCCCAGCTACCGAGAGACGGCTCTAATGCAGACGCTAATGCTTCAATTCCAGCCTTTTCCGTACCTCGAATGATTGAACCGGCTGTTACCATAATGGCAATCGTAATCAGACCTCCGATACTAATTGTTAATAAAATGTCCCACCTGGCTTTTCTTAAATCATCAGGACTTCCCCATTTTTCTTTTGCACTAGAAGCATGCATGAAAAGATTATATGGCACAACTGTCGTACCAATCAATGCGACAATTACCACAATTGATCCGGAGGGAATTGACGGAACGAATGCCCCTTGGAATACCTCTGACAAATCTGGTTGGATGACAATCATCGTAGTCAAAAAAGTCACACTCATGATAGCAATCAATGTAAGTAATATTTTTTCAAAGCGCTTATAACTACCTGTCAATCCAAGTATCAAAATAGTGATGCCTATTACAGGCGCAATATAATTTTGTGGGATACCAGTAATCATGGAGATTCCTAACGCTCCACCTGTCAAGTCACCAGCTAAATATGCAGCACAACCGACACCGACAGAAAATCCAATGACAAGGACTAAACTATATTTTAAAATTGGTCTCTCAAATTGATCCCGAATGGCTTCGCCAAGACCACTTCCAGTTACAACACCGAGACGTGCAGCCATTTCTTGTAGGAATATCGTTGTAATAACGGAAAATACAATTGCCCAGATTAATGCATACCCAAATGAGGCTCCTGCTTCAGTTGCTGTTGAAACAGTCCCAGGACCTATAAAAGATGCTGCAATGAGTGCTCCTGGTCCTATTACTTTCGCTTTTTCTTTCAAGCGCTCCTTGAAAGATTTTGTTTGTTTGCTCATCCATGAACCCCCAACGAGAAGATTTGCTAAATCTCTAAGTTGTTTAATTGCCTTCCCCAAATCATGGGCGGACAAACTGGATAGAGGTTCCATCAATTAAATTTTTTCAAAAAAGAAGATGCATAACAAAAATTAGCACGCATAGGTCAGAAATCAAAAAACCACAAACGGCCATCCTCTGACGACACGTTTGCAGTTTCGTTTAAGAATCACTCATTCGATTCATTCGATTTTTTAAATAAAACGTTTCAAACAAAATTGTTAATACAATGGCTAAACTCGTAAAAATTAATGCATTGCCAATATTTCCAAACCAAATATAGACAGGGAATATCACTAAAATTTGAATGATCATTAACAATAAGATTATTTGATGGATTGCTTTTTTCCGTACGGATTCAGACACTGGATACAATCGAATCCAATCCAACCCTTTATGATGATGATAAATCGTGATGAACTGAAATCCACTGACGAATAACAATAAAAGGCTAAAGAAAATCTTTCCCCAGAATAATGGTATCCAGTACACAAAAAAGATTGATAAAAGAATTAAACGAAAGTACATACCAAAATAGTCACGGCTTCTTAAAAAGGTAATGCTGTACAAATAGAAAAAACTTTGCTCTTGGTTGAAAGATAGTGTACTTGTGACTAGACGAACGAGCCAATGGCGCTTCTTCGGCTTTTGTTTTAAATTCGGTACATCCGTTGAGAGATTAGCCATCCGATAGAAAAATTGAAGCTTTTCTTCCTCTCTCTCAATCAATAAGTCCCAAGGGAAGCTATTTCTCACATTGACTTGTGTATAGTGAACGAACATAATCCCTATAAACACAATTGCCGCCATGGCCGCTAACGTCCAAACCTCAGATACAACAAAAAACACAAACAATGTATTGACCACCAAACGTACGCCGTAATCAACGTAGTGATAAGAGTTATCCCGCGTTTTTTGGGCAAACCAGGTTGCTAGTAAGTTGCCTATCTTTAAAACGACAAGAAATGCAAATAATCCTAGCACATGGCCAATTGATATATCTTCCTTGACTGTCATCATTAGTGGCGTTAAGGCAAATAAAAAGAGAGCTAACCAATAACCTTGGATGATCAAACTATAAATAAAAGCATTTCTCATATATGGTTTCATCGCATCTTCAATTGGCAATAAAAACACTTCATCTGCTTGTCTCAAAAACGTACGGACGGAACTAAATGTAACGAGGAAACCAAATATAATGGCCGCCATCCATTCGACAGGAAAGTTTGGTGGAACCGTTTGTAACCATTGTTGATAAAAGTAAGCAAACGCGGCGACAAAGAAAATTAGCGCAAAAGCTAAATGGTCATTGAACATGAGCTTCAGGTAACGGCTAAGCATTTTTATATGTTGATTAAATCGATCCTTCCATAACTGATTGGTGTTCATCTTATCCCTCGTCTCTCGTTAAACGTACATAGAGATCGTCCAAACTAGCACCTGGCATCTTAAACTCATCTTGCAGTTCTCGTAGCGTTCCTTTTGCACGGATTTTCCCATCGTGCAAGATAATGAACCGGTCGCAATAACGTTCAGCGGTTGCCAATATATGCGTCGACATCAAGACACCCGCTCCCTGCTCCTTCATTTCATTCATCGTATCTAAGTAAGATTGAATTCCTAAAGGATCCAAGCCGACAAACGGCTCGTCCACAATATAAAGTGAAGGTTTAACTAAAAAAGCACACATGATCATCACTTTTTGACGCATCCCTTTCGAAAAGTGCACTGGAAACCAATTCCGTTTAGACTCTAAGCGGAATTCCTTCAATAAAAAGCCAACGCGTTCATCATATGTCTTTTTATCTAAACCGTAAGCCATCCCTGTTAAATGCAAGTGCTCATCCAATGTCAATTCTTCGTACAGCATAGGCATCTCAGGTATGTAGGCAAACTCTCGTCGATACGTCTCCAAATCATCATGGATGGTTTGTCCATTTATTTCGACGCTACCTTGTTTAGGTGTCATCAACCCGATAATATGTTTGATGGTTGTACTTTTACCTGCACCATTCAAGCCGATTAATCCAACAACTTCGCCTTTTTTCACATGAAAGGTCAGACCATGTAACACATGATCTCTCGTGTATCCGCCGACCAAATTTTCAATTCGCAATAAATCTTCCAACTAGATCCCTCACTTCTTCGCAAAAGCTATCTTTTACTATCATAACAAAAAATAAAACGCTTTTGATAAATATGTGTTTTTCTCCTGTCATTCGACATTGAGTTACGCTACAATTGAATTAGATGATTAATAAGGAGGAGTTTCATGTCTGACTGTATTTTTTGTAAAATTATTGATGGCGAACTACCATCAGCAAAAGTTTATGAAGATGAAAACGTTTATGCTTTCATGGATATCGGACAGGTTACGGAAGGCCATGTCTTATTAATTCCAAAAAAGCATTATGAAAACATTTATGAGATGGATGAAAAAACAGCCTCCGATTTATTTAAAGTTGCACCAAAAATTGCGAATGGCATTAAGGAAGCATTTAATCCAAAAGGTATGAATTTAGTAAATAATAACGGTTCTTTCGCTGATCAAAGCGTCTTCCATTTTCACCTACACTTCTTACCTCGTTTTGACGAAAACGACGGTTTAAAGGTAAGCTGGGAACAACATAGTGATGAATATACACCAGATAAACTCAAACAGCTTGCAGAGAAGATTTCATCAGCATTATAAATTACAAAAGGTATACAAAATGACTACCAAGTTGGTTTCAACTTGGTAGCCATTTTTTAGTCACAGGAAAAACAGTGCTTTTAAGATACGATTACTGAAAAACTTGAGGATTATTTCCATTCAACATCGGGAAAAATGATATAATGACAATGAGAAAAGAAAGGGGTTAGGTAATATGGTAAATGGAAAATCACTTGTATTAGGTGTCGTCGTCGGTAGTGTTGTTGGTGCGTCGATCTCATTATTAACTGCTCCGAATTCTGGCGAAGAATTTCGAGGAAAAGTGAAAGATCAAAGTAGCCGACTAAAAGATTTAGCAAATCAATTACAAGAAGACGGCATGAGATTGAAAGAACAAATTACAAAGACTTCCCGCGAAGGCGCTGCATTGATGAAAGACCTTTCTCAAGATATAAAAGTCTCTGTGGAAAGTTGGAAAGACACCATCGAACCCCATCAAGAAAGTTTACAAAATCATTTAATGCAAATTGAAGATAGTATCAAAGAGTTGGAAGAAAAAATGAACAGTTCTTCAAATCAGACGAAAGGATAAGTGAAACACGAAAAAAACATTGAACGACTCTCACCTAAAATGTCTTTTGCATTTTTGAGGAAGGAGTCTTCTACCTATAAAAATTAAAACCTCGTCCTTCGTTAAATACGGAGGTCGAGGTTATTTTTGTGCTAAGCTACTATAAGAATGATATTAAATCGTCAACGATTCACCTTATAATCGAACATTCTGATGGACCAAAAACAAAATCCCGTAAAAAAAACACATATACCAGCATTTCTGCCGGTATATGTGTTTTATGTCAAACAGTCGATTACTCGACGTCTGCAGTCCACTCATCAACAAGATCTTGATTTTCTTCTACAAAGGTTGCAGCAGCTTCTTCAGGATCTGTGCCATTATGAATTTCAAGCATTACGTTATTGAATTTCTCTTCGCCCCAAGAGAAGTTCTCCAAAACTTTGTAAGCGTTTGGAAGGTCTTCTTCAAGTCCTTGACGTGCCATTGTTTTAATTTCTTCAGCACCACCATATACTTCTTTTGGATCTTCAAGATATTTCAAGTCGTATTCAGCAAATTTCCAGTGTGGAGACCAGCCAGTAACAGCAATTGGTTCTTCATTGTCAATAGCTTCACCTAAAGCTGTTGCCATCGCACCACTAGAAGAAGTTTGTACTTCCCATCCGTCTAGACCATATTCCTCTACGGAGTTTTCTGATGCTTTTACTACACCAGCACCTGGTTCAATACCAGTAATTGTCTGACCCAATTCATCTGCAACTTCTGGTAGGTCTTCAATACTGTCGATGTCCATATAAGAAGGTACTACCATACCAATTTTCGCACCATCAAAGTTAGCACCTAAATCAACAACTTGATCTTTGTACTCTTCATATAGATCTCCGTGAGTAGCTGGTAGCCAAGCTGCGACCATAGCATCTGACTCACCATTAGCAACAGATTGCCACATAACGGCGTTATCGAGTGGAGTAAGTGTTACATCATAACCTAAATCCTCTAACACTTTACCTACAACATGTGTAGAAGCGATTTCTGTGTCCCACTCAACATAAACAAGTTCGATCGATTTACCGTCGCCTACATTTGAACCGCTAGAATCTCCGTTATCTCCGGCTGATTCACTATCACCATCTGAGCCGCCACACGCTGCAACGATAAGTGTTAATGCTAAAACAGCGATAAACGCAAAACGTTTTCCAACGTTTTTAAACATATAAATACTCCCCTTTTCTAATAATAAATATATTGGATCTTTCTCAATAGGAGAAAGTAAATCCCTTCATTAAAATAAAGTTTACTAAAAATCATGTTCATTACTGATTCGGTTTATTCAAGTTTTGTGTTAACCGGTCAATAATAATCGCTAAAATAACGATCGCAAAACCGGCTACGAAACCAGCACCTGCTTCCGCACGTTGAAGTGCAGATAGTACGTTTCTTCCTAGTCCGGAAGCACCGATCATTGATGCGATGACGACCATTGACAAGGAAAGCATAATTGTTTGGTTGACACCTGCCATAATGGTAGGTTTTGCCATAGGTAGTTCCACCTTAAACAGCTTTTGTTGACCTGTTGCACCAAAAGCATCAGACGCCTCTACCAACTCTGTTGAAACTTGGCGGATCCCCAAGTTGGTAAAACGGACAACTGGTGGTGTTGCGAAAATAAACGAAGCAAAAACACCAGGTACCATTCCGATTCCAAAGAAAGCTACTGCTGGAATCAAGTAAACGAATGCAGGCATCGTCTGCATAAAGTCCAAAACTGGCTTAATAATACTTTCAGCTGTATTACTTTTAGACATCAGTATTCCAACTGGGATACCAATAACAACAGCTAGCAAACTGGAATATAACACTAATGTGAATGTATACATTAGTTCGCTCCACAGTTCTTGGTTTTCAATAAATAGCAACCCAATGATTGAAAATACTGCCAACCCAAACTTTTTCCCACTCATAAAGAATGCCAGTACAGCAACTAAGAGTATAATAACTACAGGTGGAATCATCGATAAATATTCTGCTGTTGTATCCAATAACCACCCAAAATTATCTTTGACAGGATCAAAAAAGAATTCAAATGTATTGGTCACCCATTTAACAGCTTCATCTACCCATGATGCAATCGGAAGACTTGGTATAAAATCAAGCATTGTCTTCCACCCCATTTCCATTCACATTTGCCAAGGCGGCAATTAATGTTCCACGTACGATAATTCCTCGTAACTTGCCTTCTTCTGTCACCGCAACAGGTACAGGTGAATCATGAATAATATCAAAAATTTCCTGAACTGGGGTTTCCTTTTCAACCGTTGGCATATCATTCTTAATAATCTCTTTTAGACTTGTCACTTGATTGTTTCTAGCTTCCAATACATCATCCGCATTGACGTACCCTTTTAATTGGCGAGTTCGGTCAATGACATATATGCTGGAAAGTCCTTGCTCACGCATTCTTTCTAACGCTACGCGAGGTCCATGCTTATCAAAATCAACTGTTTCTGGGCGCATCATAATATTTTCTGCCGTCAGTACTTTCGAACGGTCAACATCTTCAACGAATTTTTCTACGTAATCATTCGCTGGATTCATCAAGATTTCTTCCGGCGTTCCGATCTGAACAATGGAACCGTCTTTCATTAATGCAATTCGGTCACCAATACGCAATGCTTCATCTAAATCATGCGTGATAAAGATAATCGTCTTCTGCATTTTTTCTTGCAGGTCCATTAGCTCATCTTGCATATCTTTACGAATCAATGGGTCCAAAGCGGAAAAAGCTTCGTCCATAAGCAAAATCTCTGGATCATTCGCTAAAGCTCTAGCTAGACCAACACGTTGTTGCATACCACCTGATAGCTGGCTTGGATACTGATGGATGAAACTTCCCAGTCCAACAAGCTCAAGTGCTTCTGTCGCTTTCTTTTCACGTTCTTCTTTATCCATCCCTTGAACTTCCATACCGAATACTGTGTTTTCAAGTACAGTACGGAATGGGAACAGTCCAAATTTTTGGAATACCATACTCATTTTTTCACGACGCACCCGACGCAATTGTTCTTTATTCATTGTTGATAGGTTATCGTCATGAACATATACATCTCCGGCAGTTGGATTAATCAATCGGTTCAATAAACGAACGAGCGTTGATTTACCACTTCCTGAGAGTCCCATAATAACAAATACTTCTCCAGCTTCTACCTGGAATTTCGCACGGTTTACACCTACCGTACAGCCTGTTTTCTTTAAAATTTCTTCTTTGGAAAGGCCTTCATCTAACAGAGATAAAGCTTCTTTAGATCTCTTCCCAAATATTTTCGATAAATTATCTACTTCAATAACAGGCAATTCTCTCACCTCTCTTATTTTCTCTTTTTCAAATTTAAATGTATTACTTATGGACTAATTTGTAACCGATCTGTAATACAACACTCTTTATACTATAGAGGTAAACATTTGAAAGTTCAACGTCTAAATACAGTCGTATCAGTCCATTATTTCTGTACAGTTTAAACTGTACGAACTTACCAAAGGAAATACTTTAAAATACGTTACATAACTCTTTTTTACTCCCAACATTGCTGTTTTTAATTTTTGTAATAATTTAGTATGGTGAATATTAGCAGAGCCAGGAGGTCATTAACTATGACGATGGAAAACTATACTGAACAACTTACTGACATTCATAATGAAGTCATATCGGAATTCTCTAAAACATTAGAAATGTTTGCTTTGAACCCCTCTGAATCACAATTATTTGTCACTCTGTACTTAAGTGATCGTCCAATGAACTTAGATGAAATGAAAGAAGCTTTAGGTAAAAGCAAAACAGCAATGAGCAATGCAACTCGAACATTACTCGATTTTAATTTGATTGAGAGAGTCTGGAAAAAAGGCGAGCGAAAAGATTTATATAAAGCTAAAAAAGATCTTTACTATAAATTCATGAAAGCATATGTGCGTAGATGGCTTGATGCGATTGAACAACAAAAAAACAATCTGAATTTTATTGAAAACAAACTGCAGGATTTAAGTAATTCTGAGGAGCGGGCTTTTATTGAAGAAAAAATCCATGAGGCCATTTTATTTCACAAGTCACTCGAAGAAGTATTTAAACAATTAAATCAGCACAAGACTGAATGACTATTCTACAACGACTAGGATAGTCTTTTTGCTACATGAAGACCCTAGTTTCATTCCTTTGTATATAACATATTAAAAAATCTTCATCTTAACAATACCCGAAAATTTCTTACTATAAACCTCTTTTACACAACCATTCTTATACAATGCTTATTTATAGTATGTTACTATATTGAAAGAAGTAGTCACTTACGGTTTTACTCGATAAAGCTGTCTTTGTTCCCCATTTGCTGAGATTTTATCATTCATTTATTTTTCGAAGGAGTAGTCAGCGTGAAAAATGAATCCTATTCTTTACAAGAATCTTTAATTTACGCCCATAAAATGGCGCAATTGACGAAAGCAATTTGGAAGCGTGTTGAGAAAGATTGGCAAGAGTGGATCAAGCCGTACAATTTGAACATCAATGAGCATCATATTTTGCTAATCGCTTATCATTTGGATGGTGTTTCAATTTCTGAAGTTTCAAAACTAGGTATTATGCATGTTTCAACGGCTTTTAACTTCTCAAAAAAGTTGGAGACTAGAGGGTTAGTCAGATTATCAAAAAAAGTGAATGATAAAAGAAGCACATACGTTGAATTGACCGATGAAGGACGAGAATTATTTATCGAAACAATGCAAGAGATGGATCCCGAAAAAAATTCAATTGTTTCTGCCTCTCTTTCTCTACGATCTGAAGGCGGAAATTTCCCGGAATTTGAAGAACTCGAGACAATTGTTGAAGAGCTCTATGGTGCGGATTACATCGATATTTTAAACCGTTCCTTATCGCGTGTAAAAAGAAAATATTAAATTTATGAAATTAGGCTTGAATTTTCTTTCTATAGGGCGTATTATTCGAGAGGTAAATGCATATTGCATATAAAAGGAATCTATTATTCTTTTCTCTTGAATGGGGGTTTTAACATGACTTGCTGGAAAACAGTGAACGTTACGAAAGAAATCGGTCAGAACAGATTACTACTATTATCAATCCTAACAGCCATTTTAGCCTTTATCGTTTTATATATGCCGTTTTCTATTGTATTTCAACACATTCAATTGACTGAACCTCCTTTTGCGTCTGTCGTGATTAGCTTATTTTTGTTGCCAATTATGCATAAATTAATGCATGTGGCTCCTATATTATTTACGAATAAAACAATCCACCTTAAATGGAAAGTAAAGTATAAAGTCATTGTTTCATTGAGAGCACAAATGGAATCAACGTTATCTAAGAAAACGTCTATTCTATCAATTATTGCACCAACTTTGATTATTACACTACCTTTAATTATACTTGCTTACTATATTCCGACTTATCACCCAATATTATTGTTCATGGCAGCCATCCACATTGGCATGTCTTTACACGATTGGTTGACGTTGTTTTCAATACTTCGGGCTCCAAAAAAATCTGTTATTGAGAAATCGCAAAATGAGTTTGATATACTAGTACGAGACTAAATTGTTTAGACCGAAGTTGGGAGGTACAAGAAATGTTTTATTTTTATATCGGATTTGCGTTGTTTATCTTCTATTCATTTAATTCGTTGACGCACAAATTTTGTACCAAATCAGAAATGTCAGCAGAGAAAAGTAGTAAAGTATACCGGACGATTAATGTCTCAATGCTTATTCTATTATTCTCTTCCTATTATGAAGTATTTCATCTCTACTAAAATTTAATGTGAAAGACGTGTCGGTGAACGGCTCGTCTTTTTTTATTGTCAAATTGCTTAGCTTAAACCATCAATTTAATTACGCGGCTGTTGAGCGCCGTCAAAATACGCACACGAACCAGTACACATTCGTCATGCAAACTATCGATTAAGTTTTACTATGTAAAAACTGACCTTGGAAAGCCTCCAAGGTCAGTCTCTTTCGTCTACGTTCTCCTCTTTAGAACCAAGCGGCACCGACAATGATTAATAAAATAAACAATACGACGATCAACGCAAAGCCACCGCCGTAGTATCCTCCTTTGCCTGACATAACTTCACCTCCTTGGTTGCTTAACTACCCTATACTATGTAAGAAATTAAATGAGTGATTAGGCAATTAACGGAATTTAACTCATGTTCAGAAAAAGATTTTTATGGTATATTTATCTTTGTGACTAGGTATGATTTTCTGTCGTTTATTGACAATCATTAACGACCTAAGAATCAATACATACAGGGAGTGTTTATTTTGGTAAAAAAATTATTTCAAGGACTAGCTATTGGTGGATTTGCGATGTTTTTGACAGCTTGTCAGTCAGATGACACTGACACAGTGGTCGAAACGGAGTATGGATCCATTACAAAAGAAGAATTCCATGCAGAGTTAGAAGAAAAATACGGTGAAGAAACGCTACAAAACATGACGAAGAAGCTCGTGTTAGAGGGACAATTTGATATTGACCAAGAGGAATTTGAACAAGAAGTTGAGGAGTTCAAAACACAGTTGGGACCCCAGTTCACTCAGTTCATTAATCAGCAAGGATACAGAAATGAGGAAGAATTCCGTTCCGCTCTTTATATCAGTAAATTAGAATTCGAAGCAGCTACTGCTGACATTGAAGTAACCGATGAAGAAGTCCAAACACATTATGAGCGTATGCAAGAAGAACGTAAAGCGAGACATATTTTAGTCGATGAAAAAGAAACAGCTGAAGAAATCATCAAAAAATATAACGATGGTGAGTCTTTCGAAGATTTAGCCAAAGAATATTCAAAAGACGGTTCTGCAGCGAACGGCGGAGATTTAGGCTATACGACAGCTGGGCAAATGGTCAAGCCTTTCGAAGATGCTATGTACGGACTTGAGGAAAATGTAATCAGTGAACCTGTTGAATCCAAGTTTGGCTGGCATGTCATCCTTGTAGAAGACATTCGTGAATCAGAAACAGAAGTTCAGCCATTTGATGAAATGAAAGACCAACTACGCGAACAACTATTAGCGAGCAAAGTTGACCCTGAGAGCTATAACTCCAAAGTCAAAGAAGCGATGGACAAAGGAAAAATTGACGTCTCTGATGATCAATATGAAGGCTTATTTGGATCCAATAAATCTGAATCAGAAGATTCTGAAGACGAATCATCCGACGAAGATAACGAAAAGAAGGATTCTGAAGAAGAGAAAGACGACTCGGAATCCAATGATGAATAAAGATGAACAAACTGACTTAGAGAGTATATTCTCTAAGTCAGTTTTTGTTTAAGCGTATTCTTTAATTCAATTAATTGGTCAGTGTATTGTCTTTTTTCATCTTCGGTTAAATGTTGTTCTCCATAACGGACAGTTTGATAGAAGTTTATGACATCTGCATACCTATTTGTATCCAATTGAAGCCGGTGTAACCACTGTTCGACAGTCTCGTCATCATATCGCCCGAGCTTACGTTTTGCTGCCCATCTCTCGAGCTCAAAGAAAGCTTTTCGAATCTCGCTTTTAGGTGCTTTCCTTTTTAAGTTCTCTTTTAAATCACTAAACCGGAATGATAGCTTTTCCGTTTCCATCTTCATTTTTTCTTCATCGGCTGTTTTTGATTTCCTTCGAATAAGAAGGTTCCGATGTCGATAATAAATGCCAATCGCGATGATGAAGCATATGAAAATGATGATATACATAATTGTTTCAGCACTAATTGTCTCTGTTTGTTCACGAGCTTGTTCCAAAACATTTTGTTCTTCTTGTGAGATGTTTTCTTGCTCACCATTTGGAGTCGTTTCTATTTCTGCTTGTTGTCGATTGAACCACTCAAATAACGGTGTTGCACCGAGTCCTATTTGATACGCAATCCAACTAAATAGTGAATAAAAACCTTTGATCGTGAAAGGCGTAAACCAAAATAAGCCAGCGGTAATCAATAAAATGCCGCTTGGAACACCAAATATATAGCTTAGTTGCTTAGCTTTCCCAGAGTGATTGTGTTCTTCGACATTCATCATACGAGTAGAAATCTTTCCACCGATTAGTATTGTAAATTGTACAAGAATAAAATATAGACCTGTATGAGCATCAGGATTTTCTAGAAAGATTGCAGGCAAATAAAGAAAAAAACCAAGCAGCACGCTTGTGATTAATATTCCTTTTTCTTGATTTGTGTCTGGCTTGAAATAATAGAGCGCCATCCGCCACGTAAGAAAAATGGCAATGATCGTTGCATGAAACAACAACAAGCCTAGCCATGCATACATCATGAACGAAATAACACCGATTAAAACAAAGTGAAATAATAACATACGCCCATTCAACAACTGCTTTAAAACAAAATATATGAAAGCAAGAAAGATCGTTGAAATAACTAATGATGCCACATTGATTTCTCTGCCGGCGTCAACGTTTAAGAAATAAATGACCATCATGATGAGACAAGCATCAATTAAAAAACGGTAGACCGCATTTATACCTGTATTCATTTGGCCACCTCCTGATGGCTCTTAAACGATTCAAACCATGTTGTTTGAAACCTTTCATGCATTACGTATACAGAAGTACCTGTATTCTCCATTTCTTGATAACTAGCTAAAAAACTTTGCTCAACTTCACCTATATGAAACACATAAGGATGAGATCGGCCAATTGACTTTCCGAACGCTAAACAACTATTAAAAGAGGCCGTAAGCCCTTGTGTATTCACACGTGCTAACACTTCCAATGAATGTGCGTAATGGTCCCTTCCATATCCATTAGACACATGATAAAACGGTACATTACCTCGCTTAGGCACATTAATGAGTAACTCGTATGGAATACCTTTCATTGTGGCATATCGACTAAGGTATGCAACAGTACTAATCAAATTTTCAATCCGATCCGTAAACGCTGGACTATCCATAGTCCGTACGTTTAATAGAATCAACCAAGAACGCTGGTTGACACGTTCCACGACTTTCGATTGAAACACTTGTTTTTTGGCAGTTGATTTCCAATGAATTCGATTTAGTGGATCTCCTGGTGCATAATCTCGTGTTCCATAACTCGTTATAGGGTCTTCAAAAATAGAGAAGTTCGTTTGATACTCTCCCATTTTTTGATGTTTGCTTCTATGATTTAGATGAACTTTTTTTATTTCAGGGTACACAAGAATCTCTGCTTTCACTAATTCTTTTAGTGTCAACGTTATTTTTCCATATCCGAAAAGTGAGGGGATTTCAATACGTAGCGACCGTACTCTTGCTATTCCTCGCTTTGTCGCCGTGAAAGGAATAGAGATTTTCCTTGATTCCCTGCCAAATAAGTTCAACCGTTTTTCAACTGTAGATATATTCATTGATTCATATTTTGATTGATTACCCATCTGTATATTCGAATCAAATGTCATCACTAGCCGGGCACCGAACATAGGTAACCAGCCATTTTGGCGTAAATGAAATTCCAATTGACCTGTTTCACCAGGATACAATCGAATCGATTGTCGTAAATTAATGAATGCTAACTTGCGATCGATGTTTTTTTCATACAGATGATTAATGAAGTAAATGACATAGAGAAATATACCGATGAGCATTAACGAAGAATAGATGCCAAAGATACCGAAAAAGCTGAAAAAGATAAAAAAGGAAGCTATAATCGCTAGCCCGTGATAAAACCGGTCATTTCTAATGTCTTTATGAAACTGTTTCATCGTTCGACGCTATGTTCAACAGGTACATTTACCTGTTGCAACACCTCTCCCATAATCTCTTTTTGATTATGTTTGGTCGCCCCTTCCAACGTCAACACCATTCGGTGAGATAAAACGAGCGGTGCCATCTTCTTCACATCGCTCGGTGTAACATAAGAACGATTACGCATCGCTGCTTCAGTTTGCACACTTTTCATTAAAGCAATTGTACCTCTTGGGCTGGCACCCACCTCAATATACGGGTGTTCTCGAGTAGTTCTGACGATATCAAGGATATAATTTTCAACAGCTTCGGATATATGTACTTGTCGAACTTTCTCGCTTAGCTCTTTCAAAACTTCCTTTGTAAATATCGGATTTGGTATAGGCCTTTCAGTATCCATCCGATGCGCTTGCATAATTTGTCGCTCTTCTTCGATCTTTGGATAAGGCATTTTCAATTTCATAAAGAAACGATCCAATTGGGCTTCGGGTAAATCAAATGTTCCTTGTTGCGATTCAATCGGATTCTGCGTCGCCAACACGATAAATGGTGGCTCAATTTTTACGGTCTCCCGATCGATTGTGACCTGTTTTTCTTCCATGACCTCCAGTAAACTTGATTGTGTTCTCGGTGTCGCACGGTTGATTTCATCAGCAAGCAAAACGTTTGTCACAACAGGACCGACCCTTAGTTCAAATTGTTGCTCTTTCGGATTAAAAAAATGAATACCTGTTACATCTGAAGGTAGAACATCCGGTGTAAACTGAATACGGTTGAAATCGCCATCGATCGTCCTTGCTATACTTTTTGCTAAAGTGGTTTTTCCAGTTCCAGGCACACTTTCGAGAAGTACATGACCTTCATTAATTAGTGCATTTAATATCCATTCAACAGTATCTTCGTTTCCGATAATTACTTTTCCGATCTCGGCTTTTACGTCTTTTACAAATTGGTGTGTTTCCATTACATCTCCTCCATTAATTATGTTCTTAATTTTCTAACATCATTCAGTAAAGAAAAAGACTCGTCAATTGACGAGCCTTCAAAGGCAAGCTCAAAATCAATATTTCTAAATACAAAAGATTTATATAAGCAGTTATACGTTTAAACACTGAAGTTCGTTTCACTTCGAAATTAATTTTCCTCGAAAGTCGGTCGGTAAAACGAACGATTTTCAAGTGGAAATATTCTAGGTGTAAACTCACCTGGCTTTGTTTGTTTCAATGCCCGATTCATCATATTCATTTTTGCATCGATCAAGTCAATCATATGAAGTAATTCTGCTTCACGAATAAGTGGAGGCTTTGGAGAACCCCATTCGGATTTTCCATGATGACTTAACACCATATGCTGAAGCATTAACACTTCTTCTCCTTCGATCCCTAATTCGCTAGCTGTCGCAGTAATTTCATCAACCATAATCGTGATATGGCCAAGAAGTTTTCCTTCAAGCGTATACGATGGTGAGATTGGATTCGATAACTCTTTGACTTTACCGATATCGTGCAATATAATCCCTGCGTACAACAAGTCTAGATTAATTTCTGGGTATAACTGTTTTAATTGCTTAGCTACTTTTAACATTGAAACAATATGATGAGCTAAACCAGATGTGTATTCGTGATGGTTTTTTGTAGCTGCAGGAAACACGAATAATTGGTCTTGATACTTTTTGACAATTTGCCTAACAATACGTTGGATCTTAGGATTACTCATCTCAAAAATGGTTTGCGTAAGATATGACTTTAGTTCATCGACCTCAACAGGTGCTTTTTCAAGAAAATCTTCGAGACGAACTTGATCTGTATCATTCGTCAAGCGAATTTGACGAATATTTAATTGAGATTTCCCGCGGAATTGACGAATCTCCCCTTGCAGATGAACGATTGATTCAGGTATATACATTTGCTCGTCTTCGTTGGTGATATCCCAAAGTTTCGCATCCATTTCACCTGATTGGTCTCTAAAGATAATCGTTAAAAAAGGTTTTCCGCCTGAAGTAACCCCACGGTCTACCGTTTTAATTAGTAGATAACCTTCAAATAGTTCCCCGACATCAAATTCAATAATCCCTCGTTTCAAGTATTCATCCCCCTTTTGCATCACTTACTTTCTCGGTTTTCTAGGCACATAGTCAAAAATTTCGCCTGTTTCCACGACACGGACTAAGCGAATGAGCCACTCATAGTATTCATACGAGTACTCCAACTTTTGGATGTCTGACTGAATCTTTTCTTTTAATGTTGGGTCAGTCGTTTCTTCTTGAAGCTTTTCCAATTGTCGAATCGTTTCTTCTGCTTCTTCAAGGTTATTTTCAGTTTGCCTACGCCATTTTGTCGTAAATAAGGAAGTAAATGATTTATACCAATCTTTTTCAGTCTGATAGAGATCTTTTCGAATGCCTTTACGAAAAGTCGGCGTGACCATTTTCATATCAGCCAATGCCTTCACACCGGTTGACATGCTTGTTTTACTCATTAATAGAGCATCTCTCATTTGATCAAGCGTCATCGGTTCTTCAGCAAAATACAAGGTCCCATACAATCGCCCGACAGACGGAGTAATTCCATATAAATTCATGTTTTTAGCAATAACTTGGATATATCGTTCAATGAGCTCTTCATAATTGTTCCAATCTTGATTGGTTTGGCGATCATCTGTCAACGTACACCCTCCCGACCTTCACTTCTAGACCTTATGTGAGCAATTCTACTTGCCCATTCTGACTTCGTTCTTGAGCTGTCAACTCAATACGGTTCGCTTCAACTTTATCATTAGAATCATTCGCTTCACATGTAAAGTAAATGATTTGATGTTCTGATGATTGTTTTTCCAGGAGAGAAAACATATGTTGTTTTCTTTGTTGGTCAAAATTCACGAAGGCATCATCCAATAAGAAAGGCAAAGCGGTTGATGCATGTAATGCTTTACTTAATGCAAGTCGTAAAGCAATATATAACTGATCTGCCGTGCCTTCAGATAGTTGACCTACTTGAAACCATTCACCATTGCGGTCACAAACATTAATCGTTTCTGACTCTGATGAGAACTGCACTTCTACATACTTGTTTCCAGTGAGTACAGAGAAGTTATCACTCGTATCTTTCATGATACCTGGAAAATAAACATTTTGATAACGATCTTTTGTTTCTTTTAAATAACTGTAAGCCAACCGATACGTAGCCCATTCTTTCGACCGTCTTCTGATTTCTTCCACAAGCATAGATTTTTGATGGATTAAATCAGACAACTCACCATCTTCTTCTAATTGCTTGATTTGCGCTGTCAATTCAGCTCGTCGATTTAATAACTCGTTGATTGTATCACGGATTTCTTCCAAGCGCATTGATTCAATTCGTAAATCTTCCTCAATTTTATCCCATGTATGGTCGGTTCGTAAAATCTTATCCGTTTGTTCTGAAAAAGTTTGATAAACAAATTCATAAGCTTCTTCTCTTTTTTTCAGTTTGTTCATATATTCTTGATGTTGTGTGATGTTGTGAACGAATGTAGCCTCATCTGCTGAGTTTGTCCGTGCTAATAAGGTTTTCCACTCATCAGCATGTGGCTCAAAACGTGCATGCAAGTCCTTTAATTCCTGTTGCAACTCTAAGAGATCGTTATGAATTCGCTGAAGTGTTTTTCCGTTATCTTTTTCACGTGTAAGATGATTTTGCACCTGTTCCCAGATGGAACGCTCATCTGCGTTTGAATCATAAAGGGCAAGAATGGATTGAGCAACTCGATAATTTTCATCTAATTGAGCTTGCTGTTCTCGCTTCTTTTCCTCTAAATTTTTTATTGATTCTGCTATTGCTTTTGCTTGACTGATGGTTTGGTAAAGACTTGGCCAGAAAGAAATATTTGTCGCTGATAAAAACGGAAAACGATTTATTTCCTCATCACGTTTTTTCTCTAATTGTTCCATTCGATGGTTTAAGTAATCTTGTTCAACGACCAATTCCTTTACATTATTCTTAGCGTATTCCAATTTCGTTTCTAATTGGTTCGCCTTTTTAGAGAGTTCATCTTGTTCAATCAGAGTAAGCTCAATATTTTTCAATTGTTCTGGATCCGTTTGATTCAACGCTTCACTTTGGTCTTCTTGTAGTTGCATTAATTTAGTAGTCGTTTTCTTCGACTGGTTAAAACCGACTAAACCACCCACTACACCGACACTAAACACTACAGCAACAATAAACCAGTCACTGTTATTACCTTCAAATAAAAATACTAAGAAGAGCGCGAGCAATATTCCTGTTACAACTGGAAATCCCCAAGTCATTTTCGTAAACAATTGCTTGCTTGCTTCCAACTCACTTGCTTGCTTTTTCTTTTCTTCTTCGAGCTGTTTTTTCCATTCACTTGCAGATTGGTTTGCTTTCAGTGCATCTCGTTGTTGCTCTAAATCAATTTTTTCATCTCGTGGTAATTGTTTTTTCGTAGTGCTATTTAAAAGCCCTTCTAATTCTGTCACTTCTTCTTCATATGTTCGCTTCTTCAGCTGTTGATCCGCTAGTTTCTCGGTTAATTCTTCTTCTTCTTTAGCTAAGTCTTTCCACATTTCGCCGGTGTAATCATTACTATCTATACGGATTACTTCATCTGGACTATAAGATAATCCTGCTTGATTCATATATCGATTGAACTGCTCGTATTCTTTACGTAAATTTTCATCGAGCTCTGTTAAGGAATGTTCAAGCTGCTTTGATTCACCAACTAACTTCTCAATTGAATCAATCGATAAAGGATATTCAACTTGTTTGGATTGATTTTGAAGCGTTTCTTTTTCTGACTGCAATCGCTCAATACGAGCCAAATGCATATTTTTTTGTTCCTTAAACTTTAACTCTTCGGATTTATATTGATCATACTTACTTTTCGCATCTGGCGGAAAACCTTCAATCCATGACTCATTTTTCAAGTCCTCCGATAAGCGTTGGTGACTTAAAATTTGTGTTTTTAACGAATGGAGTTTCTCATGATGACGTATAGATTCCTGTAATGTTTTTTGCTCTTGTTCATACGTCGAAAGCTCCTCTTCAGTATGCCTCAATGTTTCTTTGAGCGATTGATGAGCTTCTTCATCTGCCTTTACTTCATCAATTTTTTTAAGTATTTCTTTTAACTCGCTAATTTTTACATTCAATAAAGGTTTGCGGCCTGACTTTTTAAATAGTTCTCCCGCTTTTTTATCTAAACTATTTTCTAAAGTGACGATACGATCTGAACCTGTTAGTCCTAAATTAAACAACACTTTCCCGACTTCATCTGCTTTCTTCTCTCGGATTGCCTGCAAATCGCGTGCTTGAAAGGAAAATATGGATGCAAATAAATTACTGTCCATTCCTTGATAAAATTGTTTCGCTTCATCTTCTGTCACACGTTCTCCACCTCGATAAAGAACAGCTTGGCCACGATGACGGTGTAAAAAACGTTCAACAGTCCATTCTTCTCTATTGTGAGTAAGGTGGATTCTTCCCCCAAGTTGTCCGTCTAATTTCGAAATGAATCGTTCACGCAACTCTTTCTCAAGGCCAAACAATATATACGTAACGAACATACGGACCGACGTCTTCCCTGATTCATTTGGTCCACAAATAATATTCATCCCTTTATGAAGGTGAATGGTTTTACGATTCCATTTCCCAAAAGAAACGAGTTCCAATTTGTTCATTTGCATTAGGATTCACCATCTTTAATGAGTTCTTTAACAATCATTTGCTCTGCCTCTGCTTTCATTTCATCCAATGTCTCTTTCGTAAATGGCTCTACATGTTTTTTGACAACACGATTGTTTGCTAAAATTTCTAAATGTCTTATAGGGTCTTCATCATCATCTATTGCTTGCAATACTTCACCAATAAATTGACTAGACGCTTTCATTTCATCTCGATCATAATTCCAATCAACTGACCAATAAATGGCTTGGATCCAAACCCAATCCCTTTCCGTATCTTCTTGTTCATTCAGTAGCTCAAGCAATTCATCAATTTGCGGATGCTCAACGGTGGATGCAAATGTTTCAGGTAACTGTAAGTGTAGCCGAATAATATATTTATGAGAAGTGTTTCTCCAACTTTCCTTTATCCGAAAGAGCTCTTCCGTTAGTTCTTCTATGTTGTTTGCTTCGGAATCATTTATTGTTCGTTGTTCAAAAATAATCTCTTGTAACGAGTGAAATTCAACTTCAGTTTGATGTGGAGTCATGTCGACTACATAACAACCTTTTTCGCCAGGTTCATTAATATGGCGACCTTGAATATTACCTGGATAGATGATAAACGGGTTTTCCGAAAGAATTTCACGCTTATGAATATGGCCTAGCGCCCAATAATCGGCTTGATGTTTTTCAAAGTCTTCTAATTGGAACGGTGCGTAAACATCGTGATCCGTATTGGATTGAATGCTGCCGTGTAACGTTCCAATCTGATAAACATCCGGCCGATCGAAGTTAAACTCACGAATCATTTTCTTTTTGACCGCTCGTTTTTCGTAGCTGAAACCGTGAATTTGTGCGACTTCTTCGCCATTCTTGTTATATGGAAAACATTGAATCTCTTCTGACTGAAAAACGTATGTATTATCAGGAAATGTCAAATCAACCTTATCGCCCATACCGAAGTCGTGATTTCCATAACTAATATACGCAAAAATTCCATGTTCCTTCAGTTTCTCTAGGCCTCTTTTTAAGGTAATGACAGATTTAATCGAAGTCGATTGCTGATCAAATAAATCTCCGACAAATAAAACAAAATCGACTCTTTTTTCTATAGCTAGCTCGATTAATCGGTTATATGCCAACAATGTACTTTCTTTGACGTCTTTAAAAATGGATTCAGGCAAGTTTTGCATACCGACATAAGGGCTGTCTAGATGCAAGTCCGCTGCATGAATAAAACGGATGGTTGTTTTCATCAGATAACCTCCTCATTTTCTTGTTTCCATTTTACCAGAAATAGCACACGAATGCACGTTCGGTCATTAATGAATAAGTATTCACTATTTACAAAATGGCCAAGATTCCATATAGTTAAAAGTAAATGGGTACACAAGTGGAGGGAAGATGACATGCAAACATACTTTTTGACCGTCTATTCGCAAACAGGTGAAGCACTATTAAACGAATCGTTTGAAGCAGAAAATGATGAAGCGGCAACGAGCTTGGGGAAAGAAAAATTAAACGAAAACGGACATGCAGATATTACCCATCGTCTCGTATCGCCTGACGGACGACTATTGTTATTTCATCGTTAATAGAACGCAACTTCATCATAAAAAAGACCTCAAACGTTTTTCATATCGCTTGGGGTCTTTTTCGTTTACTGAACATCATTATTGTCTGAACCGTAAAGCTCTTCTAATGGTTTTGTAATAATTTGGCTAATGTCAGAAATAACTGTGTTCAAACGCTGTTCTTCTTCCATCAATTTGTTAATATCTTCGTTTTGCTGAACAAGTTCAACAACTTGTCTCGCTTTTTCAACTTCTTCTTCAGAAATTTCTTCGCCCTGCATTTGCTTCTGCTGCAAATTCAATTGGGTTTCACGGAAATTATCAAACATTTGCTTAGCGGATGGATCGTTCATTACTTTATCATACGCTTCTTTCAATTGTTGAAATTCCTGGCTGTTTCGCAATCCCTTTTCTAAGTCATAAGCTAAATCATAAATATTTGCCACAATGATTCCTCCTTAATTTTCATGCCATTTGACTCTTTTAACTGTAACAAAAATCATCTTCACTGTATAGGAATAGTCATCATCCAATGATTGATACGAGAATGGCTTGAAAGAAACCGATCGCACCTCCTAATAATGCGCCGAGATACGTAATCATCTTTAACTCTCTTTTTGTAATTTCAATTAACATACCTTCAAGCTTTTTGATTTCAAAATTTTTCACTTCATTTTCCACAAGACCAGCCAAATTCAGGTGTTTCATCATACTTGGTAATCGAGTCGCTAAAAAACCAATCGTTTGCTGTGCAATTTGAGGAATAACTGTTTTTTCAATTCGGTCCGCATAAGGATCAAGGATGTCCGAAAGTGGACGATTAATCTGTTTATTCACATCAATGGCTTCGACGACCTTTTGTGCGATCTGTTTTTCATCAAATCCCGGGAACACCTTTTCTTGAATTGCTTCAATATCATATTTCTTTATTTGTTGCCATTCTTTTGTCAGTAACCGATCTACTGTTTCCTCCAGTTCACCCGACTGAAGAACTTGCAAGATGGAAGGTAACAGTTTTTCACTAATTCGTTTCTCCCCCAAGTATTGAACGACCATCCTTCCTAAAAATCCTTTTTCACGTAAAAACCGATCAGCAAATTGAGATAGTTGATGCTTTCCATCTGTACTTTGGATATATTGTTCAATATTTTTCAATAAACGCATTCGGATTTGTGGAATCAATTGAACGGCCTGCTCATCAAAATCTTTACTGATATACTGTTCAATTTGGTTATTTTTATTTCGTTGGTATAGTGTCGTCAGTCGCTTTTCCAATGACCGTTCTAGCGATTGTGCAATTTGGTCCTCAGTTAAGGAAAATCCAGTTTTATTTATGAACTGGTGTAAAGTCAGCTTTTGTTCATTCATTTCATCCCAATTTCGACGCAAGAATTTTTCCAGTTGTTCTTGATAAATGGGATCTCTTAATTTTGACTGAATGGATGCTGTCGTCACCAAATAATTAGTCACTAACCGCCCGAGTTGATTAGCTAATTCATTTTGACGCTTCGGAATTAAACCAGGCGTAAACGGTACTTTCCATTTCCCAAAATATTTCGCAGTATATGGGCGAAAAAGCATTCGAATTGCTAATAAATTTGTCACGCCACCAATCAATGCCCCAATGATGATCATGATGAGAGATAAGATCAAAAAATTCATGATTCAAGACTCCTTATTAAGATTGATGATTTTTATATATAAAATATTTCATTTAAAGCTTTTATGAACGTTAGTTGGCACATACCTTTCATATTACTACATTCCCTTTCAGTACCTGTTTAAGCACAAACTTCATACTGTTTTTCCAGTAAGCTTGCGGTATGTTCTGTCCGTTAAATCAAAAGATAATGGATGAGGAGGGATGATTCATGTCAAAAAAACAACGAAAAAAATTGACGATACGAAAAGCTCACGATTTAAATTTAGACGGTGTCACTAAGAGCGAACAAAGTGAAGATGGAATCACCGCAAGCGAAATACCAGATGAAGTTCCAGCGTATAATCAGGAGATTGCTGCCGACAGCTCGATTGATGCGGATCAGTACACGCTCGATTTGGAAAATGAAGGTCGAAATGCTTATGACCTCGATGTTGATCGGATGATTAATGAAGGGATGGCCGGTGGCTATATTCGGGGGGAAAGGAATCAAATTAGCGAAGCTCATCCGATTCTCGAAAATGATGCGCCTTTCCCAACTCCTGGAGAAGAAAGTGAATCTGAATAAGCAATATGTATAAATGAAGAGGGTCATGTATTCATGACCCTCTATTGTTTGTGTGATTATTTAGATCCTCCACCTAGTTGTTGTTCAGCCATTTGAACTAGGCGCTTAGTGATTTCACCACCAACAGAACCGTTGGAACGTGAAGTGGAGTCAGGACCAAGCTGTACACCAAATTCTTGGGCAATCTCTACCTTCATTTGGTCTAAAGCTTGGGCAACACCAGGTACGACTAATTGGTTAGAATTATTTCCTTGGTTAGAAGCCATTGTCATTCACCTCCTGTGTATCTCTAGTTTCTTCAGGAGGGCAAAATAATATGAGTAAAAATAAACGGTAAATATTGTTAGCTTATTTAACGTTTGGCTTCGTCATTTCTTCCGGTTTAACTAAGCGTTCAAAGTCTTCTTCGGAAAGAATGCCAGTCTCAACGGCAGACTCTTTTAAGGTTAATCCTTTTTCGTGTGCGTTCTTTGCAATTTTTGCAGCATTTTCATAACCGATATGTGGATTCAATGCTGTAACAAGCATTAATGAGTCATTCAGGAACTGTTCAATTTTGGCATGATCCGGCTCAAGACCTGCTAAGCAACGCTCATCGAATGAGATCATACTATCAGCTAAAAGCTGACAAGATTGCAAGAAGTTATAAGCAATGACAGGCTTGTACACATTCAATTCAAAGTTTCCTTGACTCGCAGCAATGCCGATTGCTGTGTCATTTCCCATCACTTGAACGGTTACCATTGTTAACGCTTCAGCCTGAGTTGGATTGACTTTTCCTGGCATGATGGAACTTCCAGGCTCATTTGCTGGGATTGTAATCTCACCAATACCAGAACGCGGTCCACTGGCTAGCCAACGGACATCATTGGCAATTTTCATTAAGTCAGCCGCAAGTCCTTTTAATGCGCCGTGTGTATGAACTAATTCATCATGACTTGTCAACGCATGGAATTTGTTTTTCGCTGAAACGAACTGACCATTCGTTTCTTCATTGATTTTTTGAGCAACGACATCTGCAAAATCAGCATGCGCGTTAATTCCTGTACCGACTGCTGTACCACCAAGTGCGATTTCACGAACGTATTTTAACGAATCAACGATCATCGATTCCGTTTTTTCGAGCATGCGGAACCAGCCACTGATCTCCTGACCTAGTGTGATTGGTGTTGCATCTTGTAAGTGTGTACGTCCAATTTTTACGAGGTCCATATATTCTTCTGACTTTTGCTTCGTCGTTTTCTTAATTTGCTGAAGTGCAGGCAGAACATGCTCTTCGACTTTTTTTACTGCCGCAATGTGTAACGCTGTTGGATACGTGTCATTAGAGCTTTGTGACTTGTTGACGTCGTCATTCGGATGAAGTCGAACTTCTTTTCCTTGCTCTTCAAGCCACTCATTTCCGACATATGCAATGACTTCGTTGACGTTCATATTTGACTGGGTTCCACTACCTGTCTGCCAAACAACTAACGGAAAATGCTCGGTCAATTCTCCGCTTAAAATTCGATCTGCAGCGTGTGCAATAGCATCAGCTTTTACAGGGTCAAGCAATCCTAGCTGTGCGTTGGCACGAGCAGCACTTTTTTTCAAAATTGCAAAGCCGTTGATAATCTCAACAGGCATCTTTTCATCTCCGATAGGAAAGTTTTGAAAACTACGCTGTGTTTGTGCTCCCCAATACTTATCACTCGGGACTTTCATTTCCCCTATTGTATCTCGTTCAATACGGTAATCCATTCAAGTATCCTCCTCATTAATCTGCAAATTTTTCATTCCTACCTCTTATTATAATGCGAATTGCGATTTTTTTAAATGAATTGTGACAGAATAGATGATAATTCGAGAAATTAACCGTCTTCATATAGGTATTCTCGTGAATCCTATGTGGCTGTCGGGCGGCTTGGTGCATTTGTCGAGCGGTTACACGCGTTTGTCGAGCGGCTTGAAACGCTTATCGAGCGGTTGGAGCACTTTGTCGAGCGGTTCCATCCTTTTATCGAGCGGTTACACGCGTTTGTTGAGCGGTTCGGCGCGTTTGTCGAACGGTTACACGCATTTATCGTGCGGTTCGACGACAAACTGAAGTGTTGATGAAAAGCCAATCAAACAGAAAAACCCGAACGAATATAATCGTTCGGGTTTATGGCTTATTCAACTATTCCAAAAAACTTTTCAATCGTCACGTTTTGTTCGTGGATGCTTGTCGCGATTTCCGGACCAACATAACGTAAGTGCCAAGGCTCATAATTGTATCCGGTAATATCACTCTTCCCTTTTGGATAACGGATTACGAAGCCGAATTCATGAGCGTTTTCAGCAACCCATTGTCCTTCAGGAGTTTCTTCAAATGCTTCAACTAAATCAAATGCAACAGACGCTGCAGAGACATCCATTGCGAGTCCTGTTTGATGTTCACTATGTCCTGGTTTTGCAGAATATTGATCTGCATATTCTTTTCCTTTAACTTCCACATTGCGATTATATAGATATACTTGTGTTTCGTATCTGCGGTATCCTGAGACGGCTACTAATTCAATCCCATCCTCTTCAGCAGCTTTGAATAATTTTTCCAATGCTAATGCAGCCGGTTTCCGTAAATGCTTACGCTCTTGATTGACTGCTTGAAACGCCACATCAGGTATCATCAAATCCGGCGGTTCATAGCCATCAGGGAGCTTGCGGTCCTTATTCACGATGACTTGTTCCGAATCTGGTTCGCCAACGACAGTAACACCATCTGAATTCACTTCACCAGAAACGGCTTCTGCCAAGACCTCTTGTCCAATATTCGCCCTACCATTGGTTATAATCTTTTCTTTCTCTGATTGCTCTGTTTGTATATTATTTAACGAATTTACAGTTTTCGCTTCACCATTCACTGAACAACCTGCAAATAGTGCTAGTAGAGATATAACAAGTATTGTGTATGCAAATCTCATGTTGTACCCTCTTTACTAATCAAATTTAATTCATTGTTTATTGTAACAAAAAAAGCTACCCGAAAGTAGCTTTTTTCGTAATTCCTTATTCATGAATAATATAGTGTGCATATTGTTTACTTAATCGATGAAATTCTTTTTCATTTTGATTGTCAATCGCTGTATCAATTTTAGATTCCAAATTTCGTTTATTCCACTGGTAAATTGCTTCATCTAAGATTAACCTTGCTGCAAGTTTAATTTCATAGTTCATTTCTTTCCGTGCCTTTAACGGTAAGTGTCCATTGGAAAAGTGTAAGCGTGATAGTTTATAGGAGCTGAATTGCTTCTTCATCATTGTAATGCCCCCTTATCTCCTTTTTAATAGTTTACCCCAAATACCCCTTAAATTGCAATAATTTTCTGACTATATAAAGTTTGAAAAAATCCCTGGCATTACTATGCTGCCAGGGAAAGTCCTCTGTTGGGAGAGAGGTGTATAATGAACTTCGCTTCTGCGAAAGGTTCATCTAAGCTGTATATTATATTCATTAGGATGATCTTCCCTGTTTGTGGGGGTAATTAAAAACATTATGAATGAATTTGTTTTGTTATAGTATACGCTCTTTTCGCTTGATGTTTCACAGCTTTTTCAACATCATCTTGAAGATTTCCTTCACCATCTACTGTAGAGCTTGTTCCATAAGGGTTTCCACCTGCTGCAAAAATTTCTTCAGCAGAGTAGCCTGGCGTTACAACGATTGCTCCCCAATGGAACATCGATGTGTAAAGTGCTGTTAATGTCTGCTCCTGTCCACCATGTGGATTTTGTGCAGATGTCATTGCAGTAACGACTTTATTCACCAATTTTCCTTGTGCCCATAAACCTCCTGCCTCATCAAGTAATTGTTTTACTTGAGCAGGCACATTACCGAAGCGCGTCGGAACACTGAAAACAAATCCGTCTGCCCAATCAAGGTCTTCAGTACTTGCTTCAGGAACATCCTTCGTTTCTTCATAGTGTTTTTTCCAATTTGGATTACTTTCAATTGCTTCCATCGGTGCTGTTTCGCGAACTTTTAATAATTTTACTTCCGCACCAGCTTCTTTTAAAGCTTCTTCAGCCCACTGTGCCAGTTGATAGTTAGCACCCGTGGAACTGTAATAAATGACTGCGATTTTAGCCATCTAAACAAAACTCCTTTCAGCGATAACTGTTCTCAAATAAAGCGTTCCCTAGATTTCAAGTAATTAAACGAATTTAATCGGAACTTGTTTTTAGCACTGAAAAGTATTACATGGTTAATAAAAACACGGTCAAAATCGCACCGATTACAGAAAAAATGACATTCACATTTAATAGCGCAATCGCTGCTGCTACAAGACCACCTATAATTCCTACCCAAGGTGCTTCTTCTATGACAGACATAATCCCCGGAAAAATTAATGCACCTAAAGCAGCAAAAGGGATTGCATTTAACCATTTATTGACCCATGGCTTTAACGCAAGTCGATCCATAATAAATGCAGGAATGAAGCGTGGCACCATCGTAACAATCGCCATACCGAGTATCGTTAACATCGTCACGATGCATCATCCTCCTTCATCATTGGAATGGCCATTAAACTACCTACGACTGTAGCCAGAACAATCGCCCACCCTGTGTCTAATCCGACGAACTCACTGAAAATAAAATTAAGCAACATGCTGATGACTGCTACTACTCCAATGCGCCATTCTTTTTTGACTGAAGGAGTCAATAAGCCAATAAACATGGCGTATAATGCAATGCCCATGCTGTCACTTAGTTGCGACGGAATGATTTCACCTAAGAGTGCCCCTGCAAAACTACCCACAATCCAAGAAAAATAGGCCGTCAGAATTAGGGCTAAATAAAAAAACATACTATTTTCTTTATTCGTCTCTTTTTTATGTAATGCGGAAACAGCAAAGGTTTCATCCGTTAATCCGAGCGATAGGCCGAATTTCCACGGTAGAGAATAATTCTTCAGTTGGTTCATAAATGACATACTCATAATGAAATGTCTAAAATTCAAAACGAATGTGGCTACGACAATCTGTAAAAACAACGCTCCTTGAGCCATCATATTCGCAGCCATAAACTGCGCTGCGCCTGCAAAAACTAATACACTCATCATCGTTGTTTCAAAAATTGTCAAACCAGACTGGCTCGCTAGTACACCATAAGCGATAGCAATTGGCATATAACCTAGAAAAATAGGCATTCCTGCAAGCGATCCTTGCTTAAACGCCGATCCGATTGATTGCTCTGTTTCCATGACTACTTCCTCTTTCACTTCATCTCCCCCCATTTTTCAGGCCACTTTATTTTCTATTAAAAATATCTGGATGTAGTATCGGGGCAAGCTTCTTCAATCCTTCCAATAATCGTGGAGATGGGCGGCAATACAAGTGTTCTTCAAGAACGTGAATGCGGTCTTGCTGTACTGCTTGAAGCTGATCTGCACCTTCTCTTTTTTTAATAATTTTTGGATTCATTTTTGCTTCTTGTACACCTACCCATACCATGCAAATATCATCCGGGTCTTTTTCTAACACTTCCTCCCATTCAACTTGGATGCTGGCATCAGCATATGTTGAAAATACATTCTCCGCACCTGCCAATTCGCTAATATAACTTAACCAATTTTTACGACCTGGTGTAAAAATTGGCTTTGGCCACCATTCCCAATAAATTCTTTTTTTCACTGGCACTTCAAGTGATTTTTCTCTATAATAATTAATTGTTTCGTGATATTCATTGTATACGCGATTCGCACGATCTTCATAACCTGTCAACTTCCCAACCGTCAGAATATCCTCTCCAATCTCATCCAACGAGTTTGGATTTAAAATAACATAAGGAAGATTGCGCTCTTTTAATCCTTCAATATTCTTTTCCATACCTGGAACACTTAAAGAAGCCAATACCAAGTCTGGCTGTAATTGTTCTACTGCATCCATATCAACACTTAAGTCGCGACCTACTTTCGGCAGATCATTTACCGCTTCTGGCCAATCAGAATCGTCGTCTACACCAACTACTAAATTCATTAAATCCAAATAGGCCATAATTTCGGTATTGCTCGGACAAATAGAAACAATCCGCATGTCTCATCCCTCCAGTAAATAAAAAGAAAAGACTGCTCAACACAGTCTTTAAATGTTTTCATCTATTATAAACGAAATTTTTCAACTTTTCTATTTAATTCTCCTGCCAACTGATTTAAGTCATTGGCAACCTTCGAAATCCCATCCATCGAATGGCTCGCTTGCTCAACAGAGGCCGCCGTTTCTTCAATTCCTGCTGCTGATTCCTCTGAAATGGATGCAATTTCTTCTACGGATCCACTCATATTCACACTTTCATTCAAAACATCTTGTAAATTGAAAGTAATCTCTTGAATTTGTTGGCTCATCTGCGCAATTGCTTCATCGATTCCTTCAAACGTTTCTTGTGTAGAGTGAATTTGTTTCGTACCTACCGTCACCTCTTCATATCCTGCCTGAAGCGTTTCTGAGACGATGTTTGATTCATTTTGAATGTTAGAAACGATTGATGTAATATCACTGACTGAATTTCCTACTTGTTCTGCAAGCTTTCTCACTTCGTCCGCAACGACAGCAAACCCTTTACCATGTTCTCCAGCGCGTGCAGCTTCGATTGCAGCGTTTAATGCTAATAAGTTCGTTTGATCAGCAATATCTTTAATCACTTCAACTAACTGAGAAATCTCACCGGATTGTTTAGCTAGGTCCTTCACTTTAGCAACCGAATCTTCAACAATCATATGAATCCGACTCATTTGAGTTACGGAGTCTGCCATTTTTTCTCGGCCCGAAGCAGATAAGTTCATTACTTTTTCCGAAGTAGATGAAATTTGTTCACTATTTTCAACCGAAAGATTCATTCGACCGACCAGTTTCTCTGTTAGCTCAGATATTTGTGAAGCACTTTCCGCTTGCGTTTCCGAACCAGAAGATAATTCCTCCATTGTTGAGGCAATTTGCTCACTACCCTCTTTTAATGACTCAGCAGCATGCTTCAGTTCATCTGATTGATTTGTAATGGATTGATTCGAAAAATTAACGTCATGAATGATTCCGTGCAAACTTGCTTTCATGGAATTAATTGATTGTGCCAGATCTGCAATTTCATCTTTCCCTTTTACAGGAACATCGGTCACACTAAGGTTACCTTTTGCCACCTCATTGGCGACATCTTGTACAGCATGGATGTTTTTACGAATTCGACGATTGACGACAACCAATAACAGAACTGCCATAAGGACGGCTAATACGATACCCAGCATTAACGCGAGCTGCATCTGTTTGAATGAAGAACTCATCTCATTTTTGGATTGTTCAAATTCAGCTTGTACAGATTCTGTTAATTGAGTAAGTAGTCCAACAGCATCCCGGCTTATAATGGTTGCTTTCATCCGGCTTGCAATAGCATCCCCTTCGTTCCGATCCTGAACATTAGGGATAATTTCTTCCTCAACAATCGTATTGATTTCCTCATTGATTGTAACCACTTGGTTTAATAGGGTTCTCTGCTCTTTATCCAAGTGTTGGCGCACATTTTCTTCGATGTTTTGAAAGGATTGATTTAACTCCTCGTATTGACTGGCATAGTCATTTGTTTTAAACGTAATATAATCTCCTAGCAATCCATTCTTGGCCCGAAATGCTGATTCCATATTGCCGATATCAATAGCAACACTTGTCTTCGTCTCTTGTTCATTCAGTTTCGCTTCAGACTGAGAAGAGAGTATGTAAACAATGCCTGATGCAATAACAAAGAAAAGCATAATTGTTATGACAATCCAAGCATATTTGGCACCGAGTGACATCCTCCTTCTTTTGATTGGTATGTTTTTTGCCTTTTTTGTCTTTCGTTCCTTTTTCTTTTTGTATTTTTTCACCAATCTCCCCCACTTTCTAAATCATTCTCTTTGGTTTGATAAAAACTTTCTCACCCCAAATAGTTTGTAAATATAAACGTAGTTGTTGAAAATAAGCGCTGTTATGTATGTCTCTTACGTGATAATAGATCGTTAGTTCCCCTGTTTTTTCCGTTTTTGCCCGATCTACCTTTAATATCGGATAAAGATCGAGATTTGATAAGTGTATTAAAAATTTTTTTACTATTTCATAATCGGTGAGGTGTTTTTCTTTCGTAAAAATTACAGAAATATTTTCATGTTGATGGACAGTCTTCGTATATGCGCGTTGTATTAAGTCTGCATCGTTAAATGATTCAATGGCTTGAATGATTTCCGCTTCAGACAATTGCTGCAAAAGAGTTTTTCCTAATTCATGCAGGCGAATACCTATAGGTCGACTTCTCATTCGACTAAATAATAATGCCGATTCAATCGCTTCTTGTTTGGACAACACATTTGATATGATGTCCATTTGTTTTAAACTCGCCCATCCCTCACGTAATAATGAAGTTGAGTGGACGATGGATTGCTGATGAAGTCGAAGTCCAATTTCTTGTCCCAACTTTTTTTGCCATGGAAGCAGTTTGGATTTCGTTCCCACTATGTAATCGTATAAATTACTAAGGCTTTGCAAACTAGAAAACGCCGTTGCTTCAAACGCTTCATTCAATCGATTAACTTCATTTGTTCCATATTTCTCTCGATAGGATTGAAGATCCAGCTTAGGATGAGATCGCCCCAGATGTTTCACTCGTTGATTTCTTCTATAAAAATCAGCATAAACCATTCCCCGAATGATCGCCAACTTTTTTTCGCTATTTTTTAAAAATTTAGATACTATCAATGTTAATTGACCATTGGTACCAAGTGTTATTGCACTAGGCAATTGATTTTTACCATATAAAGAAGCATAGGTAAGTGGAAGGTCATTCACATAGGTTATGTCAATCTGATCTGCATATAGACCTAGTTGTGTACTTACCGATTGAATTTGTAAAAAATCATTCATTGGATATAGCCTCCTTTTTACTTATATATATGAAAGGCTATATCCTTTAAAGTCAATCCACTTTCATTTTCTATACAACAAAAAAGAAACCAGCATATAAAGCTGATTTCTTTCTGTTGGATTAGCGATTATTGTTTTCACGTCGATCTGGAAAAACTCGTTGAATCATATCATTCATTTCTTCGAATAAGCCTTCAACAGGTTCGCCATTTTCAATACTATCTGCATAATCATTTAACGACCCAGCAAAGTCCGGATTTGCTGTAATATACACGTCGTCAATTTGATTACTCGATGTTTGAACGACGTCAGAAATTTGATCGTTTAGTTGTTGACCGATTTCATTTTCGTTTCCATTTGTGTCACGATTCTTATCTAACTCAACTGCAACATAAGCGTTTTGACCATCCGTCATGACGTTTGCATCCTCAACGCCATCGACATTGTTGACAATTCGTCGAGCAATTCCTTCGGCCATCTCAAAGTTATTCTGTTGATTCCCAATACCATATTGATCGTCATCGAGGTTGTTCCGTCGATTGATTCTGTCTTGTACCCCGTTCCCATTTCGTCCATTATTCATCTGGAAACCTTGACCTCGATTATCTTGATTAGCTGTATCATTATACCCTGTTTGTTCATAATTTGTTTGGCCGTCATCGTTGCCCATTCCTGTATCGTCTGTTTGACAAGCTGCAAGCATCATAATGGTGGCGAAAAATGCTGCCATCAAATATTTACGCATAAAAATTCCTCCTTTCACGATATTACTCGTTAGTATGGAGTGAAAAGGAGGAAATATGCTTCTTATCATATTACCAATATTTTCTAGAAAACATGTACCTAACCTTTATGACCGGTGAAATGAGATCATTTTATGAAGAGCAGTTGACGTGTTTGGCAATTCAAGACGATTGTGAACAACTTCATCAACTGTTGTTTCTTGCAGTAAATTTCCGCTTTCCATCAACCACATTTTATCGGCTAATTGATGGATGACTTGCCAATCATGTGTTACGAAAACGATAGTAACTCCCCTTTTGTTCAGTTGATTTAGCCAATTAAGCATATCGTGTTTCGCCGCTAAATCCACACCTACAAAAGGCTCGTCTAAAAAAACAATTTCCGGTTGCTGAATCATACCGACAGTGAGATTTACTTTACGTTTCATTCCACCACTAAGTTCATCAATCTGCTTATTCCAGAAGTTTTTTAATTGTAGCGTTTCAATCATTTCATTTATAAAATTTTCCGTATTGTTACCTGCCATTTTTCGGTAGAAACGAAGATGCTCTTTCACCGTTAAATTATTAAATAACGCTAATTGTTGTGGGACGTAGCCAATTGCGTTTTTAGCTTTTAACAAATCATTAGAAGTAATTGTTCCACCAGTCGGTTCAATTATACCGGCCATGAGCCGCATGAGGGTCGACTTCCCCGCTCCGTTTGGCCCAAAGATTGTCAGTCGATCCCCTGCGTGGACAGACGCTGAGACACTATTGACTAAATCACTTTTACTCTTTCGGTAGGATACATTATTCAGCTGCAGCATAACCTCACCTCTCTTTCACATATTTATCCGAGCAACCATGTTGGTATAAATAAATACATCCATTCACTTTCTATGATTTGCCAATCAGCCAATAAAAAAATAATAAAGGAAGCTACACTATAGCTAATTAACCAAGCATACATCGACCATTTCTTTTTCACGAGAATGAAAAATAGAAAACAGATCAATACAGTACCGAATGGAATGAAATACGCCCAATTGTTCAACGGCACTTCGATCAGTTGGATTGCCACGAATGAAAACGAATAAGTAATTGCGAGCACACCAATGAACCAAGACCAATAATAGTACTGAGTTTGCTGAAGTAACTTCAGCCGTTCCAGAATTCCATCAGTTCGCCATTCATATAAAATTTTTGTGAAATAGCCAATAAGCATCGATAAATATAACCACATGATGATAAACAGTAATTGGTTTCCCGAATCAATTGATGAGGTGTTTTGAGCACTATGAATATGTTCGAATTTCATTTCAAAAATCGGACGTGGATCAAAATATTTTAATCCATATTTAAAAACTTCATCCCATTCCGTTTCTGGTCGATAATGGGAAACAATCGATGCCGCTTCTGCTCTGACCACCCGACTCATAATCGCCGACGCGAGCTTCTCTTTGAATAAGCCGTCCACATAGCTATTTTCAGTCCGATACCACGTAACAATCTTATCTGTATTTCCGGATAAAATATTTGCTTCCAATTCGTCATTGAAAACAAAAATAGCTTCTGCCTCACCTGTTGATAATAAACGAAGGTCCAATGATTCCGTTTTGGTGACTTGAAAAGGTGAATCTTCAATTTCTTTTAATAATTCTTCTGTAATTGCCTGGTCTGTTTGATCGACGACTGTAATTGGCACAGATACTTGACTCACCGTATCCTTAATCATCGGATAAATAATGATTCCTAATACGATTGGAATTAGTACCATTAGCACCCAAGTCGTTATTCTTTTGAAAATTGACTTCCAAATGATAAGCATCAGCGTTGCACCTTCTTTCTAGGCAAGCTGTTTAGCAAGAGAGTAATTCCTGTACCGATTAGTATGAAAATCCATTCAACCCATGGCCATTGATTGTGCGTCAATATAGAAGAATATCCTATATATAAGCTACGTACTGGTGCTAACCAGGCAGCTTGTAAATACTCTGGTAAGTAAGCAGGTGGAATAATGAATCCATTGATTAACAGTAAAGCAATTGAAGCCAGAATGAACACAAACCATTTGCTTGCTCGTTCATTAATCAAACGATCGGTGACCATAAACAATCCGGCTAGAATCATAGCGATACCAAACCATTGGAATACGTATGGCCAGCTAAATGGTAAGTACGTCTCAAACTGCTTGGATATCATCCATACCAATACAAATAAATAAATCCAACTAAACGAAATATGAAATAGGAACGTTGCCAGTCGTTGCTTAGCCTTTGTCACACCAATCAGTCGTAGACGTTCCTGAATGGCTTGGTTTTCTTTTGGTTGAAAGAGGCTCACTAATAATATGTACGTCAGAAAATAAATAAGTAAAATACCAGTTAAAACAGCTTGGTCATTCCAGCTAAGCAAACCACTAGCAACTCCTTCGTGCATCTCGAAAAGATCATTCCTTCCTAAAGCCAAAAACGTAAAATGAATGGTGTTTTTCTGCAATACATCCTTACGTTCTTTACCTTCCAATTCACTGCTATAAAAATGGTGAACTGTATTTACACCCGCTTGAGCTGAAGTGATATAAGATTGTCCACTTTCTAAAAACAACTGAGCCAGCTGGGAACTAAAAGGTATTTGGTCATTCAAGAAAACCGTAATGCTTTCATTTTTCCCCGAACGAAGTTGTTCTGTAAAACCTTCAGGAATTTGAATAATTGCTGCTGCCTCTTTTGGGTTACGTAAATGTTTTTGAAGATCGGCTCCACCGTTAATAAAATCAATTTGTTCTGCTAACGTTCGGTCGCCGGCCAACTGTTTGATAAGCGCTTTCGTCTCAAACGTTTCATCTTCATCGATTATAATCATTTCAACTTCATCTAGCTCTTCTTGAACAGTTGAATATACAACAAAGCCAACAACTATAAATAACGCAATCGGTAATAATAACGTGAATAACAAAAGGGTTGGTGATTTCAAAAGTCTTTTCCACTCATTTACCCACAAATGATATAACAACAATTCACCGCCCCTTTCTTTTTCAATATGAAACCATTATAGTATATTTTCCATTTCTCGTTAACTTGTGTTGAATTTATATTTGATGAAAATACGAAAAAACCCGCACAACGATTAAAAACCTTTTCATCATTGCACGGGTGTGTTCTATCATTATAGTCTTAATCTCAAATTGTCAATTCATCATTCTTTATCCGAATGTTTTCCGCGATTTGATGGATGATCATCATCCTTATTCGATGGATGATCTTGTCCTTTGTTTGAAGGATGATCATCATCTTTATCAGAAGGGTGGTCCCCTGAATGCTCAGGTGGACCGTGACCATTTGAATGAGAAGGATGGTCATCCTCTTTTTCTGAAGGATGACCTTCTTCTTTGTCTGAGTGATTTTTCTTGTTAGTCGAAGGGGGGTCAGCTTTTTTGTTTGATGGGTGACCATTGCCTTTATTGGAAGGATGGTCTTCTCCCTTATTTGACGGATGTTCTTTTCCCTTATGGGATGGATGGTCTTTTTCTTTATCCGAAGGGTGACGATCTCGTTCGGTCTCATTTTCCTCTACATCTTCTTGTGATTCTGTTGAGGAGTTGTCTTGTTTATTCTCTTTCTTTTTCAATCCAGGCGGAAGTGATTGATCTTCATGTATTTTCTTCATTAACCCAGGCGGCAAGGAATCGGCATTCGAACGCTTAAGGAATCGTTTCATAATCTCAACTTTTTGTTTTTGATTATGAGTACTTGAGTGGCTGTTCGTCTTCTCCTCTTTACTCTCTTGATTAGCATCATCTTCTTTTGAATCGTTTGTGTCATTGGAATCATTGTTTTCTTGCTCTTCATAGTACGTTGTCAATGTTTCGCTCGCATAAGTTAAATTCATGGATTGATTTTTATGTTGTGCTTGCTTTCTAACGTGTTCTGGAATAGTGAACATAGCTACTTTAATACGATCATTATAGTCATTTATTTTTTCGGACATTTGACCAAGCAAGTCGGATTCTTCTTCATCATTCAAATAACTGATTCCAAGCATCACTTCATGGTCTTTTTGGAGATAACCTAATTCGTCACTCTTATGAATGATCGCCTCAGCCAAGTCGACAACAAGTTCATCCTGCCATTTTAGTTCATTGATTAGTAGGGTGCCATCTTTGTTTAAACCTGTTATATCGATTACTTCATCGTTTTTATTGACTGTCAATTCAATACTCGGGTTGATATCAATGCTGACGTATGCTTCAGCTTTGTTCGACTGACCGACCCAAGAATATATTGGAAAAATAAGTATCATAATAAGTGCTAAAGCGGTACTAATGCGTATGGAAGGATGTTTGAATAGGTTACTGAAAACGGATACAAAAGACTGGCGAACTTTAATGGGTGGTACCATTGCTTCTTCACCAATTTCGACATCAGTTACAGGACCCGTCTTCCGAAAGTCACCATCCTCAGTCAAAACGATGGCATATGATTTTCTTTTTTCAATCAAAACGCCTTTAATCATACTGAGTTACACCTCCTTTACGTACTCTTTCAGATAAATAAAATCTTCATTGAGTAATATAAATACAGCAAGAATATACTTGCGATTTCGCTCAATTGTTTTTTTGCTGACGTTAACAAGGGGTAAAATTTTTTTAATCGGCAACCGCTTTTTTTCCATAACATATTGGCGTATTTCTGGTTGCTCGTATATAATCTTCGCAATCTTTTGAGCCTGTCGTTTCGCATCTTGGTGCTTCGGTGAAAATTTCACCAATTCTGCAAAAGATAGATTGTATTTACGTAATTGTTCGTTATATTCTTCGATTTCAATTTGTCTGTTCCAGGCGTGTTCGTTTTCGATAAATTGATTCTTTGAAAGCTCAGAAACACTTTTTTCATCGGTATACGTCTCATTCGTATCATCTGAATATTCAAGAGGAATCATTCGACGATGATGCTTTTGTTGACGAATGTAATCAATTACTTTTCTTGAAATCACCAGTCGGGCAAACGTAAAAAACGAACTACCCTTACCTGCTTGAAAAGAATCAATTGCTTCGTTAAAAGCAATTAAACCAATACTGAATTCATCGTCTTGCTTTTGATCGATATACCTTTTACAGACTTTCGACACACTGGTCGCGATGAAAGGCTGGTAGTCTTCAATAAGACGCTGACGAAGCTTTTCGTCTCCTGCTTGCACTTGGAGAACTTGTTGCTCGAGGGTTGTGTCATTTTTCTTCTGTCGGCTGAACACCCCTCATCACTCCCAACTCAATTATAGTTTTCGAATCTTTTATTCGCGTTAAGGCTGTTCTTTAGAAGATTTATCATTCGACTTCGGTAAAATGGTATCACCTGTTTGTTCAAGTAATGCTTCAATTGGAATAGCCAACCCGATTCGCCCATGCTCCGGGTCATCTTTTGTTGCATAAATAACACCGATAACCTGCCCATCCTCGGTCATGACAGGACTACCACTATTCCCTTTATAAACAGGTGCATCGAGCATGTACGCATCTTCTTCAATGGATACAGCATCTGTTTTTCCAATTATTTTTCCCTCGTTGGCTATTCCGCTAAACCGTAACGGGTTCCCGATAAAATAGATTGATTGTCCAGTTAAATCTCCTGGTTCTTCGTTGACTTCAAGATAAGGAAACTGACTTCCTTCTAAGTCCAAAACAGCTAAATCAATTTCTTCATATGTATGGATGACTTCAGCAGAATATGGGCCCTTCTCGTTCATATACACCCATAGTTGTTCTCTGTCCTCAATCACATGATGATTGGTAATGACATATCCTTCCGGGTGAACAGAAAATCCTGTACCCTTACTCGATCCTGTATCCACTAATGCAATGGATTGCTTGTGCGCTTGCATATCTTCATCCATGAATAACGTTACAGACGTTTGCAGAAAATCAATTGCAGGAATCGAAAATATTCTTGGTAAAGCTGCTCCTAAATTAATGACCATAAAAACAGCTATAAGCCAAAAAACCCATTTTGGAAACGGGGGGCCTTTTGGCTTGCTGTTATTAACTGTTTGTTTATGCATTCCTTTTTGTTCATGAATGATTTCACGAATTTCTTCTTCCGTAAGATTTTCATACAAATCGTGTTCATCCACAGTTTCAGGTGGAGATTGTTCGTTCAGAGAACGATCTTCCTGTGAATCGGAATTTACATCTCCGTGATTTGGCCTATGCTCATTTTGGTCTCTGTCACTCATCGTTCTTCCCTCATTTACCAAACGTCTTAGGAAACGCTTTCTGGCTGCCTGCCATGTTGCATTTCATACATCTTAAAGTATTCACCTTTTTCTTTCAACAAGGAATGGTGTTTCCCTTCTTCTATTATCTTACCATGTTTCAAGACAAAAATTTGATCAGCTTGCTGAATGGTTGATAGACGATGAGCAATGACTAATGTCGTTCGGCCTGATTTTAAAACATCCAACGCTTTCTGGATCATCGTTTCCGTTTCTGTATCAATGTTTGCCGTTGCTTCATCCAGAATAAGTATTGCCGGATCAAAAGCCAATGCTCTGGCAAACGATAGTAATTGACGCTGCCCCGTTGAAAATTCATTCCCTTTCTCTTTGACTGGTTCATCATATTGTAGAGGGAGCTGCTCGATAAACGTATCTGCTCCGACAGCTTTTAACGCTTGAATCGCATCCTCTCGTGAAATTGACGGATCATTCATCGTAATATTTGAAAGGATTGTTCCTGTGAATATAAACGGATCCTGAAGGACAATGCCAATATGTTGTCGCGCTTCCTGTCTCGACCCAACGGTGATATCCTTCCCGTCAATTCGAATTACGCCATGTGTCGGATCATAAAAACGGAATAACAAGTTCATTATCGTACTTTTACCAGAGCCTGTATGTCCGACAAACGCTGCAGTATCTCCAGGTTTTATGGTAAACGTAATATTTTTAAGCACATATTGATCCTTTTCATAAGCAAATGAAACTTGATCAAATGCAACCTTTCCATCATAGCGTTTTGAAGGTTTTTCTTTGACCGCCTCACCTGGTACATTCAATAATTCAAAAACCCGACTACCAGAAACGCGTGCTTGTTCTAATTGAGGGAGTTGACTAATAATACGCTCCACTGGCTCAAACAACCGGGTTAAATAATCGACGAATGCATATAGCACACCTGCTGTCACGATACTTGTCGCATTTAGTGATGCTCCACCGAAGTAAAGAATAAATACAACGAAAGCTAGATTTCTAAACAAATCGACGAGATTAAATGATGAGTAAGAAGTAAATGTGTTCATTCGTGTTTGGAAATCTCTTTTCTTTTCGTTTAACGCTTCAAATTCATCCTTCATTCGTTCTGTCTGATTGAAAGCTTGAATAATTGGCATACCTTGAATCGATTCATTAATATTCGCATTAATTTGGCTATTCGTTTCCCGGATGACACGGTTATACTTCCCACCGACTTTTTTATAGACCTTCATCCAAACGTATAAGATCGGTAAAAGTACAAGACAAATAGCCGCCAATTTTGCGTTCAATAAGAAGAGTGCGATAAATATGCCGGTGATATAAATAAATCCAGATGCGAAAACCTCTAACACTCGCTCATATAACTCTTTAATCGCTTCCGTGTCATTTGTCACTCTCGATAATATAGTTCCAGCTGGCTGATCGACAAAATATGAAACAGGCAATCGTTGCACATGTTCAAATGCGTCACCGCGCATTTCCTGAACAATCCGATTGGACACATATTGAAGCAAATACGTTTTGTAGTATAAAAAGACAGATGCAATGAGAATGAGACCCATATATAAGGCAAGAAGCCATAGAATCGGTTCTATTTCTCTTTTAAAGAATAGAAAGACTTCATTAGCTGCTAGCTTTTCACCAGTTGTCTGTATCGAACGTTCTTGATATTCGAACTGAAATTGTCCATTACTATTGTCAATTAGCTTCGCATCTAAAGGTACTCGATCATTTAAGAAGTAAAAGGATAACCCATCTTGAAATAGTGTAAAAACTTGATTTTGGTTCTCTCCTTGAAGTCTTTCTAATTGAATGCCATTAAAAGTGATTGCCGACTCATCTTCTGTTTCCACATAATGATTAGCAACAGCGACAATATGGTCGTCAATTAACTTTTTGGCAATGAATGGACCTGTGAGTTCCAGAGCAACCGCAATAATTAAACAAAATAGTCCAATAAAAATCGTTTTCTTAAATTGCATTGCATAATTAAATAAACGTTTTTCTGTTGATGGATTATTCATGCTGGCTCCCTCCTTCCATTTGTTGTTTTTTATATTGAGAATAATACCAGTTTTTATTGCGCATTAATTCATGATGACAGCCACGTTCAGTGATTTCCCCATCCTTGAGCACGATAATTTCATTAGCATGTTTCACCGCTGATAATCGGTGTGCAGCGATCAACGTTGTTTTACCTTTTCGTTCTTGCTTCAAATGTTCAATGATTTTTGCTTCGGTTTGACCGTCGACTGCCGATAACGAGTCATCTAGAATCAAAATCTCGGGATTTTTAATAAGTGCTCGCGCAAGTGATACCCGTTGTTTTTGTCCACCGGATAGTGTTACGCCACTTTCACCGACAAGTGTGCCGAGTCCCTCCGGCAATTCCTCAATATCCTTTTTTAAAGAAGCCATCTCTAAAATTCGGTAAATCTCCGCATCAGTTGCGTTTTCTTTTCCGAATAAAATATTTTCTCGAACCGTTTTGGAGAATAAAATATGGTCTTGTGGTACATAACCAATCCACTCACGCGTTTGTTCTAACGCATAGTCTTGAATTGGATGGTCATTGATGAAAACACTTCCCTCATCACATGGTGGATATTCCCGTAATAGTTGGCGAAACAAAGTCGTTTTACCTGCACCTGTTTTCCCAACAATTCCAACCGTTCCTCCTTTATCGATACGTAGTGAAACATCATTTAAGCTAGAGTCAGACGCATTTGGATAACGAAATGTAACATCGTCAAATATAATTTTTTCAACCCGCTCTACATGAATCGGATTCTTTGGATCGGATACATCCGCTTTTTGGGATAACAATTCTCCAGTACGATCAAGTGAAGCATTTCCCCGTTGCATGACATTAATCAATTCGCCAACTGCGAACATTGGCCAAATCAACATGCCCAAAAAAATGTTAAACGTAACCAGCTCGCCGATAGTTATGACACTCTGCATGACAAAAAAAGCTCCATAACCAATCCCAATCGTATAAGAAAGACCGACCAATACTTTGATGGTTGGTTCAAAAAGTGCATCCAACTTCGCAACTAAAATATTTCGTTGGAATACATCCTCTGCTTGCTCTTTAAACCTTTCCGTATCCCGGTTTTCTTGCACGAATGCTCGGATGACCCTTACACCTTGAATCGATTCGAGTGTATTATTATTCAAATCACTAAAGGCCGACTGTGCGTCCATAAAGCGCTCATGAATTTTTTTGCCGTATTGTTGCATAATGATTGCCATAATCGGCAAAGGAATAAGCGCAGCAAGAGTCAGTTTCCAATTGATCACAACCGCCATGACACCGATGATCAGAGCCATAAAGATAGTTGCATCGACTAACGTTAATATGCCGAAGCCTGCGGTGATGTTGAGCGCCCGTAGATCATTCGTACTACGAGCCATCAAATCACCCGTCCGGAAACGACTGTAGAAAGCCGCTGTCATACGCATAAAATGGTCCATTAGTTTTGAGCGCATTTTTTTCTCTAATAAAATCGCCCTTCCGAATAATGTGTAATCCCAATAAATAGACAGCAAATAGCTGACTGTCAATATAGAGATAAACAGAACAACATATTGCGTGAAGTTTTCCTGTGTAAGTCGGTTGTATTGAATTAAATCAATGACCTGACCGACCAGTATAGGTGGAATAACGCCTAAAATATTTACAATAATCAGTGCGGAAATCGCTAACGTATACCTTAGCCATTGCTCCTTAAAATACCATGATAATTTTCTAAATACGGAAATCATTTGATTCCCTCCTTTTAAACCTGTTCTCAATGACATAGATTGTTTTCGACTTGCTGTATTCGATTTTTAAAACATGCGCATAAGTGCACTCAGTAACCTGATTTTAGACACAAAAATGCCGTGGGTGATATAGCCCACGGCATGCGCATTCGATGAAAAGATTAAATCAACAATTCATTATTCATTCATCTTATAAGCATCTTAATAAATTGAACTTACAAAATGGATATGAACTGCTTAATCACGATCGACTCCAGCAAGGTCACGGACTTTTCGTGTACTATGCAATTTTACTTTGTTCATTTGTTTACTATTCAACATTTCCCTGACCTCCTTTAAATTGATTTGCTGTTAAGAGTATACCATTAAAAGTTAAGAATTCAACCACTTTTTTAAAAAATCTAATAAATAAAAGATAATCTTAAGACATCTGCTTACATAAATCCTCATTCAACTCACATACTACTTGAAAAGGATAATCAAGGGAGATTCTGTATGAAACGAAAATCAACGAAGAAAAAACAACAAAGTCTTTTTCCTTCTTCATTGGAAGTAGTGGAAGAAGATTTAAATGAAAAAGCGTTGAATAGTAGTCCAGATTTCACGATGAAAATAATTGAAACGGAAAGCGGGCAGCGGATTGGATTCTATTTTTTATATTCAATTATTAAACCGCAAGTATTGTACGAACAAATTATTTCGCCAGTACAAAAAGCGAAAAAAACATTAGATATCCAATCGATTGATAATATGATTGCGTTGCCGAATTCAAAAGAAGAAAATAAATTAGACGAGATTGGCAAGAAACTTCTTCAAGGTGCCGTATGTATTTATATCGAAAACGACCAAACATGTCTCATGCACTCTGCCCCACTGCAAGAGCATCGGTCGATTGATCGAGCAGAAACAGAATCACTCATTTTTGGTCCGCAAATGGCTTTTACTGGGTCAATCGAAACAAATCTAAATATGGTTCGTAACATGATCGACACACCTCAGCTAAAGATTGAACGATTTATTCTAGGGAATAAAATTCCGAATGAAATTCAAATGATGTACATGGATGACATTGCAAACGAAGAAAACATTAACGAGTTAAGAAATCGACTTACTTCCTTGCAGAGTGAAGATATAATGAATGCTTCTGTTCTGAGTCAAAAAATAGAAGATAATCCGTATTCCTTTTTCCCTCAGTATATTGTTACGGAATTGCCTGACCGTTTTACGTACAGTATCAAAGAAGGGAAAATTGGTATCCTCGTTGATAATAGTTCAGCAGGAATTATCGCTCCGATTACATTTTCGAGCTTTTTTGAATCAACAGACGATATTTATGGTCGATGGATTATCGGTTCATTTACACGTTTAATGCGCATGTTTGCCATGATTCTATCGATTACGTTAACACCTTTATATGTCGCTGCATTAACCTTTCATTATGAAGTCATTCCAGAAGCGCTGTTACTGTCACTCGGTGAATCACGTAACCGGGTACCATTTCCTCCGTTAATGGAAACGATAATCTTAGAAACCATGATGGAATTCATTCGGGAAGCAGGTGCTCGCTTACCGACAAAAGTAGGACAAACAATGGGTATTGTCGGCGGTATTGTTATCGGACAGGCGGTTGTTCAAGCCGGATTTACGAGTAATATATTGATTATTTTAGTCGCATTAAGCGCACTTGCTTCCTTTACGACACCTGATTACGTCATGGGGACGTCTTTACGCATATTACGGTTCCCTATTATTTTACTTGCGGGAACATTTGGTTTCGTCGGGATCTTTTTCACGGTAGCTTTTATCATAATTCATTTACTGCGGCTTCGTTCGTTGCATCGTCCATATACAGCACCGATTTATCCATTTAGATTCTTCGACTTTGACCAGTCCCAAGTTCGCGTTCCATTTGTTTTGAACAAGCGACGTGCCGCATCGCATCTTCCGAAAAAAACGAAACGGAAAAAGAAGACGTATGGTCATTCGCTATTTAAGACAAAAGGAAAAGACATCGATGAATAGGTGATTAAATGAAGAATCCAGTTAATATCCCTACACACTTAAAATTTCGTGCTAGTTATTTGTTCTTTATTATATTTAATATATTGATTGGTGTAGGGATCGTTGCATATCCGAGTAGAGTTTTTCAGTATGCCAAGCAAGATAGTTGGCTGGTGCTAATTTTAGTAGCAATCATTGTTCATTTAATTTTGGCTATCATCATCTTTATTTTGAGAACTTATCAAGATACCGACCTATATGGAATTTTACAAGAGACATTCGGTAACTGGTTTGCTAAGTTAATTTGCTACTTGTTCATCATTTATTTCTTTACTGTATACTTAAGCGCACTTGCAAAGTATACCGAGTTTATTGTCGTTTTCATTTTTCCTCAACTTTCAAAGTTCATTATCGGATTCTTTATTACAATTTTAATAGCTTACAGCATTTATGGCGGAATACGCGTGATTGTCGGAGTTTCTTTCATCTTTTTCTTTCTGACTTTCTTTGTCTTTGCGTTATTGGTTGTCCCTGCTAGCATGATCGATATTAATAATTATTTCCCATTATTCGAAGTCAGTCGAAAAGAAGTGTTTGAAGGAATGCTTCTTTCAACATATTCTTTTATAGGAATTGAAGTTTTATGGTATTTGTATCCTTATATTCGAAACAAAGAGAAAACGATGCTTTATAGTCAATTAGGTCTCTTTGCGGCTACAATTTTACTTTTAATAAATGTAATTATTTCCATCGGATTTTTTGCACCAAAGCAACTAGAGTCACTGATTTGGCCTGTATTAGGCATGTATAAAATAATTTCTTTTTCCATCTTTGAAAGACTTGATATTTTCGCTGTTTCTTATTGGATCTTTATTATCTTGCCAAACTTAATTTTGTATGCTTGGTTAATCACACGTAGTCTCAAAAGAATACACCAAATTAAGCAGAAGCATTCAATCTGGGCAATTATTATTTTATCGGCAATAGGTTTATACTTCATTCAATCTTCAATAAAATTAGAAGCTCTTTTGGATGTTGCTGACATTTCCAGTATATTCTTTGTGTTTTTATTTCCGATACTTTTATTTCCTTTTGCAATCATCAAAAGAATTAGGGGTACTAAAAAATGAAAATGAAAATTAAAAAATTTTTTCTAATCTTAAGTATCGTGGTGTTATTAACTGGATGTGCAGAAGAACGAGTACTAGAAGATTTAGGAATTATTACTACTGCCGGATTTGATAAAGGTGAAGACGGTCCAGAAGTATTTGGTACATTTATAACTTATAAGTTTAGTCAACAATTAAGCAATGTGAATTCTCCAATACACTCATCTGGTCGAACAGCTCAAGATGCTTTTCATCTTGCCTTTGCAAAAACAGCAAAAAAATTAGTTACCGGACAACTAAGGGCTGTCGTCTATGGACCTGATCTCGCTAAAGAAGGCATTTGGCCTCACTTAGACACATTGCAACGAAACCAATTCGTTTCTGATTTAGTATATATAACCGTTTCGGAAATGCCATCAAGAGAAGTGCTCAATGCTCAAGTGTTTGAAGAAGCGCCTAATGTTGGTATTTATATTTATCGGTTACTGGATCAGGTGATTGGGAAGGAAGAGATTGTTGATAGTAGCTTACATGAATTTATTAAAAATTATTTAAAGGTTGGAGTCGATCCAATCACTCCAGTCTTATCAATAGAAGAAGATCGGGTGATTGTTACAGGACTTGGTTTATTCCAGGATGACCGATTTATCGATACGATTGATTTACATGAAGCCTTTTATGTCCGATTGATTCTTGATGAATTTAAAGCTGGAGAGTTACAAATTGAGTTACCCACAGAGAACTATCGTCAATTCATGGAAGATTTTGAGCCTTCTCCTGAAGAAGAAACATTTGAAATTACAATGCAGCAAATCAAGAGTGCTTCTCAGATCTCACCAAAAGACTCAGGAAAATATCACTTTAGTATAAAGATAAGATTTGAAGGTGATATTAGAGAGCTTACTAAAGAATTGGATTTGGAAAGCAAAGAAGTCATCCATATGCTTGAAAAAGATATGGCAAAAAAAATTGAGGAAAATATAAGTAAACTGTTAGAAAAAACACAAGAATTGAATGTAGATTCTTTAGGTTTCGGGACTTTTTGGAACGCTAAATTTAAAGGAGATAAAAAATTAACGGAGGAGGAATGGAGAAAAGAATATCCAAACTTTCAATTTGATATCGATGTCACAACAGAAATACTTCGTAATGGAATCACACAGTAACCGGTAATTATCGTAATGATGTGAGCATTTCGATTTCTTAAAAATAGAAACCCGAATGATGCAACTAAATGCACATTCGGGTCTTAGTTATTTTTTCATCGTTTCTTTAATTAATTGAATAACTTCATCTTTTGTTTTTCTCGGTTCATATTTTGCCATATAGTCTTTATAACGGAACCGCTCATTATATAACTCATTCACATGATCGACTAGTCGGTCTCCGTCAAGTTCTTCCTCTTGTAACACCGAAGCGAATCCTTGTTTTTCAAAGGACTCTGCGTTTAGTAGTTGATCTCCACGGCTTGCTTGTAAAGATAACGGAATCAATAGCATTGGCTTACGCAAAGCTAAAAACTCAAAAATGGAGTTAGCACCAGCTCTAGAAATGACAATATCGCTAATTGCCAGCAAGTCCTTTAATTCATCTGTGACATATTCATATTGAACGTAGCTTTCTTGTTGGATAGACGAATCAATATTCCCTTTGCCGCATAAGTGGATTATCTGAAATTTTTCAGTTAGCGTTTGCAGTTTATTTCTAATTGCTTCATTCATTTTGACAGATCCAACACTTCCGCCCATCACTAAGAGAACAGGTTTCTTCTGTGTAAATCCAGTAAATGAATATGCCTGCTCACGATTGCCTTGAAATAGTTCTTCACGAATAATTGCGCCGACATACTTCGCCTTCTCTTCCGGTAAATACTTCACCGTTTCCGGGAAGTTCGTCAAAATATACCGTGCAAACTTTGAAGCGACTTTATTCGCTAGACCTGGTGTAATATCTGATTCATGGATTATGGCCGGTACGTTTTTAAATTTCGATGCGATGACAACGGGTACTGATACAAACCCACCTTTGGAAAAGACGATCGAAGGCTTTATTTTTTTTATTAACCGATTGGATTGATAGACGCCTTTCATCACTTTAAATGGGTCTTTTATATTTTCTTTTGACAAATATCTCCGAAGCTTTCCAGTTGAAATTGCGTGATAAGTCACCCCAGATAATCCTTCGATTAGCTCACGTTCAATACCTTCATAAGAACCGACATAATGAACATCATATCCCTCTTCCACAAACTCGGGAATTAGTGCCAGATTGACGACGACATGACCAGCCGTCCCACCTCCGGTAAATAAAATCGTTTGTTTTCCCACTCATTCCCATCCTTTCTGCTTTTATGTCTTAGGCTATTTTTATACTTTATTCATTATACTATTCTATGGTCAATTTTCCATTATTACTTTCATATTTGCTACATAACCAGAACAGCATTAAAAAACTGCACCTACAATGGAATTCATGTAGATGCAGTATTATTGAAGTATTAAACAAACAATCCAGCAATTGTTGCAGATAGGACAGATGCAAGAGTCGCACCAACTAATAACTTCATTCCGAAGCGGGACACGATTCTCCCTTTTTCAGAACTAATCCCAGCAACAGTACCGGCAATAATACCAATGGAGCTAAAGTTTGCAAAGCTTGTCAAGAATACAGAAACAATAGCTTTCGTTTTAGCGGAGAACTGTGCGGAGATATCTCCATATTGAGACATCGCAACAAATTCGTTTGTAATAATTTTTGTTCCCATTAAACTACCTGCATTAATGACTTCATCCATTGGAACACCCATTAAGAAAACAAGTGGCGCAAGAACATAACCTAAAATTTGTTGTAATGTTACTCCAGTGAAAATACTACCGATGATCCAGTTGACAAGCTCTAGAGATGCTAAAAATGCAATTAACATAGCAGCAACGATTAAAGCAATTTTACCCCCGTCTAATGCACCATTCGCCATAGCTTCAAATACACTTTTTGCGCCGGAAACATCCTTTACATCAACTTCATCATCTTCTTCTTCTGTTTTTACAGGCGCAATAATTGAAGCAACAATTAAAGCACTGAACATGTTTAATGGTAGCGCAACCAAAACATACTGTGGTGGAATCATCGTCATGTATGCACCAACGATCGAAGCTGATACAGAACCCATTGCAGACGCACTGACAATATACAAACGGTTATCTGTTAATCGATGAAACTGTGATTTTATGCCAAGTAATGCCTCCGATTGACCGAAGAACAAACTGTTAACCGCGTTAAATGATTCAATTTTAGGTAAACCAGTAATCTTAGACAAGACAGCACCGACATATTTAATAGTAATCGGTAAAATTCTTATATACGTTAAAACAGACAATATCGTTGCGAAAAAGATAATAATCATCAAGACATCGAAAAGGAATACTTGATCACCCGATATCTCAATCCCTCCGATAACAAATTCTGCACCGGAACGTCCAAATGAGATGAGTTTATTAAATAAGTCAGAAATCCATAAAATAATCTTTTCTCCAATTGAAGTATTAAACATAAACCAGGTAATAATCACCTGTGCAACTAACATAATCCCTATACCTTTGAAGGGTATGTATTTTTTATCATTTGATAATAACCATGCTAGCCCCAACACAAGAGCTATTGCGACAATGGCTAATATAATTCCCATTTCGTCTCCTCCTCATAAATAGAACAAAAAAAGATTTTAAACTATTTTTAAATGTATCAAGAAATAAGTTTTTAAGCAATAGAAAAGGGGAACAAAATTATATTACTTTTAGTTCTTCTCATTGTTTTTTTAGAGGTACCTCAGTATCATTTTGAATAACTTTTCTTCTTAACAAATTAGTCGAATTTTAAATCATTACTGTTTTCGCAGAGATATTTACAGAAGTGGGGAATTGATTAAGAATCGCTTCACCTAGTGAACTAGTCAGTGAACCTTGTTTTCGAACTTCATATAAAGTGTAATCATGACCTTTCTTAGCATACTCATAAAGGTAATTTAAGATCGAACGATACTCATCTGTTGAAATTCTTCCATCACTGATGTGTTCAATGGAAAAAAACCAATGTATCGTGTCATCTTTCATTAAATCATGTAGTTGCCTTAGACAATTGCTAATCGATGTAGATCCTTCAATCGTTGGTAAGTTCAATTGTTTTGACCAGGAAAAGATCGAATCACGATGATAAAGAAAGAACGTTAGGTGTTTAGAAGAATTTAAGTTTACAGGTAACTTGTTTGAATTCAGCAGGTGATTCATCGAATTAGAACAATCAATCAAGATTATTTTGATTATTTGCTCTAGTTTACATTCACGTATCAATGGATAGCGATAGGTGACTGTATCTTCGAAAGAAAATGGTAAACTCACTGCTTTCAATAAAGTATTTTTCTTATCAAATATTTTACGTGGATAACTATTTTTTTCATTTTCATATTTCTTTAATTCCTGCAGAAAGTTTTCCATATTAAATGGATAAACAGGTGTGTGAGATGAAGAAATCCCTTCTATTCGTTTCGTTTTTCCTTCATCTAGATCATTTGGTTCGTGACCATGGAGAATAGTTGGTATATTTTTCATCCATTTTTCAAGATCGTCAAACAATTAATCACTCCTCACGCAAAAAAACTCGCTCATTAATATGTAGTTAATGAGCGAGTTATGATTTAACGATAAGATTTTGGATTCAACGCATCTTTAATTCCTTCACCGATAAAGTTAATTGACAGGATTGTCAAAACTAATACGATTCCGGGCGGCGCCCAAATCCATGGCATATGTTGCAATACATCCGATTCTTGGGAAGCCTTTAACATATTTCCCCAACTTGGTGTTGATGAAGGTACACCGAAACCAAGGTAACTTAAACCGGATTCTACTACAATCATATTTGCAAAGAGAATAGTTGATTGAACAATAATTGTAGATAAAATGTTTGGTAGTAAGTGTTTAGTAATAACTTTAAACGGGTTCGTACCAATTGATACTGCCGCTAACACATACTCATTTTCTTTCTCCGTCAATACTTTACTACGAACAAGACGAGCAACACCGCCCCAACTTAGTACACTAATGACAAGGATTAAAACCCAAACACCATCTACTTCTCCGAATAAAATTGCACTTAGTACGATTACGAAAACTAAGAATGGAAAGTTCAAAACGAAATCCGTAAAACGCATTAAGATACTATCAATCTTTCCTCCGAAATACCCGGCGATTGAACCGACGATTGTTCCGAAAATAGTAACCGCCACAGTACAGGCCATTCCGACTAGCAATGAAACTCGTCCACCATATAATAGTCTCGTAAAGACATCACGGCCACTTTTATCTGTTCCAAACCAATGATCAGCAGATGGAGGTAGCTCCATTTGACCGATATTAACAAGACTTATATCTGCTGTCGTAATATAAGGTGCCAAAAATGAAATGATAATGATAAATAATAAATAAGCTAAACTGATCATAGCCAATTTATTCTTAACAAATTTTCTTCTGGCTATCGCCCATGGCGACATATTTTTTTGTGGCTTTGGTGTAGCGTTAGTAATAGTATTGGTTTCCACAGCCACTCCTCCTAATCTATGCGAATTCTCGGATCCACTATTCCATATAGCAAATCTGCGACTAAGTTTCCTATTAATACAAGTAACGAGAAGAACATTGTTAATGTCATCAATACGGAGTAATCACGGTTGTTCACTGAGTTTAAAAATAATGTTCCTATCCCAGGATACGTAAATATTGCTTCTGTGATGACCGCACCGTTAACAATAGTTACAATGTCGAATCCTAAAAACGTTATTAGAGGTATTAAGGAATTTCTTAAAATATGACTGTTATAGATTTTCGATTCTGAAGTACCTTTTGCTCTTGCTGTTCGGACAAAATCTTTTCGACTACTTTCAATGATATCGTTACGTAAAAACTGAGTGTAACTAGCGGTACTTAATGCACCAAGTACGATTGCAGGTGCTAACACATAATGGAATCGACTAATCCAGTATTCTAATGTACCTGGCTGAAGTCCAATTTCATGTGAACCACCAAACGGAATCCACCCTAACTTAAAAGAGAAGAAATAAATTATGACGACCCCAGCAATATAGTTTGGAACTGCTAAGCCAAAATAATTTAACCCGCCGATGAAATGATCTAATTTTGAGTAAGCTTTTCTCCCTGCAGTCATTCCCATTGCGAAAGCAAAGATATATGTAATGACAATCGAACTTATACCCAGAAACAACGTGTTCAGCATTCGAGATTTAACGAGTTCTGAGACTTGTACTTTGTACTGTGTAGATTTACCAAAGTCTCCTTGTACAAAATTGGTAACCCAAGTCCAATATTGAACATGAATTGGATCGTTATATCCTAATTTTTCTCTCATTTCCTCAATGTACTCTGGATCAGAATTCGTTGGATCAATTTCTCCACCAAGTGGATCCCCTGGCATAAACATTGCCAGGGAAAACACTACAATGGAGATAAGGAGTAGCATTGGAATCATGCCTAGTAATCTTCGGAGTGTATATTTTAACATGTAAATTCTCCTTATCGTTTCATACTAACGGATGGTTTACTTATCTGCTCCGTCTGTAACAAACCAGTTCATAGCGTTGTTGAATCCTGTTACATCATATTCAAGTCCGCCTACACGTTCGTTGACAGCGTAAACTTCTTCAAGCTCACCAATGATTAAAGCAGGAGCTTCTTCGTTTACAAGTTTCTGCCATTCAGTGTATACGTCTTTACGTTTGTCTTTATCATCACCCACAACTTCTACATCAAGTGCATCTTCTAGAAGTTGGTCAGCTTCTTCATTGTTGAAACGTGGGTAGTTCCATAGTTGATCAGATGCCCATAGTGCAGTTGGGTCTGGATCAGCACCGACACTCCATCCACCGAAGAATGCTTCGATTGCAGGATCATCGTTTTCAATCATTTCATAATAGTTTTGTACTTCTACCATTTCTAATTCAGATTTGACACCGACAGCTTCCCACTGCTGAACAAGTGCTTGTGCACGAGTTTCAAATGATGGGTTACCCGTATCATAGTGAGAGAATGATAAGACAAACTCATTTCCTTCAGGGTCTTCTACGAATCCATCACCGTTCGTATCTTCATAACCTGCTTCAGCTAGCAATTCTTTAGCTTTTTCAGTAGAGTATTCGTATTGTTTCAAGTCATCGTTATCTGCAGCAATCCAGTGAGACGTAGGGATTGGTGCGTTAAGTGTTTTACCATAACCACCGAAGAATGTTTCGATCCACTGTTCACGGTCGATTGCATGCCATAGTGCTTGACGTAACTTTTTGTTACTATATTTTTCCTTATCTTCAACGATTTCTCCAGCTTCTTTATCAAATACACCTAGCTTGAATCCTACATAGTAGTAAGAAACACCTGGGTAAGTAATAACAGAAACGTTGTCTAAAGCGTCTGCTTCTTTACCTTGAGTTGGGTGAACTGGAACCATGTCAACTTCGCCGTTCTCAAGTGCACCAATTACAGAAGTGTTGGCTACAACACGAACTGTCAGCCCATCTAAGTGTGGCTCGCCTTGCCAGTAATCTTCGTTCTTTTCTAACTCATAATATTCACCAGCAGATGTATTTTTTACTTTGAAAGGTCCTGTTCCAACGATTTCAGTCATAGAAGGAGCGGATTCTTCCATTTCAGCAACTTCGATTCCTTCGAATGCTGTCTGGTTCATTGGGTTTGTCCATAGGTTCAATAGGTTGTTTACACGCGCTTTATCAAAAGTAATTTCAATTTCATAATCACTCTTAACATTCAAACCTGAAATTTCTTCAGCATTACCTTCACGGAAATCAGCAGCACCTTCGATCGTTTGAACGTTTGCCCAACGAGGTCCTGTATAATCAGGGTGTGCTAGCGTTTCGATTGCGAATACCCAGTCATTAACAGTTAATTCGTCACCGTTATGCCATTTTACGCCTTCTTTAATCGTGAAATTATATGTTTTTTGATCTTCTGTTTCCCATTCCGCTAAGTGAGGAATTGGATTGAATTCTTCATCATATTCAATGAATCCTTCTTGAACAAACTGGTTGATCTCAGCTTCAGTAGATGATCTATAGAAGTTGATATCAAGTGGACCAGATGGTTCTGAGTCAATTGCATAAATCAATGTTCCTCCATCAACTGGTTCACCATCACCAGAAGCCTCTTCTGAACCTTCTTCCGAGGACTCTTCCTCTGTACCTTCTTCTGAGGATTCATCAGAAGATTCTTCTTCTGTACCCTCATCTTCATTGCCTTGCTCTTCACTATCATCCCCGCCACAAGCAGCTAGGAACATTGCAAGAACAAGCATCATGGCAACTAGCCAATAAGATTTCTTCATTTTCTTTCCCCCTGTTTTTTGAATATTAATTGACTTCTTAATCATAAAGGATGCAAGCTACGTGATGACCTGGCTTCACCTCCTTTAAAGTTGGCCTGATTTCTGAGCATTCCTCTTTAGCCATCGGACACCTCGTATGGAACGGACATCCGCTTGGTGGATTAGAAGGGCTTGGTACGTCACCTTCCAATACGATCCTTTCCTTTTTCATCTTTGGATTAGGATGAGGTATGGCAGAAATTAATGCCTGCGTATAAGGATGAAGTGGTTCATTGTAAATCGATTCGTTATCGGCCAATTCCACTAGGTTTCCAAGATACATAACTCCGATTCGATCACTCATATGCTTTACAACACTTAGGTCGTGCGCGATAAATAAATATGTAAGATCAAATTCATCCTGGAGATCCATTAATAGATTCAAAACTTGTGATTGTACCGAAACATCTAATGCTGAAACAGGCTCATCAGCGATGATAAATTTCGGGTTCAAAGCAAGCGCTCGGGCAATCCCAATCCTTTGCCGTTGTCCACCTGAAAATTCATGTGCATATTTGTCATAAGCATCTTGTGGAAGGCCGACTCGTGTCAACAAGTTCCTTACTTCTTCTTCAATTTCTTTTTTACTTTTACCTGTATTATAGTTACGGATCGGTTCGGCAACGATTTCACCGACATTCTGCATTGGATTCAACGATGCATAGGGATCTTGGAATACCATTTGAAAGTCTTGTCTTTTTTTGCGAAGTTTATTACCAGCTAGATTAGTAATGTTTTCGCCATCGAAAATAATTTCCCCTTCAGTTGGTTTCAACAAGCGTAGGAGTGTTCGACCAGCTGTCGATTTCCCACACCCCGATTCACCGACAAGTCCAAATGTTTCTCCCTTTTTAATATTGAAACTAATGTCATCGACGGCTTTCACATGTCCTACTGTTCTTCTGAAAAATCCACCTTTAATTGGATAATAGGTTTTAAGATTTTTGACCTCGAGAATATTTTCTTTTGCGTCACGTTGTTCTTTTCTAACTTCCGCATTTGTGAATGTCTCAGTTGTCGCCATTACGCATTCGCCCTTTCTTTTGGTCGGCTTTCATCGTATAAGATACATGCCACTTCGTGACCGTCTTTCACTTCGCCAAGTAATGGTGTAATCGTCGTGCATTCCGGCATTGCTCTTGCACAACGGTCGGCAAATTTACATCCTACCCGCGGCATGTTTTTTAACGATGGTACGATTCCTGGAATGGAACCGAGTCGTTCTTGTTTTTCAGCCATTTTCGGAATGGAATCAATCAATTTTTCTGTATATGGATGTTTTGGATTTTCAAACAGCTCTTCTACAGTGGTTTTCTCAACAATCTCTCCAGCATACATAACAATTACATCATCACACATTTCAGCAACTACACCTAGATCGTGGGTGATAAGTACAATTGCCATGTCATTAATTGATTGAACTTCTTTTAAAAGATCAAGAATCTGTGCTTGAACAGTTACATCAAGTGCTGTTGTAGGTTCATCAGCAATCAGTAATTGCGGTTGGCAAGCAATAGCCATTGCAATCATGACACGCTGTCTCATACCGCCTGATAATTGGTGTGGATATTCCTGAACGACATCGTCAGGTCTTGAAATGCCTACACTCCGAAGTAATGAAACAGATTTTTGTCGTGCTTCCTTCTTTGAAATTTTGAAATGATTAAACAAAACTTCTTCGAGTTGGAAACCGATTGTAAAGACTGGGTTTAATGCAGTCATTGGTTCCTGGAAAATCATTGATATATCTTTGCCGCGAATCTTATTCATTTCTTTATCGTTATAGTTGGTAATATCTTTTCCATCTAAAAGAATTTGTCCACCTTTTATTTTGCCGATTCCTTTCGGTAGTAAATGCATAATCGATAATGACATGACACTTTTACCACAACCGGATTCTCCTACAACACCAACGATTTTGCCACGATCGACAGTAAATGAAACATCATCTACGGCGTTGTAGTACTCCCCGTCAATCGGAAAAGCCGTTTCCAAATTCTTTACTTCTAGAAGTGGGGCTTTATTTTCTTTAGTATGTTCGCTCATCGAAAGCACCTCTGTTGTTTTAGAATAATTCAGAATCTTAACTATAAAAAATACTTAAAATGGAATAACAGACATATATGTACAATAAATGAAATTGGTTAATAAATATATTATACATAATCAGCTATAATTTCAAGAGTTTTTTAAAATATTTAATTTCAATGTTTATTTAAACTATGTAAATCATCAGAATATTAAGTTGTTATTACAAGTTTGTTTCATTATATCATGAATAATGTAAATTACGAAGGTTATTTTTCATTTTTTCTAACTATTTTCAACATTTATATTTGTGAAAACGTTTTCTATTTGCATTCTTATTGCATTTAACATCTCTATAACCATCGTATTAATAGGATAGGAGTCCATGCACAATAACTAAAATATCATGATTCATAAGCTGTAAAAATTGTTCGCGAGGAAGTTTTAATATCGGAATATACTGTATTATTTGAGCAAAAAATAACACCTACTCCGTAATTTTAGGAGTAGGTGCCATGTTCAAAGTATTAGCTATTTAACTTTTTTATTATCCTTCTAATAGTAGATCATAAGGATCTTCAATCATTTCTTTGACACGAACCAAGAACTGAACAGCTTCTCTTCCGTCAATGATTCTGTGATCATAAGAAAGTGCCAAGTACATCATTGGGCGGACTTCAATTGAGTCATCTGGCATAACGACAGGACGTTTTTGAATCGTGTGCATCCCTAAAATACCTACTTGAGGTGAGTTCAAGATTGGTGTGGATAGCAAGGATCCAAAAATACCACCATTTGTGATTGTGAATGAACCTCCACTTAGATCGTCTAATGTCAGTTTTCCATCACGAGCTTTTTTCGCCAAGTCCCCAACTTCTTTTTCAATTCCTGCAAAGCTTAGACGATCGGCATCCCTAACAACAGGAACAACTAGACCTTCTTCTGTTGATACAGCCATACCAATGTCATAAAACTTCTTCTTCACTACTTCTTTACCTTGGATTTCAGAATTCACTAATGGGAATTCTTTCAAAGCACCTATAACAGCTTTGGTAAAGAATGACATGAAACCTAATTTTACGCCATGTTTTTCCAAGAACTCATCTTTACGTTCACTGCGAAGCTTCATAATATTCGTCATATCGACTTCGTTAAACGTTGTTAACATCGCTGATTCTTGTTGAACTTCAACTAAACGCTTGGCAATCGTTTGACGACGACGTGATAGCTTCTCTCGCTCAACCGGTTTATCGAATTCTGTTTTTTCGCTGCTTTCTTCTTTTTTGGAAGACTTCGCTTTGCTGCCTTCTGCTTTCTGGCTTGCTGCTGCTTCCACGTCTTCTTTGGAAATTCGACCTACTGGATCTTTTGGTTTAATGTCATTTAAGTCAATTCCAAGTTCACGCGCACGTTTACGTGTTGCTGGAGAAGCAACTGGCTGGTCTGTTGAGTCCGCTTGTTCTTTTTCTTCTTTAGCAGGTTCTGCTTTCTTTTCTTCAGCTGGCTTTTCAGTAGATGCTTCTTCTTTCTTTTCTTCCTTCTCTACTGTTTCTTCACTGGATTCTGATGAACTACCACCTGCTTCACCGTTCTCATCGATTTTAGCAATAACGTCTCCTACTTCTACGTCGTCGCCTTCTTCTACAAGAACTTCAGCAAGAACGCCTGTAAAGTCAGAGTTAACTTCAACGTTTACTTTGTCTGTCTCTAATTCAAGGATGGCATCTCCCTTTTCTACTTTTTCACCTTTTTGAACTAACCACTCAGCTACTGTACCTTCAGTAATCGATTCGGCTAATTCCGGTACAACGATTTCCTTCACGTTATTTTCCTCCTTTTAGTCAAGCTTTAGTGCTTCTTCAATGATTTGACTTTGTTCTGCTTTGTGAATGTTTGGATCACCAACGGCAGGTGAAGAACGATCCGGTCTACCTACGTATAAGAGATTCTGTTTCTTCTTCATAATATCACGAATTCTGTCGTTGACGAATTCCCAGCTTCCCATATTCTTCGGTTCCTCTTGAACCCATACAATGTCTTCAACATTTTTGTATTTCTTCAGAAGTTCTTTCAGACGGTCTTCTGGGAATGGATAAATTTGTTCTAATCGGACACAATGCAAGCTTTCTGTATTGTCCATGTCCTCTAAAGCTTCTTCAAGGTCGACCATCACTTTTCCGCTTCCAATAACTAATCGTTTTACGGATTCTGGATTGTCCCCTGTTTCTTTATGCTCCAAGACTGTCTGGAACTTTCCTTCGCTCAGCTCAGTGCCATCAACGGCAACACGCTGATTACGAATGAGACTCTTAGGCGTCATCAAAATCAACGGACGAGCGTTTTCTTTCCCTACGATTGCAGCTTGCCTTCTTAATAAATGGAAGTATTGACCGGCAGTCGTCACATTCGCCACCGTCCAGTTATTTTCTGCTGATAGTTGCAAGTAACGTTCCAAACGTGCACTGGAGTGCTCTGGTCCTTGACCTTCATATCCGTGTGGTAGAAGCATAACAAGGCTTGCAATTTGTCCCCATTTAGCTCGACCAGATGAAATGAATTGATCAAAGATTACTTGTGCCACATTCGAGAAATCTCCATACTGTGCTTCCCATAAGACAAGTGTATCGTCGGTTTGCACACTATAGCCATATTCAAACCCTAAAACCGCTACCTCTGACAATGGGCTGTTATATAAGCTAAAGGAAGCATCCACGCCTTCAATACCGTGCATTGGGCTGTACTTTTCATTTGTTTTAACGTCGCGCAAAACGAGGTGGCGGTGAGCAAATGTGCCACGTTCAGAATCTTGACCAGTCATTCGGATTGGTGTACCGTCTTTTAAAATGGTTCCGAAAGCAAGTGCTTCACCGAGTGCCCAGTCGACTTTTTGGCCTTCTTCTAATGCATTCTCACGACGATTAAGAATTTTTTCGAGTTTCTTAAAACCAGTGAAGTCTTCTGGACGTTTCAACATATCTTTGTTTACTTGTTTCAAAACATCTTGATTAACTTTTGTCTCGATTGAATCAAGCTCATCCGCGACTCCTTCCGGTAATGCTGGTACATACGTTTCATGAATTTCATGCTCTTTCATGCCATTATAAATATCACGAAGTTTTTGGATCGCATCCTCTTTAAACTTCATTTTTTCGTCTTCAGAAAGAACTTTTTCTTCTACTAATCGTTTCGCATACACTTCGTACGCTGTATCATGCGCATCGATCTCCTGGTATAGCAATGGTTGAGTACCACGTGGTTCATCCATTTCGTTATGTCCATAACGTCTGTAACCAACTAAATCGATAACGACATCTTTTTGGAATTTTCTGCGATATTGATAAGCAAATTCAACTGCACGAATACAAGCTACTGGATCATCCGCATTGACGTGAAGAACAGGCATTTCAAATCCTTTCGCCAAGTCAGATGCATACTTTGTAGAACGCCCTTCTACTTTATCGGTTGTAAAACCGACAAGGTTGTTGGCGATAATGTGTACGGCTCCACCAGTTTTATAGCCATGAAGCTGCGCAAGGTTAAGCGTCTCAGCGACAACACCTTCACCGATAAATGCTGCATCTCCGTGAATTTGTACAGAGAATGATTTATTGAAGTCTGGCTTTGCTTCACCATTATTTGAACGATCATCTTGGACAGCACGTGTGTATCCTTCAACAATCGGATTAATAAATTCCAAGTGTGAAGGGTTGTGACCTAAAGTGATCTTCGTTTTCGATTCATCTTGCTTGAAGTTTCCACCAAAGTGGTACTTAACGTCTCCAGTCCAACCGTAATTGATTCCTGTTGAACCTTCTGAAGGTACTAATTCTTTGTTAGGTGAATGAGCAAATTCAGAAAAGATTCTGTCGTATGGTTTTCCAAGAATATGAGCCAATACGTTCAATCGACCACGGTGAGCCATCCCCATCATGATGTGCTCAACGGAATCTTTATTACTATTTTTAACAAGATGATCAAGCATTGGCACCATCACATCGAGACCTTCAATGGAGAAACGTTTCTGTGCAACGAACGTTTTCTGTAAGAATGCTTCGAATCCCTCAACTTCACCTAGTCGTTTTAGTAGATCTTTTTTATCTTCATCTGAAAAGTCAATTTCAAATGCTCCTGTTTCAACCTGCTGATAAAGCCATTCGCGCTCTTCATCATCTGGGATATGGTTGAATTCATATGAAGTTTTTCCTAAATACTTTTGTTTCAAGTGCTCGATATACTCGTAGCCGTTATTAATTCCTTTATGTTCATGACCTGCTAGTAACTTAACATCGATTTTTTTCAAATCTTCGTTCGTTAAGTTATAACTCTCAAGGTCGATTAGCGAATCATGCGATTGATCATGACCGCCGACTGGATAAATATCTGCACCAAGATGACCATGTCGACGAATGGCCTCAACTAACTTCATTGCACTTGTCAACTTTTTCAAGTCAGTAAATGAAGTGGTGCCTCCTGACTGCGGTGCTACTTGGCCACCATAATCGGCATCCATCCATTCCGGTGCCCCGTATTGTTCAAAAATATGACGCAGTGATTCATCTACTGCATCCGGGTCGTCTAAAAACAGTTCATATTGCTCTTCAACATAGCCCATATTGGGACCGTGAAAAGCTTCCCAAATACGATTGCTAGACCCATCCATAGCCACGATTACTACCCCCATCAATTTTGGACTTTCATCCAATTGTCCTTAATGATATTCATGTCGTTTATCCGCTCGATTATCCATATCACATTTACCCGTTAAACCGGATTCACAAACTATTTGGAAGCCCGAGTGGAAAACGGCTTTCTCCTCCAACTAGTATATATGATAAATGGTTAAGAGTGAAGGATTTGAGTCGAAATTTCCCTACTTTTGACTAGTGTCTTTCAATGTTCAGAATACTAAATTAACTATCGTCGTACTTTTTAATAATTTTTTCCAATTCGACTTTAATTTCCAACTCTTTTTCTGAAAGTTTTGGTAATAAATTTCTTCTATACCATTGATTTAAACTTCCATTCAGAAATATCCAATCTTTTACACTCTGTTGAAATATATATTGTTTTAATTTTTCCGGCAAGTCATTAAACTGAATCGATTCATTTTTCTCGTTGGTGTGTTCATGAATGACCGATGAAAATACATCTTCCTCCTTGATAAGATAATCTTCTGTGCTCTTTTCCACAAAATCCTTCTCAATCTCAGCGAATTTCTTTAATAAAAAAAGTTCAATTTCTCTATAGAAATACCGCTTCCCTTGCTGGATTGCTGTTTGATATTTCTCTTTTTCTGTCACTTGAAGTCTCAAGTCATTCGTTATTTCATCTGAAAGTAGATGAAGTAAATCTTCAGAAGTCACGACAGCTTCTCGGTTCGCCATAGCAATAGATAATAAATGAAAGATTAACCTGGGGTCTAATCCATCCATACCTTCATCAGTGAATTCTTGTTTTAGCGATTCATAAGGAGGCTGTTTACTTTGGTACAACGAAATCTTCTCAAGCTTTGTCATTTCGTGTCGACTAGATTGCAATCTAGAATAAATGACGGTGGCTGCAAGTGATTCTAAAGCAAAAGGTTGAATTTTTATTAGATCTTGTTCCGTTAGTTTTGATTTATAAAGCTTAACCTCTTCATCAAGATTTAAGTTATATGGCACGCGTTGAATAATCATTCGACTTGCCAAAGGCCTGTTCTCTGATGATGCAATAAATTGTTCAAAATCTTCAGGATTGCTGTGACCGATTATGACTAGGTCACTATGAGTCATTGCCTGACGTGGTATTTTGTATTTTTGTTCTTCAGTTACAGATAATAATGGATAAAGTAATTTTGGTGACAGCTTAAACAGTTCTTGTAATTCCAATATGCCTTGATTACCTACTTGAAGCTCCCCATCATAGCGGTAGGCATATGGGTGAGATTGTGAACCGTAATCTGTAATTGTAGAAAAATCAACCTCACCCATTAAATCAGAAATCTCCTGAACTTGTGGGTCTCCCGGCAAGAAAGTCCCTATGCCTCTTCGCTCATTTTCAGAAATTGTTATCCGCTCTACAGGAATATTTCGCCAGTCATTTCCCCATTCAACTGTAAGCTTGTGTGAATTTAACGGAGACAGCCTTCCTTTAATTTCGTATCCGGTCACATCTTTAATGGTTCGTTTAAGAGATTGTGGCAATGCATGAAGTGGGTTTTCATGAAGAGGACAATTAAATATGCGATAAACCGCTCCTTGGTCTGTTTCCGTAAAATCACTTAACGCTTGTTTGAAGAACTGAACGAATGTTGACTTACCACTTCCCGGTGGACCGATTAGCACAAGCATTCTTTTACGAATGTCATATCCTTTTGCGGCTGGACGGAAATACCGGGTAAGCAGCTGCTCTAGCAATTCATCCATCCCATATAGAAGGTGATGGTTGTTTTTTTCCATCGCATGCTGAATTGCCAAATATAGACGTTCGTGACTCGTCCGCGGAATAATATTCTTTTTTAATATTTCTTCAACATACATTTCCAACGTAAATGAGTGCGTTGTCATCATTAGCCTCCTTTAAATAAGGACTCCTCTATACTTTATTCGTTGTAAAACATTTGATTTCATAATTACAGCAAACAATTTTACGAACTTTGTTTGACGTTTCGTCGGTTTATAGTTCACAACAGAATAAATTTCAGCTATAATCAAATCATAAAGTATGCTTAAAGAAGAGGTGGATGCTACATGAATCTCGCACTAATTATTGGCGTATGTATTACATTTCTTGTTTCAATCTTCGCATCAGGTTATGAAGCAAAACGCTAATTTTCATTGGGCAAAAAATACACCAGCCATCGATTCGATTCGATGACTGGTGTTTTTATTTGTCCTAGTGTAAATTCGGAAAGCCTTGTTGACGAAGCGCCTCATAAACAATAATTGCTGCTGTATTTGATAAATTCAATGAGCGTACTTTTTCATTCATGTGAATTCGCAAGCAGCGATCTTCTTTACCTTTAAGTAGAGCTGTTGGAATCCCGTCCGTCTCCCTTCCGAATACGAAAAATATTTCTTCTTCTGGGTGACTGAAATCATAGTCGGTATAATGTTTCGTACCGAAGTTCTCTATATAATAATAACTCCCTGTCGGAAAAGCATCATATAACTCTTCAATCGAATCATAATAATGAATATTCACGTTATGCCAATAATCCAAACCTGCACGCTTCAACATTTTATCCTCTGTAGAAAATCCAAGCGGACGAATTAAATGTAACTCAGCCCCCGTTGCGAGCGCTGTCCGAGCAATATTTCCTGTATTCGCCGGAATCTCCGGTTGATATAAAACAATATGTATTCCCATAATATTTACACCTCTTAAGCTTTGTTGAACGGAAATATTATATCATAATTTACGTGACATTTATTCGGTTATGGATTCGATGGTCTAACTATTTTAATTGCAAAAGCCCAATTGCTTTATTATTGAACATCTGCATTTTCAATTACTAGTAGTTTCTCTTTCCGATCCAATCCACCACGATATCCGATTAATTTTTTATTCGATCCAATTACTCGATGACATGGCACGATAATCGATAATGGATTTTTATTAATCGCTCCGCCAACTGCTCGGACTGCTTTTGGATTATCGATTTTTTGTGCAATTTCTTTGTACGTCACAGTTTGCCCGTATGGGATAGAACGTAGTGTGTTCCATACTTTTTGTTGAAATGGCGTGCCGAAAAATTTCGTCGGTGCCGTGAATGCTTGATTTTGATGGTAAAAATATTGATTCAGTTCGTCGATTGCATGCTGGAACGCTTGATTGTCTGTATGCAATGTGGAGTTTGGTAAGTTTTTATTTATCCATCGCTCAATCCAACTCATTTTTTCTTCTAGAGATCCGTGTTCAATAAAATACAAAGTGTCTTCTTGCCCGCCTAATACGAGTTTGCCGATTGGCGAATCAATTTCTCGTATGATCAATGGTTGATTCGACATTTCCATCTTCCTTCCGTATAAAGATATAGCATCTCTATTTGAGTATCGATCATTATAAGGAACAATGCTAATATAAAATCCGAACCGATTCGCATGGTTATGAATCGCCGTTCGGATTTTTTCTAAACTGTCTTTGATCTTGTCGCTTTCGATTTGAATAACCTTCCGTTGTAATCTCCGCGTACGTCAAAGAATTAGCGGAAGACCTGCCATCAAACAAGGGGTGACGCTCGGTGAACGTGTGAAGCCGCTCGATAAACGTCGCGAGCCGCTCGATAAACGACGCCAACCGCTCGACAAACGCCACGAGCCGCTCGATAAACGTTGCGAACCGCTCAATAAACGCTGCGAACCGTCCACTTCACAGCAGCCCATTTTATTACATCGCACTTTCTTGATTTGTTAATGCCAAGCCTTTTTCCATTTCTATCAAAACATCTTCATCTGTTTCTTTTTCCATCGCAGTTTCGATGAGTTCTTTCGCTTCCTCTGTACCGATTTTGCCAATTGCCCATGCAGCTGTTCCACGGATGACTGGTCGTGGATCTTTGTGCATTAAATCATTTAACGTATCAACTGCCGTTTCGTCTCGATAATGCGCCAACGCAATAATCGCATTGCGCTGTAAAGGTTTTTTTCCACGCCAAGAGCCGGCCATGTAGCCGAATTTATCTTTGAATTCTCGATTTGATATTGTTAGCAGTGGAATTAATCGTGGCTTCACCAATTCAGGGTCTGGTTCCAACTCTTCGTGGAGATGAAAGTCCACCCCTTTATTTTTCGGACAAACTAGCTGACACGTATCACAACCATAAATACGATTACCAAGTTTTGAACGAAATTCATCAGGTAGAAAGCTTTTCGTCAATGTTTGAAATGCGATACAACGAGATGCGTTCAATTGACCACCTTGAACTAAAGCATCCGTCGGACAAGCATCGACACAAATATTGCAATCTCCGCAACCATCCTCGACAGGTTCGTCTGGTTCAAATGGTATGTTGGTAATAAGCTCGCCTAAATAAACATAGGAACCATATTCCTCAGTAATTAAAGCACAGTTTTTACCGACAAATCCTACGCCCGCACGTTCAGCGACTGCACGATCATGTAATTCACCGGTGTCGACCATCGCTTTTGTCGCAACTCCATCAACTTTCTCATGTAAAAACTCTTCCAATAAACGTAATTTTTCACGCAATACATCATGGTAATCTTTCCCCCATGAAGCTCTGGCAAAAAAGCCACGTCGATCCCCTTTTCGGCTTTTCGGTGCATCTTTCATTCTTGAAGGATATGCGATGGCGATCGAAATAATCGACTGTGCTTTTGGCAACAACTTGGTAGGAGTGGTACGTTCTTCAATCGAACCTTTTTCAAATCCTGAATGGTAACCGAGAGTTTGCTGAACTAACAATCGTTGCTTCAACGTATCAAAAGTATCCGCAGAAGCAAATCCGATTTTTTGAATGTTGACCTCAGCTCCGTATTCAAGTAATTCTTGTTTCAATTGATGAAAGTCCATGACCACCCCTCCTTTTTTTACAATTTTAATTTACATGGTTAACTTGCGGATCCGGTTAAGCGCGCTAGCTAGTTCCATCCGTCGTGGACGAGCTAGTTCACCCGGATGCTCTTGTGGATTCTTGTGAGTGAAGCTTAAACCATTTTCATCTATTTGTCGTTCAATCCAATCCAACCACTCGGGGATGGATTTCTGTTCATTTGATTTCTTCAATGCCATATATTTTAACACATTTGCAATCATTCTAGTTTGGGAAACGTCGACAATTTGTTCAACTAAACTTAAATCAATCGGATTTTTTCCGAATAAAATGGTATTCTTACCCTTTGCTTGGACTTTTGGTTTATGTCCGAGCATTGATTGCAGCCCAACTAAACTTGGCACACGATTCTGTTGGAATTCCAATGATTTAGTACGAATTAAAGGCTCCCCGGCTATTTCCTTCGCTTTTTTCGTAACATTCTTCGGATAATACTGATCCATCATAATGACTTCATCGGCAACTTGAAAATAATCACCAGAGCCTCCCATGACTAAAATCGTTGAAATGCCTTTTTCATCAAATAAAGATTTCACTCGCTGAACAAATGGTGTAATCGGCTCCTTCTCTTTTGCGACTAATTGCTGCATGCGCTGATCTCGGATCATAAAATTCGTTGCCGTTGTATCTTCATCAATTAAAAGTGTATTCGCGCCTGCTTCTAACGCTTCTACAACATTCGCCGCTTGTGATGTACTTCCACTCGCATTTTCCGTCGAGAAATCTTTAGTCGATGCACCATTTGGCAAGTCATTGATAAATGGCGAAATATCAACACCTGTAATACTTCGTCCATCTTCAGCCCGGATTTTTGTAGCTGTTGGATCCGTTAAAACAAACTCGCGTCCGTCGCCGGCGACATGCTCATAAACGCCTTCTTCAAGTGCTTGTAATAACGTGCTTTTTCCGTGGAAGCCTCCACCGACGATTAACGTTATTCCTTTTTTGATTGCCATGCCCTTGAGAGGTTCAGTGCGATGAGGAAGTTTTACAGAGACTTCATTTTCTTTTGGACTTTGAAAAGCTACGGCATCGTTCATCGGTTTCGTACTAACTCCACTTTTTCTCGGCAAGATGGAACCATTCGCGACAAAAGCAATCCAACCTTCTTCATGCATTTTTTTCCGCAAAGCATCATGCTGATCAGCCAAATGAATCGCTTGAATCACTTCTTCCTTATCCAAGGATAGAACGGATTGTTTCGCAATGTTTGTCAATGCATCGAAAAAAAGTTTCTCGGCTTCTTTCCCGTTGATTCGACGTCCATTAGCAGGTAGCCCGATAGATAAACAAATCGTCCCTTGATTTGGTGTCAATTGAACAGCCGAACGTTCTAAAATTACTTGGTCGGGAGCATCGATTTCAATATTTCCACTCTTGCCGCTTCCTTTTACAGCTACTTTTGACTGTTTAATAGCGTGATTGACCGATCGATTGATGACATCCTCTGCATATATTCTTCTTCGTTTCGTTTCAAACCAACTGTTATCAATGCCTAGTTTTTCTTTTGAAAAAATTAACCGGATTTTCGACGGTGCAGCAAAGGGGTCACCTTGTACGTAATCAATTGCCAGTTGAAAATCAGGAAATGTGTACATGTTCGCGATATCTTTATAAGCTTTGTAGCTTTTTTGATTGATTCGTCTTAAAGCTTGTCGTAATTGTTCCATCAAAACTTCCTCCATTAACCTGCTTTTGATTCACTACGTTTTTCTACTTTTTCCATAATTGTTCGTCTCCATAATAACGGAATAATGACAATGAAGAAATATAAAATAGCGACCGAAGCCATTTTGACTGGACTGCCACTGACAATGCTCGAACCTAATAAGTTATAGACGATCGTCCCTGGAATGATTCCGATCGTCGTAGCTTTCATAAAGTCACTTAATCGCACCTTTGAAATCCCAGCGGAATAGCTGATTAAATCAAAGTTAACAATGGGCATTAAACGAAGAACTAAAATATACATAAACCCTTTTTCTTCAAATCGATTACTTAAATCCTCTAGTTTTCCTTTTAATTTTGCGTTAATGGCCCGCTGTCCAAACTTTCTTGCGACGAAAAAAGCTGTGAAAGCACCGGCAATCGAGCCGATTAATGCAAAAATAAAGCCAAAGAGCGCACCAAACGCAAGTCCGCCAGCTATCGAAAAAACAGATGCTGGAAAGAGAACGAACGGTCTAACTGCATATAAAGCAATATAAAACAACGGGGCTAACCAACCGGCTTGATAGATAAATGTCCGAATGGTTTCCGGTGATATTGTTAATAAACGTTGATTGAATGAATATATAAATAATATAAATATGAGTACGAGAATGATCTGTACGACATGTCTCTTTTTCATCTGGCACCCTTCCAATCCCTTTTGTTCGTTGAATTCCCTTTGTCAATAATGCTCAACCATTTAGTTGTAACATTTCTACCTAAGCTTCGTCTAATATTGCAAATGAGACGATGGGGGTCATTCATTTGATAAGATATTCTTTAAAACTATTTCTGATTGGATTCACTGTATTTATCACTGCTTGTTCTAGTGATTCGCCTTCAGCTTTAAACGACGTAGATATGGATACGGCAGAAGATGCAAGCTACGAAATGGCAAACGATGAAGCTACCGAAGAAAAAGCTCTCGGTTTTGAGGGCGAAGCAGAAGAAAGCCAAGAGCAAGAAATTGTTCAAGAAGATGAGCAAGTTGTAAAAAATCAGCTTCCTGACGTACAAATGATTATTTATACAGGACACATCCAAGTGGAAGTTGATGATCTGACAACGATGAATGAGACAATCCGAACGAAAGTTGCCAAGCTCGGTGGATATGTCGTAAGTTCTGAAGAATATGTATCTGGAGAAGGCGAACGCCGCCATGGGCGAATCCAGCTTCGTATACCACAAGAACATTATGAAGAAATGATGCGTTTCACAGAGGAAAATTCAGCTAAGGTAATGGAAAAAGTTTCGAACGGTCAAGACGTCAGTGAGGAGTACGTTGACTTAGAATCAAGACTTCGTTCAAAAGAGGCTGTAGAAGAACGATTGCTCACATTTATGGACCAAGCAAAGAAGACAGATGATTTATTGAAAATATCCAACGATTTATCTGCTGTTCAAGAAGACATTGAACGAATTAAAGGACGCATGGATTATCTGGACAATCAAGTTGCATTCTCAACGATCACGATTAATATTCAAGAAAACCAAGTGAAAGTTTCCGAATTACAAGGTAGAGACGATTTAAATACGGGAGAAAAAGCTCAAAGTTTATTTATGAATACACTTAATTTCCTCATTACCGTTGGTTCAGGATTCGTTGTCTTTTTAGTTGGACTTTCACCTATTTTAATTCCACTCCTGATTGCTGGAGGGTTCATTTGGTGGAAAGTACGCACGAAGAAGAGAAGTCACTCAAACGAGTAAATCAGAAGACTAGTCTTCTACCGTCGTGATCGATTGAGCGGCTGGAGGTAGTTAATCGACGGGTTGACGTTATTTTTCAGCGGCTTTGCATGATTTATCGGCGGGTTCACGCAGTTTTTCGACGGGTCTCAGCATTTCTTCAACGGCTTCACATAAAAAGCAGCTTACACGATTGATAAACGGGTAAGCTGCTTTTCTGCTTATTCATCAGCTGGCAATTCAGCCAGTACGCCATAATGATTTTCACTAACTGAAACTTCCGTCGAATCAAAACCAATCTCTTTGACTTTTTTCATCAAATCACTCTCAGGAATACGAATGTGAAGCGGAGGACCTGATTCGGTCTCTTTTGCTTTCCAGTCCAATAACAATGCTTTACCGCCAGGTTTTAAGATCCGTTTTATTTCCGATAAGGTTTGATCTAAATCATCGACTTCATGTAACACAAAAGCCGCGAGTACTTTATTGACCGATTCATCCGGTTGTTCGATTTTTTCCAACCGGCTAAGTAAATAACGAACGTTTGATAAATCTTCCGCTTCAATATTTACACGCAGTTGATCCAGCATCGCCTGCTGCGCATCTACTGCTGTAACCATCTCGGCTGTTTGCTTGGCAATTGGAATGGTGAAAAATCCATTTCCACATCCTAAGTCAGCCACTTTATCTTTCTCTTGTAAATCAAGATCCGAAAGCACTTTTTCAGGTGGTAATGCTTTTCTTCGTTCCTCACTCATTAAAAAATGTGCGTGATCGGCATGAAACTGATGTTCACTCAAAACAACACCCCATTATATAAAATTCTTTTGTTTCCTCTATTATATTGCCTTTACTTACTTCAATCTAAACATCATCGAAGATTTCATGTTTCTAACAGTTCAAGCAACCAAAGAAGCCAGGAACATTCCATTCCTGACTTCAATGATTAATCCATATGTTTTTCAATAAACGTATATAGTGTATCTAAGTATTCTTCTTCATACATAACGATTGCCTCTCCATGACTCGCTTCATCAAAAATGTGAATTTCAGCTTCACTATGAGTATTTTCAAAAAGTTCTTGAGCCATCGATGTCGGTACGAAGGTATCTTTGCCACCATGTAAATATAAAATCGGTAGCTCTGCATGTTCTACTTGGTTTAAAGCTGATGCATCATATAAAGAGTAATTAGCCCGCATTTCCGTGATCTTACTTGTAATTGGCAATAACGGAAAGTCCGGAAGATTGAACATTTGCTCCATTTGGTAATCGAATAAATCGTATGTACTAGAAAATGGACTATCAGCGACGACTGCTTTTACATTGGATGGCAGCTCTTCACCGCTCGTCATTAATACGGTTGACCCACCCATCGATAAGCCGTGCAATATAATTTCCGTGTCCGGTCCTTGCATGGCAATAATCTCATCGATCCAATCCAAGTAATCAAGCCGATCATGCCAACCGAACCCTATGTATTCGCCTTCACTTTCACCATGTCCTCGCAAATCTGCTGTAAAGACATTGTATCCTAAGTCTTCATAATAATATTGTCCGTAAAGCGCCATATCTCTCGCCTTACCTAAGTATCCGTGTGCAAAAACGACTGTCTTATTTGTCGGCTCCTCAGCTTCCAAAAAATAGCCTCGAAGTGATAGCCCATCAAATGATTCGATTTCGATTGGCTTAAAATCCGACTGGCTAAACCAACTCCTCCAAGCCCCCGTCAGAAATACATCCATTGTTTCTGCAGATACGACTAAATCCTCGTTGTCTTGCAAATAAGTTTTCACCTCTCGTTTAATCGCTAGATTATAGAAAAAATTACTTGCCACGATACTAGCTGTGACGAGTAGGGTGAAAACGACCAACCCACTAATAAACCAACGTTTTCTTCTTTTTGTTTTGAACACTTCTCGTCCCCTCTCTATTGTTGTCAATCTTAGCTGTAGTTCTATTATACAGAAAATTCTACAATTTTAATAGAGTGAATTTTGGGATATACATGAAAATATTGAGAAAGTGAGTCGCATATGGTCGATGGTAGTTCGAGAATAATTGATTCATAAGCAGTTAGATAAACAGTTACATAATGAATTCAGACTGTCTGGAAACTCTCGGACAGTCTGATTAGTCTTTTTGTTTTTTTACGTAATCTTTCCACTCAAGATTTGACTGATCCCTGGGAATATATTTATTGTTCGAAACTAGTTTGGTTGGCTTATTATTATATCGCCTCACGATACAGTTAGTCAACATTTTTTTCCAAAAATAAAAACGGTACCTACTATAGCCTAGTACCGTTAATACAACCTTAAATTTGGTAAGTTTTCAGATTTCCGCTCTGATTAAAAAATCATAAATACCTGATTATCGTAAATGTTCAACTTTTTTAAACGTTTAGTTATAAAATGAAAAATCATTCCTCTACTCATTGTGTTTGAGGAATGATTTCTGATTAATTATTTTTGATTGACTAGTTGTTTACGCAATAACTTTAACGCTCCAGACCAAGCATTCACTTGATCAAGCATCATGTTAATATTTGTTAAATGAAGCTCCTGTGGCTTGAATGTTGTGTAATTTTCAAAGTCGACAAATAGGGAAAGTGTTGGATGTGCACGAACATCAGCAACGGAAAGCTCTCCTAGAATGCCACGCAAATGCTCTGCCGCACGCGCACCACCTGTTGAACCGTAGCTGACAATTCCTGCCGCTTTGTTGTTCCATGGCTCGCGGGCTAAATCCAAAGCATTTTTCAATGAAGCTGAAATGCTGTGATTATATTCTTGAACGATGAATACAAAGCCATCCAATTCATCCAACTTTTCATTCCACTTGGCGATTCCTTCAGATTCACCTTCACCCATTAGTGGCAACTGATAATCTTTTATATCAACGATTTCATAGTTTGCATCTTTGCGTTCGTCTGCAATCCCTTTCACCCACTCGGCTACTTGCGGGCTGACACGACCTTCTCTTGTACTTCCTACGATAATTCCAATGTTTAAGTTTTCACTCATTATGAATTCCTCCTATGTTGGTTGTAATGATTTATGGTAAATTAAATTACTAGCAAAACACGATTTCCTGATGGGTCAACAGACACCCACTGTTCTCCTTCTTGTGAAACAGCTGTACCGATTTTTTCTAATCGATTAACTGCTTCTTTGCGCGAGTCTTCTGATGGATACTTCACGGTGAATGCTTTAAGACCGGCGCCATTTTCTGGCATGGATGGAGCCCCAACGCCATTCCAGGTGTTAATTGCGATGTGATGATGGTAGTCTTCGGTTGAAAGAAACAGTGCTTGAGCACCAAACCGGTTCACCACATTGAAGCCTAGACCCTTCACATAAAATTCTTCTGCAGTTTGCATTTCAGAAACATGTAGGTGAAGATGTCCCATAACCGTATCGGACGGCATCCCCTGCGACAGTTCATTCTGAGAAGCATGTTTTAATAATTCATCGAAATCGAGTGGATCGACCGTCATATGAACCATTTCACCATTCCATGTCCAATCAGCTGGATCACGGTCGTAATACACTTCAATTCCATTGCCATCCGGGTCATTGAAGTAAAGTGCTTCGCTGACATCGTGATCAGAAGAACCAATAGGTATATTATTTCTGGAAATATGAACCACAAAATTCGCTAAATCCGCTTTCGTCGGCAGCAAAATGGCAAAGTGATACAAACCAGCTGTTCTTCCTTGCTTCGGTGTTACCCCTGAAGGTTGTTCAATGGTTAAGATTGCCGTCTCTCCATTAGCTGTTAAATTGGCAGTTGATGAAGTCTTGTCTAAAATATCAAATCCCAAAATCTTTTGATAGAATTCGATTGAACGATTTATATCGGTAACTTTAAGCTGGACATGCTCCACGAATGTGGCAGGCTGTTGATGAAATTTCATTATATTTCCTCCTAAACAAACCATCGAGACGAAGTTAGGCAAAACGCTCGATGGATGAAGTGGTTGTAAAGTCACTTTAAGTTACTTTCTGTAAGTAAGTATATTTTAGTAATTTAATTTTGTCAATACAAGTTTATCAAAAACTTCACTACGCCTGATATGTTTATGTGTAAGTAGGACTGGACGGCTTCGGACATCATTTATTTTGACCATCGTTAATCAAGCATGCCAAAAAATACCGCTCAAGGTCATCCTAGACCTCAAGCGGCATCACCATACAATTTATTGATTAACGATATCTCTCTTATTAAAAAAGAGCCAAGCAAGCGCGACAAAGACTACAAAGTAGACAATCAGCATCGTAATGGAAAAGCCTAATGTCATGCCTTCAATTAATATATTGCCCGTTTCGTACATTTTCAAGTCCAAGTTTGCGAACAATAAATATTTTGACCATTCATATTGCGAAAAAATACCTGTAATTATATTTCCACCCATCAACAGGAAAATTCCAACACCGATGGCAATGGAGCTATTTTTAAAGATTGTTGAGATCATGAAAGCAAGTGTTGTCATCATAATCAAGTTGACGATTCGATAGCCATATTCAGACATCACTTCACCGACAATCGGCACATATTCGATTCCGTTTGCTGTCATGATGACGGTACTCGGGTTAAATCCTTCGAAGCCGAAAAATACCGCTCCTCCAAGCATTGAAACAAGAAATAGATAGATCATCGTAAATAACCCAAAAACGAATATTGCTATAAACTTGCTAAGTAAAATTATATTTCTTGATATAGGACGAATTAACAGTAATTTAATTGTTCCCCATTTGTACTCGTTTGATATAATACTTGAGCCAATGATAATTGTTAAGAGACTCACGATGGCAACGAGGCCTACATTTTCCAACGTATATTGCCAAGCCCCATAATTTAATGGACGAATATCATTTTCCAATAAATATTCATTTTTCATAATTCGATCGTCATTAAAAGAGTATCCGAATTCTTCGTTATCTTTATGGAGTGCCTCATTTTCTTCTTGTAGTTCTTCTTTCCAATTGTCTGTATATTCAGTTGGTTGAACATCGTCAAAGGATGAAATGATAATGGCACCACCAACTGCGATCAAACCTAGAATAATATACATCACCCAAGTAGATTTTCGGATGTAAATTTTAAATAGTTCATTATATAAGAGACTGAAAAAATTACTCAATGATATTCCCCCCTGTCAATTCAAGGAATTGGTCTTCCAATGATGGTTTGACACCTGTCACGCCATAGATGGTAACACCTGACTCAACAAGTTTGTTTACTACTTGCGGAATTGTCTCACGAGTCATCAATGAAACGAGTTGGCTACCTTCTTTTTCGGCTTTCAATTCAAGGCTTGCCAATACTTTTATCGCTTCCTCGGTTTCTTTCACATCCAAAACAACTTTAATTTCTGATTGATCAGCTTCTTCGCTGTCTTCCTTTACAGACTGCTCGGTAATGAGCTCACCATGTTTAATGATTCCAATCCGGTCACACATGAGTTCAATTTCTGATAACAAATGACTGGAAATCATAACAGCCACATTGTCTTCGACTGCCAATCTTCTAATGTAATCACGGATTTCACGAATTCCAGCCGGATCCAAACCGTTCGTCGGTTCATCAAGAATCAACACAGCAGGTTTATGTAAAATCGCTTGAGCAATCCCTAAACGCTGACGCATTCCAAGTGAATACTTACTGACCTTTTCATCAATGGCTTGATCTAAGCCAACGAGAGTAATCACTTCCTCCACTCGCCCTTTTGGCACATCATCATACATCCGGGCAAAATGGCTTAGATTTTGACGCCCTGTCATAAACGGATACATCTCAGGGTTCTCAACAATTGCACCTAAATTCCGAGCTGCATCCTTGTACTCTTTTTCAATACTTTTTCCTAAAACCTTGATTTCGCCATCGGTCAAGTCCATTAAGCCAACGATCATTCGGATGGTTGTTGTTTTCCCTGCTCCATTTGGTCCGATAAAACCATACACTTCTCCTTGACGGATTGTTAAGTTAACATCTTTGATGATTTCTTTGTTTTTGATTTTTTTCCTGACGTTCGTTAGTTCCAATGCAACGTTACTCATAACCTCTCCCCTTAAAATCATTCTTCATCTTTAGACGATTGAAACATTGAAAAGTTTCAAATCATCAAACAAAACCATTTTACCATAATGTGGTTCATTTAAAGATACCTTTTCAAAAAATTTAATTATTTTGATCTTCAAACAGGTTATTTCTAAGCAAAGAACAAAATGTGTTAATCTTTAGGGTGATGATTATACTAAAAATTACATAGATTTGAGGTTTGAACTACCCATGAAAAAATACAGAATCAATCCGGACAATGGTTTGGAATTCGGCATTTACACATTAGGCGACCATCTTCCAAACCCGCACACAAGCGAACGCATTTCTAATCAACAACGAATCAATGAAATTATTGAGTTTGCCCAATTGGCAGAGCAAGCAGGAATTGATTTTTTCTCAGTCGGAGAAAGTCATCAAGATTATTTCACGACACAAGCACATTCTGTCGTGTTGGGAGCCATTGCTCAAGCAACAGAAAAAATAAAGATCGCCAGCTCTTCAACGATCATTAGTACGCTCGATCCGGTTCGTGTGTACGAGGATTTTTCAACGATCGATTTAATTTCTGATGGGCGTACGGAAATCATTGCCGGAAGAGCTTCACGAGTAGGTAATTTTGAACTGCTCGGCTATAGCCTCCGAGACTATGAAGCACTATATGAAGAAAAGTTCGATTTACTTCAATTAATTAACGAAAATGAAGTGGTCAATTGGGAAGGTGAGTATCGGGCGCCATTGCGAGATGCGAAAGTGATTCCCCGACCAAAAGAAGGATGGTTGCCCATTTGGCGTGCAGTCGGCGGTCCTCCTGGTAGTGCAATGAAAGCTGGGAGGGCAGGTGTACCAATGTTCTTGGCGACTCTTGGTGGACCAGCAACTTCTTTTAAGCACTCCATCGATGTTTACCGCGAAGCAGCAGCCAACAATGGTCATAATCCAGATGACCTTCCAGTTGCAACTGCGGGATTATTTAATGTTGCAGAGACAACACAGAAAGCAATGCAAGAAGTCTACCCACATATCAATGAAGGGATGAAACTGACCAACGGCCAAGGATTTTCTAAACAGCACTTCGCTCAAGGCGCAGACAAGCGGGATGTGTTAAACGTAGGTAGTCCTCAAGAAATCATTGAGAAAATTTTATATCAGCATGAATTATTCGGCCATCAACGTTACATTGCTCAAATGGATTTTGGCGGCGTTACGCTTGATCAATTGAAAGAAAAGGTTGAAATGATTGGGAGTGAGATTATGCCCGCAATTAAAAAATATACATCGAAACGAGCGGAGGATTAAAGCTATGAAAGTTGTTACCTTATCCGGCTCCATCGTCGGTTCAAAAACACGAACGGCTATAGATTATACCGTTCAATCACTTAAAGAAAAATACCCAAAGCATACAGTGACACTAGTCGACTTAGCGGATTACGATATTCATTTCAGCGACGGTAGAAATTATCTGGATTACGAGGGAGATACAAAATACGTAACACAAACCATCATGAATGCTGATGCAATTATATTCGGAACACCCATTTTCCAGGCTTCCATTCCAGCGACGTTGAAAAACATCTTTGATTTACTCCCAGTCGATGCGTTGCGGGATAAGGTCGTCAGTATGTTGGCAACAGCCGGCTCATCGAAACATTTTCTCACTCCTGAACACCATTTAAAGCCGATTTTAGGCTACATGAAGGCTCAGGTCGTTCAGTCTTATGTATTTATCGAAGAAAAAGATTTCGACCAGAAAAAAATCATTAATGACGATGTCTATTTTCGGATTGACCGGCTGGTTGAGGACACCGTGATTTTAGCTGACACGTATCAAAAGATAAAGGAAGAAGACGACAAGAAGTATGATTTTTAGTTTACTTCGCTTAGTCTTCGAATATAGAAGTATTCTGAATTAGTTGCCTAAACTTGCTAGAGATTAATTGAAGCCAAAAAACGCACAGAAAGAGTTTCCTGTGCGTTTACGTATTTATAATATGAGCCGAGTTACTCTGCAACAAACCGGTATCCCATTCCTCGAACCGTTTGTATTCGTTTTGGGTGACTCGAATCTACTTCAATTTTTTTACGTAGCTTTTTAATATGAGCATCTATCGTCCGGTCCATCACTGTTTGATCAGCAAAAGGGTAGAGCTGATTAATCAAATCCTCCCTCGTCACAACGACATTGGGGTTTTCCATAAAATAAAAGAGTAATTGAAACTCATGCTTGGTTAAGGTTAATTTTTTATCAAATAACAGCACTTCGCCTTTACGTGGTTTGATACACAAACCATCATGGATAATTTTTTGACAAAATTGTCCTGTCCGTCGTAGTACCGCTTCCACATGAGCCAGCAATTCTTCTGGGTCAAATGGTTTAACTAAATAATCATCTGCTCCCAATCTCAACCCATTAATTCTATCTTCCGTACTTGCCTTTGCCGATAACATAATAATTGAAACTTCATTCCGCTCTTGTTTACGCACCCACTGGCAAACTTCTTCACCAGACAATTTAGGTAGCATCAAATCTAGTATAATCATACAAGGGTGCTCTCTCAAAAAAACTTCCTTTGCTTCTTCCCCATCCGCCGCTTCAACGACAAAATACCCGTTTTCTAACAAAATATTTTTAACTAACTTTCGATTGACCGGATCATCTTCAACTACCAAAATGGTTTGGTTCAATAGTATTCACCTCAAGCTCATTATAATGAAAGAGTTCTATTGAATCTTCCCTAATGCTTGAAGCATAAAGTCGTAATTCATCGCGCCTTGTACGACATAAGCTGTCCGGCCTTCAGAATCTATAATATACGAAGTAGGATAGGCAGTAATTTGAAAATGGTTCGTCACTTTACCTTCCTCATCCATTAAAACTGGAAAGGTCATTTCAAATTCTTCAACAAAATCAATGACACCTTCTCGGCTATCTTCTGAAGCGGTCATATTAATAGCTAGAATTTCTACATCTTCATTATCGTATAACTTTTGAAAATCAGGTATTTCTGCTCGACAAGGTGGACACCACGTCGCCCAAAAATTTAAGATTACAGGTTTGCCTCGATAATCAGACAGTCGTACCGTTTCACCTTTTGTAGTTTGTAACTTAACGTCTGGTGCATATTGTCCTTGTTTGATACCCGTTCCAGCTTTTTGATCTGGTTCATCTAATTCAGGATAGATGACTACCTTTTCTCCATCTTGATCAGCCGTATCATCTGATGAATCGATAAAATCATATACCGCAAAACCTACCATTAGTACCACGACAACAAGTAAAATCCATTTTTTCATACAAGATAACCTCCATTAGCCAAGATTTTCCATCCAAGTGCCTTCGATTAGGTCCAGTAGGAATCCGGAGATTTGAGGCATCCAACCGAAGAATAGGACGAGCCCCATCGCAATCATGAAAACCGCGCCAACCTTCATAATGATTCCGCTATATTTAACAATCCATCTTGTCGATCCTAGGAAGAATGTCAACACAAGGAACGGTATGATGAAACCTATTACATAAAAAACCGTATATAAGATTCCTTGTCCTGGATCACTTGCCGCGAGCAATAAGATTGAACCGAAGATTGGTCCGATACACGGTGTCCAACCAGCAGCAAAACCGAGACCGATTAAGAATGTTCCTAAAAATCCCGCTGGTTTCTTTGTATAATGTATACGCTTTTCTTTCATCAATGTTGGAATGTTAATCCATCCAGCAACAAAGAAACCCATAAAAATAATGAATACGCCGGCGATCCGTTGAATAAGCAAGCCAGATTCGCCAACGAGCAATTCTTGTGCCCACTGTCCTAAGAAAGAAGCACTCGCGCCAAGTGCAATAAAGACGAGTGAAACACCTGACAAGAAGAAAATGGAATGACTGAGCAACTGTTTACGAATTTTACTCGTATGATTTCCTTGTAATTCCTTTACGCTAATTCCTGTAATATATGATAAATAAGCCGGAAAAATCGGTAGCACACAAGGGGATAAAAATGATAACGCTCCTGCGCCGATTGCCATTAAGATTCCGACTAATACAAACGTATCTGTTTCAATTCCGCCCATTAGTTCTCCCACCTTTTACGTTTCAATAAGATCAATGAAAACATCACTACAAAAAACACACCAATAAACCAAGGCTTCATCAAATAATCGAATAAGGTGACAAATGGTTGGATCAATGTAAGTGCCAACATACCAGCAGACCAACCGGTTACCATCACCATCAGCAATAAATCAACCGACACTTTTTCATGCATCCAGTAATAACTAACAATTAACAAACCTGATAATACAATGTTTCCAATCACAAACGAATCATCCATGACTGTGAGCTGCAAAAACTCAAAAAGAAACACGCTAATCAAAAAGACAGGGATAAAGGTAAGCACCAAAGGGATAACCTGTAATTTTCCCCGATAGGATTGAATTGCAATTGTTATTACCGTAAATAAAGTAGCTACATAAAAAGCCTCTCCATTACTAGGATAAGCCAAAACAGCTAGTGGGTCTTCGAGGAAGAGTGACAGATTGAGTAAAATTTTAGCTAACCAGATATAAAGAACGAAATTTACAAGCTGTGAGGTCAGGTCATCCAGTTGTTTTCGTTTATCTTCCTTAGAGGCATTCGTCATTATGTAGTAAATTGCAATGGCAACAATCATCGAAATGACAATCATTGCAATTGAATAAATTTTCGTTGTGAGTATCATGCTTAGCTCCTCCAATGGAACGTCTACTATTGAGTATATAGTGACACTGTGAAAATTTGATGAAATTATGGAATTTAATTTGAAAAAATCTACCCGGCTCTCTCTATACACCCGAACGAACGAGAATTTTTCTCGGAAAGTCTTATAGAGAAGTTCTATTCACCCCAATGAACTGGTTTTTTGCTCGAAACGTCTTATAGAACCGTTCTATTCGACCGAACGAACCAAATTCTTGCTCGAAACGTCTTATAGAGGCGCTCTATTCGACCGAACGAACTGGTTTTTTGCTCGAAACGTCTTATAGAATCTTTCTATTCGACCGAACGAACCAAATTTTTGCTCGAAACGTCTTATAGAACCGCTCTATTCGACCAAACGAACCAAAATTTTACTCAGAACGTCTTATAGAACCGCTCTATTCGACCGAACCAACCAAAATTTTACTCAGAAGGTCTTATAGAATTATAAAAATGATTATACTTAATAAAAAAGCGTAAAAAATCGCCCAATCATAGAATAGCAAACGCTACACGATTGGGCGATTAATTGAACTTATATGACTTAACTCATTGCAGGTACATTCTTCTTTTCTGAATCTTCATCTTTTCCTTTTACTAACATCGGCGTTCGATCACGGTATAATAAATAACCTGCTAAACCGACTGCTAATATGTCTGATATCGGAAATGCTAGCCAAACGCCGATCACTCCGAAGTATGGTGGAAGAATTAATACGAGCGGAATGAGTATCAATAGCTGTCTGGACAATGAAAGGATCAATGCTTGTTTCGGTTTTCCTAACGCTTGATATAATCCCCCTGCGACAATTTGTACGCCGACAACAAAGAATAGAGAGAATAAGATCCGCATCGCTGTTGAACCTTCTTCAATGACTTCTGGGTTTGCCGTAAAAATACGTAAAAACGGTTCTGGGATGGCTACTAGGATAATCGTGATGGAGGTAGCACTGATTGTTACAACCTTCATCGTTAACCAAATCGTCTCTCTCATTCTGTCATAATTTTGCGCACCGTAATTGTACCCGACGATCGGCATCATCCCTTGCATGACAGCCATAATCGGAAGCGCCATAATCATGACAATCCGTTGAATAATCCCATAAATACCTACATAAAACTCTGTACCGTATTCGATGAGCATCGCATTCACAGCAATTACGAGTATACTCCCTGCAGATTGTTGAATAAACGCTGGCATTCCTACAGATAAAACCTCTTTAACTATTGCAGCTTTCAACTTCATGTTTTCAAAAACGAACTTTAACGAGCTTTTCCCTCGTGCATAATAATTAAGAATCATACCGAAAACAGCCGCTTGTGAAATGACGGTTGCAATTGCTGCCCCTTGCACGCCCATATTCAATCCAAATATGAAAATTGGATCAAGTACAATATTAATAACAGCCGGAATGATCATCAAAATCATTGCAAATCGTGCATTTCCTTCCGCTCGCACGAGATTATTGGCCGCAAAGCCACTCGTAAAGAAAAATGTCCCTAATAAAATCGGAAACATATAATCCATCGCATAGCCGATTGTTGACGGTGTCGCTGCAAAGACTAGTAGTAGCGGTTCTAACGCAAACAACGAAATCAGTATTCCAGCGACACTTGCGAAAAGGATTAGTGTAATAATATTTGCAAAGATTAAATTCGCTTCTTCCGGTTTTTTAGCGCCAAGACGTCTGGAAATAACGGACGACCCACCGACGCCAAGCGCCGCAGCGACAGCGATCATAATCATCATCATTGGAAAAGCTACTGTCGTTCCAGCAACTGCTTCGATTCCAACACCGTAAGAAATAAACACCGTATCTACAACGTTATATAAAGTCATGACAAACATGCCAATTAATGCAGGTACAGATAAATTACGAAGTAGTGTCGTAATCTTCTCGGTGCCTAGTTGCTCTGTTTGTTGTTTTTGTTCCATCTACTTCGCCTCTTCCTTTTGTTTAAGTAAATTCGTTTTCATTCGTTGTAACCATTTCATAAACAAAGCTACCTCTTCTTCTGAAAAACCTTCCATTAATTCATATTCTTTTCCGTTAAGATTATCCCAGAGATCTTGATCAAGTTTTCTTCCTTTTTCTTTTATCGAAATAATCTTTGAACGCTTATCGACTTCACTATCTGATTTCTCAACCAAATCCTTCATCAAAAGCGAGTCTAAAATTCCTGTCATTGTAGAGCCTTTAATATATAAATGTTGCTGTAATTCCACTTGGGATAACGGACCATTTTCAACAAGCAAAAAAAGAACTTTTGATTGTGCTACCGTTAACCCGTGAACAGCAAGTTGTTCGTTATATTGGTTTTCTAATAAATGAGCCACCATTCCTACTTGGTAGCCTAACTTTTCTTGTATGTTCCTCGCCAAATTGCTTACCTCCCTAACTAAATCACAAGGAGTATCTTACCTTTTTTCTGCATTGAACGCAATCTATTAGCTTAACTTTTTAGGTGCCTAAGAATTTTTCATCCAAAAAAGAGGCTGGGACAAAATCTTTAAAGTTGACTCAGATACGAACAATCTAATTTAGTGTGCCGGAAATACCCGCTTCGGAAATATACTCCGCTTTTCGCGGGCAGCTGTTGAGCCTCCTCGTGCTTCGCACTGCGGGGTCTCACCTAGGCTTTTGCTCCCGCAGAAGTCTCCGTATATTTCCTACGCTAAATTAGATTGTCATTCGTGTTTCTGAGTTTATAACTTAGATTTGTCCCAGCCTCTTTCTTTTCTGCAAATTCATTGATTAATGACTTTCCTAGGATCACCCACTGAGCGATGAATAATAAAACAATAGTGATCGACATTCCATATACAAACACATTCACCCAAATTTGAATGGCGTCTTGACCAATCACAAAAATTCTCTCAGTAAAGTATAAAAACATTGCAAACGTAAAAATCCGTGACCATTGACTTGGCGAATAAACCATGAACCCTTCATTCCAACCATATTTCCGATAACGGGAAAATCCACGTAACAATTCGATCCACTCAACTAGGATAAAGAAAAACAATGCTAATCCCCATACAAAATAATGTAGTAAAGAAATCTCTGGATAAGCAAAACTTATAGCAACGCCTGTGATGGATAGTGCTCCATGAATAATACAGTTTGAATTCGTCCAATGATCGATTATTTCTCTGATAGGCAATTTTACATATCGATATAGAATTAAAATGAGATTACCTATATAGAGCAATAAACCAAACCAAATCAGTGTTCGTGCAAGTGGCGCAGGAAACTGTTCTTCAAAAACAAAATATCCCGATATAACAACTGATTGGGTACCTACAGTAGATAATAATAGACCACCTTGAAACTTATCTATGTATTCATTGAAACGATTTAAAATAATTGAATAATTTCTAAACAACCATGTGATATAACCTGTCCATAAAAGTCCAATATTTAAAGAGTAGAAAACAATAGTAATGGCATTCGATTGATAAACGGAAATAAGCACATTCCCAAGTGAAATCGATGCAATCCATGTACCGATACCAAAACTCGTTATGGGGCTTTCTAAATGTCGCTCATAGAATAAGCCTTGTTTCATCTCATTGATCAGATAGAGAACGAGTAAAAGTAAACTAACTAAAAAGAAGATAAATAATGTTAATTCAATCCAATCATATTGAACAACATGATTGAACACACTAATAATGACAATACCCGTTGCCATAATCGGTGCACCAGCTAATGTTGTAATATTTAGTTGTACTTGTCGTTTATAAACTAAAAATGCTCCCGTAAATCCTATTAGAAGAGCTACTATTAAATACATCGTAATACCAACCTTTTTCATTTACATAATTATAAATGTAACATAAGTTTATCGGTTCTTGGGTGGATGAGAATAGCTTTTCATTTTTCAATTGGTTTGAGATAATGAACCCACATCTCAATCCGTAAAGGAGCACAATAATGAACGTACCTATTTTATATGAAGATAATCATTTATTAGTTGTCGAAAAACCGGTCAATATTCCGGTTCAGGAAGATCAATCGAAAGATAAAGATTTATTGACGTTGCTAAAAGAAGACATTAAAATCCGCCATAAGAAGCCAGGTAATGTGTTTTTGGCTCTCGTTCACCGACTAGATCGTCCAGTTGGAGGGGCAATGGTTTTCGCCAAAACTTCAAAAGCCGCTTCTCGCCTATCCGATCAGCTCCGAAGAAAAGCGATTGAACGAACTTATCTTGCCGTCGTGCACGGTGTTCCATCAAAAGCAAAAGATCAATTGGAAGATTATTTAGTGAAAGATCATCGAAAAAATATCGTACGCACAGCGAATCCGAACGAAAAGGAAGCTAAAAAAGCAATTCTCCATTATGAAGTGGCCAGTGAAAAGAAAGGATTCTCATTGTTATCCGTGAAACTTCAAACTGGAAGACCACATCAGATACGTGTGCAGCTTTCGTCACGCGGATTTCCGCTTTACGGAGACCAGAAATATGGGCAACGCGTCAATAAACCAGGACAGCAAATTGCTCTTTGGTCAAATAAATTAGTGTTGGAGCACCCAACGACTAAAGAAGCCATGGAATTCACTTCCACACCTCCTTATGAGTATCCATGGAAGCTTTGGCAATAACAATGTAAAAAGGTTGGGGAATGATATCTTCCCCAACCTTTTATTTCGTTACGATATGTTCTATATAAACAATTCCCACAAAAACTAACCAAACACCAAACGGAAAGGCAAAGCTTTTTATCGCTTGCAATGATTTATATTCCTTATTTTTGCTCAAGAGTATACGGTCAGTAACAAAAAATAAAATCGACGCACCTAAACTATAGAATAATAAAATAAGACCGAACAAGACATGTAAAATTCCCGATAAGATCGTTTCAATTTGATCATCTTTCATTTTCTTTGCAAAAAATTGACTCAATTTATCACTAATAATAGAAGCTAGCACGCCGTAAGTTAAAATCACAGGAAAGCTATACATTAGATAAATCGGTGTGCTTAATGTAAAGGCATATAAATAATCTGTTATTGATGAGGGGTTGTCTCCAAACGGATTGGGCATGATGAGACCTAATAGAACTGCAAATATTGAGCTAGATATGGACGCTGATACGATTTTTCGTGAAATCATTTTGTTCTCCTTCAATTGTCAATTGAACCTTGGGATTTATGTTACATGTTCTGTTGCCTATTATACCAATCGCACGCACATCTTGAAATGATTTCTCTCTTCTATTACATAAAAACAGAAGCTCTCCGATCTAGGAGAAGCTTCTGTCTTTTTTAAGAAAACAATGCTTTGAATTTTTCCCAAAAACTACTCTTTTCTTCTTTCTCTGGCTCTTCCTCTTTAGATTCATCCACTTCAATGCTTTTTGTTTGGATGACAAATTGGACGTGATCCACTTGTTCATTTTTTTCAGAAACAAACGAAACGGAATCGAAATCTGATTTATCATATTGTGAGATCATCTCATCGATTTCTTCGGTCATCTCTTGTGGCATATCTTTTGTTGAATCATGAAGCTCTTGTGTGCCGTCTTTTAATTCAACGACACCTTCTTCCAATTCGCTGACACCGTGATCGAATTCATTGATTCCAGCATGAATGTCAGAATAAGAATTCGAAAGTTCTTTCACACCGTTCGTGTATTCAGCAAGGCCGGTATGGAAGGAGCCATATTCTTTCGTTAAACTGGCAATTCCATCTTTTAATTGTTGCAAGCCTTCCATGCCATTAGACACAGATGAAATCTCACTCGCCATCGTATCGACGTTGGCAGTCATTTCATTTAATCCTGCAATTGTTTCTTCTAATGAACCGACTACTGCACCGAGAGCTGCTTTTGCACCTGGTTTGTCTTGAGTTCCAAAATAAGTGCCTTTTGCGACTTGTGCTTTTTCATAAACTGTTGCTAATTTACCAATCGTCGATGAAACTTGCTCCATACTTGATTGGACATTTTGTAACTTTTGTAACGTCTCTTGTTCAATGCCTGCTTCTTGTAAAGCTTGCATTTCTTTTTCAGTAAATTGAGGAGCCTTCATTCCTTGTAGTCCATTTAATTCTTCTTTTGTTAAATTAGATGGAATTCCATTCATTGCTCCATCTAACGCCTGGTAAGCAGTAGAGTAGTTGTCTTTCAGCTTTTGTAGTCCGTCTTTCATCTCTTTTAACCCAGCGGATAACTGTTTAAGTCCTTCAACCAATTGATCCTGCTGGCTCGTATCGACATCGACATCGCTTAATGAGCCGTTCATCGATTGTAGTGCATTTTCAATTTCTTTTGAGCCGCCGATTAACTCACTGGATGACCCGTCGAGTTCAGCAATACCACCGCGATATTGAGCGGAACCGTTCACCAATTCAGATGCACCATCGTTCATTTCTCTGACGCCAACAACTAAATCACTGACACCTGTGTTCAAATCGGCAATGGCATCGGACAAGGTACGGATATCTCCTGTCATCTCATCCGTCTCAGGATCTTCAATGGACATAGAAGATGGAACGCCGGATATTTCAATGCCGTCGAATTCAAAGTTATCCGTGTCCGCTTCTACCGTAAATGTTTTTTCTTTTTCAGGCATTAACGTAAACGTAATTTGTTGTGTTTTTCCTGCGTTGGCCACCATTCCGTCTGGCGCCTGGATATTGGAGAAGGTTTCTGAATCAAAAGGTAACGTCACTTGCAACATATAATTATTGAAAAACGTTTTTCCATGTTCGCCATTAGCTTTGGCGTCTACTTCAATCTTAATTGTTCCTTCTTTTCCAGCCAATTGTTCCGGTGAGATTTTTTCCCCATCTAAATAATACGTTACATCGATATTCCAAGGTAGTTCAGTTTTTTCCATATTTCCTTGATAATAAAATTTTTCATCAGTCGCCGAGAATTCGACTTTGTTACCATCCAAAGTGACCTCTGTCATATCGGTCAAATTTCTCACACTCGTATAGTCACCATAGTCCACAATCGTTCCTTCTTTAACAATGTCGAAACGATTGACGACGTATAGTTCTTGTTGTTCGCCAGTCGGGGATAATGTTGCGTAAATCACTTCATCCTTCCCTGACATTTCACCTGTTTTTTCCCGCTCGTTTTCTTGTTTTGATTTGTCATTACTTACGTTTGCGGAAACAGTCGTAAGCACAGTCGACGCGAGCAACACAACAATCGTGAGCAAAAAGAGAATCTTTTTTATTTGTTTCATGCATCATTTCTCCTTATAAAAATTCGATTTCCACGTTGTTTTACCAATCACCTTATCAAATACCATCAACATCGCAGGTAGGAAAAAGACAACCATGATGAACGCTAACAAGGCGCCTCGCCCAAGCAACAAGCCAATCGATGATACAATTGGATTTGTTGATGTCAGCCATAAAATGAAGCCAACACTTGATAAGATGGAAGCCGAGATAGCGACAGCAAATATCTTTTCATCGACCGTTTTCTTGATTGCCTTCAACGCTGACATTTCTTTTCGGTTTTCCGTGTAATTTTCCGTAAATAAAATCGCGTAATCAACCGTAGCTGCCAGCTGAACCGTACTGACAATTAAATAGCCGACAAAAACGAGTGCTGAATCGGTGAAATACGGAACAGCAAGATTAATCCAAACCGCCGATTGAATCGTCAGTAACAAAATCACTGGGTACGTAATGGATTTGAACGTCACCAACAGGACAATCGCAATCGTCACGACCGTCAATATATTCACGACGGTATTGTCTCGCTGGACGACGTTTTTCATGTCATACAAGGTGACAGTTTCACCGAGTGAATAGATCTGCTCATCCGGGTAATAACTTTTCGCCGTATCTTGAACCTGTTCGACGACATGAAAGGCTGTTTCACCCTCCGTATCCGTGTTCGTCTGCAAAATGATCCGACTATAATTTTCCGAATAAAATTGCTCGGTTGCCGATTCATCCAAGTATTCAGGCGGAATCGCTGCATCCACCGTATTGACGTAGGAGATGACACTCGTCACATGTTCCATGCCTTCCAATTCGTGAACAAGTTGCTCCTCTTTCGCAATATCTCCTCGAGGAACGAGCAGAACCATTTGCGTGTTCTTCCCGAATTCGTTCTCGATTTCTGCAACATCCGCTCCAGCTCTCGTGTTTTCAGGCTGCTCACCAATTCCATAAATGAAATTCGTTTCACTTTGAGCCAAAAATGCCGGAACGATTAACGCGAACACAATCAGTAAGCTTGGAACCTTGAACTTCATGACCCATTTGCCCACACGCTTGAATTCCGGAATGATCGGTTTATGCTGCGTTTTATCAATCCATTTATAAAACATGATGGTCATAGCTGGTAAAAAGACCATAACACTGATAAAGCTTAAGAGAATCCCTTTTACTAAACTGAATCCTAAATCAGAGCCAATTTCAAAATTCATGAACATCAACGCGATAAACCCGAAGAACGTTGTTGAAGCACTCGCAATGATTGCTGGGAATGACCTCTTCATCGCAAGAATCATCGCTTCTTTCGGATCTGCTACGTTTTTTCGGTAATCACCAAAACTATGCAGTAGGAAAATCGCATAATCGAGCGAAACGGCGAGCTGCAGAATCGGCGCGACGGACGAGGTCACAAATGAAATTTCCCCGGTGAAAATATTCGTCCCCATATTGATGAGAACCGACACACCAATGGCGGTCAGGAAGAAAATAGGTTCCGCCCATGAATTCGTTGATAAAATTAAGATGATGATAATAATCGGAATCAGTAATGCCGCCGCATATAGCGTTTCGGTCAACGCCATTTTTTGCTGGGTCGCTGTATCGAGCGCTTCACCCGCCATGGCATTTTCCTCACCGATCAATTCATACACTTCATCGGTTACTGCTACTTCATCGCCTTCACGAATCGTGAAATTGAAGAGCGCATTCCCGTTTTGATAGTACGATTCAACGGTTTCTTCATCCGCCATTTCGATCGGTGTCTTCAAATCGACCGCGTCATCCAGCCAAGTGACGTCTGACACACCATCAATGGCAGCTAACTCTTCTTTAAATCGAAGTGCCTCCTGAATCGTCATGTCTTTCATCATCACACGCGTATTCGGAACGGCTCCATCGAATTCTTCATCCATAATATCCATTGCTTCTGTCGATTGGGCATCCTCTGGTAAATAATCCGCTACGTTGTAATTCACGGAGACCCCAATTTGTGCAATGGCACTTAAAATCATTAGCACCATAAATGTTATAACAATTGATTTTTTATATTTGATAATCTTAGCTGCAATATCTATTACCCTGCACCCTCTCTTGCGTCAAACAAAATTCCACTATATCATTATATAGACACCGTGTTGGATATACAACATACAGTATTGTAAAGCACGTCTAAAAACCAACACTTGAACATTTAAGTGTTGGATATCCATAAAATTTTCACAAAGTAGGTGAATGAAATTGAACAAAAAACTAGACCGGAGAAAAAAATATACACGGATGGTACTGAAAGATAGCTTAATGGAGTTATTAAAAGAAAAACCAATTTCGAATGTGACGGTCAAAGAAATATGTGAGCGAGCAGACATTAATCGCTCCACATTTTACACCCATTATTCCGATCAATATGATTTAGTCGAACAAATTGAAAGCGAATTAATCCATGACATGGAAAAATATTTAAACTCGGTCAATTTTGATACGGATGAAGAAGCAAAGGAAATGACCGAAAGACTGCTAGACTATCTTGCGTCTAGGGCAGATGACTGCAAAACGTTATTAAGTTATGAGGGAGATTCAACTTTCCAACGAAAGGTGACATCGGTTGCTTATCGGTTTATACTGAATGAAGGAATGACCGCAAAAAACATTGACCCGAGCATTTCTGAATATATTAGCTCCTTTATTGTGAATGGCAGTATCCAAATGATGAAACTATGGCTATACAACAATATGGATCGGAGTCCTAAAGAGATGTCTCAACTCATCAATGATTTTATCAATAAAGGTCTTTACGGACTTAACCTAAAATAACCGAATTATGAATGGAGATTTAACCATGAAACATATACGATTTATATTAATAATATGTTTTTTACTTTTTGTATCGGCATGTCAATCATCCGATGACCAAGAGTCGCAAGAAAAATCGGCGGAAGACACTGAAGTTTTAAGTGATTCTACCGAGGAATCCGAAGAAGTGGAACAAGAAGTTGTCAATACATCTGAAACAAAAGAAGAAGACTCAGAAATTGTCGAACTGGCCGACCCACTCGTTGACTACCCAAGCGAAAAAGTTGAATACGCAAGAGTATGGCTGCAGCACGGCGAATTAAAAGACGTTGATTCATTAAATGTTCGCCATATTCCAGCCGGCACACCACTGAACCCAAATGATGAAACAAGCGCCAGTTATCCAGAAGACGTCATCCAATTATCAGGCGCACGCCTTGTTGCTGGGTCAGTTACGTATAGCGGAAATGGAGATGGAACAATCAATATATACAACGTTCCTTTACGATGGGATGGTCAGTACCCTGCCGGAGAAGAATTTTATCAAGAAATCATCGACAATACAGAGGAAATTTACGTTGAGGTTGGCGATAATCAAGAGATTATGGAATTGATTGAAGTGATGAATGTTCAGTAGGTTTTGGGGGCATGGGGTTGGTAGCTGACTGTTGAAGTTTGCGCGCTGACTGCTGAAGTTCGTGTGCTGACCGCTGAAGTTTACGCGCTGACTGCTGAAGTTCATGCGCTAACTGATGAAGTTTCCATGCTGACTGCTGAAGTTCGTGTGCTGACTGCTGAAGTTTACGCGCTGACTGCTGAAGTTCATGCGCTAACTGATGAAGTTTCCATGCTGACTGTTGGAGTTTGTGTGCTAACTGCTGATAAACGCTCCCTTACTGTTGATAGACGACAACTAACTGTCGATAAACGCTCCCTTACTGTTGATAGACGACGGCTGACTGTCGATAGACGCTACCTAACTGTTGATAGAAGACGGCTAACTGTCGATAAACGCTCCCTTACTGTTGATAGACGACGGCTAACTGTCGATAAACGCTCCCTTACTGTTGATAGACGCTGCCTAACTGTTGATAGACGCTGCCTAACTGTTGATAGACGACGGCTGACTGTCGATAAACTCGAAACAACCACTCCAAATAAAATGAAACGCTTGGATTCTCAAAATCCAAGCGCTCCTTATTTCAATTAAAAATTCTTCACCGCTTCTTCCACGGGCGTATCTCCGCCAATGACTTGAAACTCTTTTCCGATTGTTGAATCATTTTCTAATGTGACGAGTATAGCGCGGGCGACGTCTTCACGAGGAACCTGCCCCATCTCTCCACTCATGCTGACGGTTACTTTTCCCGTTCCTTCATCATTCGTAAGTCCGCCGGGATGAACGACGGTGTAGTCGAGATCGGTCGCTTTCAGCCATTCATCCGCATAGTGCTTCGCCGCCACATATGGTGCAAAGGATTCAGGTGCTTCCTGAATTGCTTGGCGAGTTGTGTCAAACGAGCTAACCATCACAAATCGTTTCACACCCGCTTTTTTCGTCGCTTCAATCGTTTTAACTGCACCGTCCAAATCGACCATAATTGTTTTATCTTTACCGGTTTTCGGTCCAGATCCTGCTGTGAATACAACAGCATCTACATCTTTTGCCGCTTCCGCAATGTCCTCGATTTCACCTTCTAAGTTCACCACTGCCGTTTCTGCACCCAACTCGGTAAAATAGGACGCTTGCTCCTCTTTCCGGATCATTGCTTTTGCCTGCAATTTATCTGTTTCTTGAATAAACGAAACTAAATGCTTACCAATTTGCCCATTGGCACCAACTACGAGTACTTTCACCCAATCACTCCTCTACTGTTCTTCTATATTTATCGTAACGAAAGGATCTTCCTCTGTCGAAAGAAACAGCTTACGCTTTCCGTCCCATTTGCTGGAGCGGATCCCAAACTCCGTTATACGGAGGTGCATAAGAAAGATCGACATCCACCAAGTCATGAACAGTCATCTCATGATGGAGTGCCATTGCTAAAACGTCCAAGCGTTTATCTACGCCTTTCTTGCCAATAATCTGACCACCGAGAAGTTTTCTCGAATCTCGATGATAAATCAGTTTCAAGTGAAGAGTCTCACCGCCAGGATAATAACCGGCATGCGAGTTTGCTTTGGTCGTTTGAACTTCATAGGGAAAATTTAACTGCTTGGCTTCACGTTCGGATAAGCCGGTTCGCCCCAAAGTTAAATCAAAGAATTTAATGATGGACGTACCCAAGATACCTTTGAACTGAAGTGGATTTCCTGCCATATTTGCTCCGGCAATCCGACCTTGTTTGTTGGAAGTCGTACCGAGCGGAATATGGTCATTCACTTGTTTCACCCGGTGAAAATCCGTCGCACAATCGCCTGCTGCATAGATGTTTTTAAGAGATGTTTGCATATAAGGGTTTACTAGAACGGCTCCTCTTGGATTTAAGTGAATACCGGTTCCTTGTAAAAACTGTGTGTTCGCCAAGACACCAATGGCCAATAAAACGAGATCGGTCGAATACTCATTTTTATCCGTTTTCACTGTATTAACACGTTCATCCCCAGAAAATCCAACGACGGACTCGCCTAGCTTCAGGTCAATGTTTTTCCGGTCGGCTTCTTCATGAATTAATTCAGCCATGTCCGAATCAAAAATCGGTGCAACCTGCTTGCCTCGCTGAATCAACGTCACTTCTTTTCCCAACGTTTTAAAGCTCTCGGCCATCTCAAGGCCAATATAACCACCGCCGACAATGGTCACATGCTTGATGCTCTCATCCAGATCTTTCATGATTCCTTCCGTATCGGTCAACGTTTTCAATGTATGAATACCATCTAAATCAGTGCCTTCCCAATCCGGAACAATCGGGTCCGAACCAGTTGCAATCAATAGTTTATCGTAAGGAACCTCAAATCCTTCTCCCGTCTTCAGGTCAATTCCATAGACGATTTGATCCTTCGCATTGATATTCGTCACTTCCGTTTTCGTACGTGCATCCATTCCATATTTTTCACGGAACGTTCCTACACGCCTGGCAACAACGTCCTCTAGCTCAGGAATGACGCCATCGATTACATAAGGCAACCCACATTGCCCATAAGAATAGTCCTCTCCTCGTTCAAGAACAGTAATCTCTGCTGTTTCATCCGTCCGGTAAATCTCCATTGCCGCACTCATACCAGCCGCAACGCCACCGATAATCACATACTTCATCTTTATTCCTCCTCTGCTTTCACATTACCCGAAAAATGAAATGGTTATTTCATTTGGGGAGCATATATCTTTAACCAGGTCACATATCCATGAGCAACGGATACATATCTTAACAATCCAGTCTAATATATTTTCATAATGGAATTAAACAAATGTATAGAAAAACAAACCCAGGTATCCATTCCCCTGAGTTTGTCATCCAATAGCTAGTCTATTCTTTTTTACATATATCATGAACAAGCCAAATGCGACAGCCGACAAAAAGATTCCCGACACATACGGTAAACCAATCCATACCATGTAAAGCGTTCCACCGAGTACCGGGCCGACGATTCTTCCTAAAGACCCGAAAGAAGATAAATAACCGGTGACTTCCCCGTGGCCGGATTTCGCTTGCTTTGTCAACAAGGAAGAAACACTTGGACGAATAACACCATTTCCGACACCAAAAATCGTTAAGAAAACGGCAGCAGTCAAGAAGTTTTCCGTCAACAAAATCAATCCCAATCCTGCGGCTGACACAGCAATTCCCATTTGAATGACTTTGATTTCACCGAATTTCTTCGTCAAAACACCCATCGATCCTTGCACCGCAGCACTCGCCAGTCCCATGATCATGAACACATAACCCATCGAAACGGCATTCAACCCTGCTCGCTCCGCTGCAAAATAGGCGAAAGTCGCTTCCAGTCCGGATAACGATACGGATATGAAAAATTGCAAAAAGTAAAGCATGGCCATTGGACTTTTCAATGCTTGTCCAAACGCCCGCTTCCGCTTCTTCATACGCTGCTTTCGATCAGCCAATTGAATCGATTCTTTCAAAATGAAGAAAACAAAAATCATCGTTAAAAACGATAAAGTTCCCGCTATGTAAAATGGCGCTTCCAAGCTAATTTTTGAAAAAATTCCTCCGACAGCCGGGCCAAAAATAAAGCCAAGTCCTGTCGCCGCACCAATAATTCCCATCCCTTTTCCGCGATCTTCTTCAGACGTCACATCCGCTACATAAGCCATCACCGTCGGCATATTGGCAGCAGATAAAAATCCACCGACAATTCTCGCAACGAAAAGCATCCATAAATGTGAAGAGAACGCTAGCAGGAAGAAGGATAATGATAACCCAAAGATACCGATCATGATCACCGGCTTCCGGCCAATTCGATCGGAAATTCGTCCCCACATCGGCGCAAAGATAAACTGCATGAATGAATAAACTGCCATCAGCAAACCTAGTTCGGTAGCAGTCGCACCTAATTCTTCTGCATAATAAGGCAGCACGGGAATGATGATTCCAAACCCGAGCATGACGAGAAACATAATTGAAAATAATATCGGTAAGATACGTTTTGTAGTCAAAATATTCACCTAGTTGCTTGTTTATTTACATGATTCATGCACATTATAGCACATCGACTGTTTCGTAAAAGAACGTTTCGTACACTATTGACCCTGATTCCCTTCAGGTGGTAGTGTCGGAATCTTTCGGATAAAATAATAATATTTGATAATAGCCAAGATGATAATGATTGCACGGACTGCCCAAATATCCACAATAATTAATGAAAAAATAATAAAAAAATCGGCAACAACGTTAATCCGTATCTTTTCCTTTTTGGTCATCCCCCTATTTTCTCGAAAACGAACGACGTAATTTTCATAATACGTGGTCCCTTTAAACCATTTCTCCAATCGCTCCGAACTCTTCAAAAAGCAGTAGGAGGCAAACAAGAAAAATGGAAGGCCTGGAATAACAGGCATAATGACGCCCATTACGCCCAACCCAAATGATAGCAATCCTAATACGGCAAAAATAAATTTCTTTAAAGTTTTTATGGTAATCACCTGACTTCTATCCACTCATCATCCGTTCCTATTGTACACCAGCGTCGATAGTGAAACCATTGAAAAAGAGGACAGTTTGTTGAACAATGAGCGTTGATAATGAAAATGAACTTCTTTAATTCTCTCCAATCACTTCAAAAGGAACAGAAAGAGTAATCTCATTGCCTGCTGAAAAGGGGCTCAAAAACGTTTTGGTTAAACGATAATTCCCAGCTGGTAAGTATAACCCGTAAGTCTCTATGGAAAATTGTTGCGTCACCATTTCTTTTGGATCTAGTGTATAACCCATATCATTGAAATAAGGGAATTTCTCAAACGTATTTTCAGGATAATTGACCATATACCACTTACCATCCTGCATGGTTTCCACACGATAAAATGAACCATATCGATAAGCTTCATTGCTTTCATTCTGCAAATTTATCGTCATCTCATTGGGCGATATTTTGTAAACAACCTCCTGCAATTCCATCTGGATCCCATTCAACAGAAATATTTCTGACCAAAATGAACTTGAAAAAATCGTTGATGATATGGGGCTTGAAGGTGAACAAATCGTTGCACAAGCGGAAGCGCCCAATGGACAAAAGCTATTGAACGAAGATTTTCAACAAGCAAGAAACCTTGGTGCAATGGGATTTCCAACCATTTTGATGGTCAATGAGGAAAAGAAAGGCGTTAAAATCGTCGGCGGACGGCCACTTGATTTTTATATTCAAGGACTGAAGCAAATTTTAGGAAAAGAAGAACTGGAGCCGAAATAGCAACCGAAACTTAGTGAACTTTTTGATGAAGAAAAGCTTCTATTTTCTAAAGAAATCGAAGTCATGTATGACCTAGATCAAGATGAGGTTACAAACTTCCTAGAAGAAGAATTGGATGCCAACCAGTACAACAAAATAGAATTACTTGGCGAGATGTATATTGAGGTTCAGTAAAGAACATTAGACATAGATAATACTAAAAAACCCCACAAATTCTGGACATTTGTGGGGTTATACATGATGGTCGCTATTTCATTCTATCCGGACATCAACTACACTATAACAAAGGAGGTATTTCAATGAAAAAACCTTTTTGGATTCCGTTAACTGTCGCACTTGGCACCATGATTGTCCTATATGGCATTGGTTCACTCTTTCAAATCGATTATTTTTCCTTCAAACTTTCATGGAACTACACAGAAGTGAGTCTCTTCCCTGTTTTTCTTGGGGTAGCTGCCGGTTTTTTAAATGAGTTCTTCATAAGAAAATCAACAAATACCCGCTAATTATATTTTCTGATCATACTGACAAATTAATGAATGTCCATGCCCATGATCGTCACTTTCAAGCTGGATCGTCACGTGACCGATGCCTTTTTCATCTAATACAGATTCGATTTTGCTCAAAATACTCTGGCACTCAATAATAGACAACTCATTATCAACAACCGCATGACAGGACAGTGCGTTCTGGCCACTCGTAATACTCCAAACATGTAAATCATGAATCGAATGAACACCTTGGACATCCTCAATCGTTTGAATGATCTCTTCCAAGTCAACGTTCTTCGGCGTGCCTTCCATCAACACATGAAACGAATCTTTCGTGACACGATAACCGCTAATTAAAATCAACAATGCTACCAGCACACTCGCGAGCGGATCTGCCCATCCCCAACCGAAGAATAGAATGAGTAAGGCTGCCACAATGGCACCGACAGACCCTAATAAATCACCCAACACATGCAAAAAAGCTGCCCGCAGGTTCAGATTTTCCTCCGTATCCCCTTTCATTAAAATCCAGGCTACAATCAAATTGACGATGAGTCCAATCGTGGCAATGACCAACATGCCCGTCGAAGCAACTTCAGGTGGGTCAGTAAATCGCTGATAAGCCTCATAAAAAATAAATCCGGCAATCAAAATTAATGTAACACCATTAAATACCGCCGCTAATATTTCAAATCGTTTATATCCGTACGTCTTGCTGTAATTGGCCGATCGTTCACCAAGCGTAAATGCCAAGAACGCAACTCCCAGTGAAATGGCGTCACTGAGCATATGCCCCGCATCCGCAAGCAATGCCAAACTATTGGTCAATAACCCCCCAATGACTTCAACAACCATGAATGCAGTAATCAGTATAAAGCTGATTATTAATGATTTTTTATTGGCTGAATGTGAATGATCATGATCGTGTCCCACTTGCGTACCCCCTACTACCTGCACTGCTGATATTTTCCCTCAAAAACAAGCAATTACATATGACTAGCATGATTAATTGATTCCTTTAAAGTATTCATCACATGTTCATCATCCGGTGAATAAAAAATCGTTGTACCTTCGCGGCGGAATTTGACCAACCGAAGATTTTTCAAAAACCGCAGCTGATGAGATACCGTTGTCTGTTTCAGCTGTAAAGTTTCGGCAATTTCGTTGACCGAACATTCTTTTTGATATAACAAATAGAGAATGCGAATCCGCGTCGGGTCACTGAGCGCCTTGAACGTTTGCGAAACGACAAATAACGTTTCTTCATCAATGACGGTTAAATCATCTGTGTTTTGCTTGCTTTCCATATATACTACTCCATTTCCCGGTATGAATTGTTTGTAATGTATATTATATGATTATATGCTCATATATGTATTGTAGCATATGACAGAATGAATAGCAAAGTTGGACATTGTTCTCAAGGACATTTTCTAGTATCTTTATCTGAAATGGCCGCGACCTCTTTTCTGACAGGCATTTCCAAAAGGCCGCGAGAACCAAGTCATCCAACAAGCCAATGAACATCACTTCATTCTTTGCCGTACCACTGATAAACTATTCATAGAAGAACAATCGAGGTGACAATCGTTATGGATATTTTTGATATTGATGCACAACTTCAACCACTGATCACGGAAACAAACAAGGAAGATCTAGAAGACATTAAAGATGAGTTTAAGAAAGCAAATTTTCGGAGTCTTTTGAGCAAAATCGATCCGCTTCAAGAAAAATACCAAGAAAACAGCGAATTGGTTCATGTTCTATCACTCATTAATGCAATCAGTTACTCACAAGTCGGCGAGCAAAAACAAGGTGCGGCGATCATTCAAGGGCTGTTTGAGGAGCTAGAAAAACCGACGATTGATGACCTCTTGCTTTATAGTCACATCGCTTTTTTAAGTGATTATAAGCTTGCCAGACGAATCATGTCAGAAGCGGTTAAACGATTTGACAAAGAAGAAGACGTAGACGACAACAAAAAATCGCAAGCCTACTTACTGCTTGCTGAGTCTGAAGAAAAGTTACAAAAGTTCGGTCGAGCAATCAAGTACTACACGATTGCACTGGAACAGCTAGACCCAAATCATGATGAAGAATATGACTTAGTGCTTTACCAAATGATCAAACTCGGAAACTTGCATTCAATCAAAAAGCAAAATGATGAAGCCGTACATTATTTCAAACAAGTCGTCGAATTGGCGAATGACGAATTTATTCAATACAAAATTGACAGTTTGATTAGTTTAGGGAAAATTTCTTCAACGAGGAATGAATATAAGGAAGCCGTTTCGTATTTGAATGAGGCCATTGAGCTGCTGGAAAACTCATCCATTCAAGACAAAGGTATTTTCATTGAAGCCTATGTTGAAATAGCATACACCTATTTCAGCCAAGCTAAGTGGGGTGAAGCCGTTCCATTTTATGAAAAAGCAATGGCGCAGTTACGTCAATTAGTAACGTATCCGAAAAGAGACTACGGAATGGTACTCATGCAATATGCATATAGTTTAGAAAATAAAGACCATCCTGACCAAAAAGCTGCTGGAAAGACGTACGAAAAAGCCATTGCTGTGTTAGAAGAAGTCAATGAACCTCGACTATTAGAAAGTGCACTCGGTGATACAATTAAATTTTTCGATAAAACGAACCAACAGAAAAAGAAAAAATTATATGAAGAGAAATGGGAACGCGTAAGAAAAGAACGCTATTTGCATAATTACATGCATTAAGGAATAAAAGAAGAACGCCAACGAGGAGCAAGGTCGCTCTTGATTGGCGTTCATTTTATTAAAAACTTATACACCTTGTGCAACAATCGCATCGGCTACTTTTATAAAGCTTGCGATATTCGCTCCGACGACAAGGTTATCTGAATCATCATATTTTTTCGCGGCTTCTATGCTTTCCGCATAAATATTTTTCATAATTTGTTGCAGACGAGCATCGACTTCTTCTTTCGTCAAATGTGTCCGCATATTATTCTGAGCCATTTCTAAAGCTGATACAGCAACACCGCCCGCATTGGCCGCCTTTGCTGGAGCCATCAATACGTCATTTTCCAGTAAATAGTTTACCGCATCATACGTACAAGGCATATTCGCGCCTTCCCCTACTGCTTTCACATTATTTTTCACTAAAGCTTTCGCAGCGTCCATATCAAGTTCATTTTGAGTGGCGCACGGCAATGCAATATCACAAGGAAAAGACCAAATATTTTCGCAACCTTCTACATACTTCGCTTTTGAATAGACGGTTGTATAATGCTGAACACGCTCTTTTTCATCTTCTTTAATTTGCTTTAAAAATTCGATATCCAAGCCGTTTTCATCATAAATGCAGCCAGATGAATCACTACATGCAACAACCGTCGCACCAAGTTCAGTCGCTTTTTCCATTGCATACAAAGCAACATTTCCTGAACCAGATACAACGACTTTTGCACCTTGAAAGCTATAATTACTGTCTTCAAGCATTTCTTTTACAAAATAGACGGTGCCATAGCCAGTTGCTTCTTTTCTTCCTAAACTTCCACCAAATGCGATTGGCTTACCTGTCAATACACCTGGTTCGAAACTATTGCGCATTTTTCGGTACTGACCAAACAAATAACCAATCTCTTGTTCGCCAACACCGATATCCCCTGCAGGTACATCGACGTTTGGTCCTATATGACGGCTTAATTCAGTCATGAAGCTGCGACAAAAACGCATAATTTCGAGATCTGACTTCCCTTTCGGATCAAAGTCAGCCCCTCCTTTTCCGCCGCCGATCGACTGTCCGGTTAACGCATTTTTAAAAATTTGTTCAAAGCCTAGAAATTTCACGATACTGGAGTTAACCGTCGGATGAAAACGTAGGCCACCTTTATATGGTCCGAGCAAGTTATTAAATTGAACTCTGAATCCACGATTTACTTGAACATAGCCTTCATCATCGACCCAAGGCACTTTGAACGAAATCATCCGATCCGGTTCAACAATACGCTCCAAAATATTTAGCTTCATATAAACGGGATTATCATATAAAACCGGTTTAATCGTATCAAAAATCTCTCTAACAGCTTGCAAAAATTCGTATTCGCCTTCATTACGCTCTTCAACTTTTTTATAAACATTTTTTATATATTCATTTACTTGATTCGTCTTCACTTCTTTCAATTGACTGATAGACATAGAACAACCCCTCACGTGATAGACTTTCTCTTTTATCTATCTTATAATGAATCAAATAATCGTTTCAATATAACAATTACATCAAACCTATGCATTAAATGCATGAATGGAGGTAAATGATGGAATTTAGACAACTGGAATATTTTATGGAAGTAGCTAAACGAGAGCATATGACTGATGCAGCAGAAGAATTGCACGTCTCGCAATCTTCTGTCAGTCGCTCGATTTATAATTTAGAAGAAGAGCTTGGGGTAAAATTATTTATCCGAGAGGGTCGGAATGTTCGCTTGACACCGACAGGACAAATTTTCTTGGAGCGCGCCACACAAATTTATAATTTAGCAGAAGAGTCCAAGAGGGAAATAAAAGAATCACTGAACCCACATTCGGGAACCGTCCGAATCGCATTTCCGATCAGTCTGGCGGCACATACGCTCCCTTCAATTATCTATTCGTTTCGAAAAAAATACCCAGAAGCGAAATTTGAAATGAACAACGCCCTTTTTCACGACTTGATCGGAGGCGTCAAAAAAGGTGATTACAATATGGCGATCACCTCACCGATTCCGAATGACGAACAAGATTCGCAAATCAAAAGCCGGACCCTTTTTCGAGAAGAAATTGTCGCCTTACTGCCGCTTCACCACCCTCTAGCGAAGAAAAAGGAAATTTCCTTATTGGAGCTAAAAGACGATCCATTTTGTATTTTGCCTGAAAGCTATATGTTTCATCAGCTTGTTTTAGACTCCTGCCGGAATGCAGGCTTTGAACCTGAAATTGCATTCGAAGGAACAGATATCGACGCGCTGAAAGGATTGGTTTCAGCAGGACTAGGTGTTGCCCTTATGCCAGAGATGACGTTAATCGATAACATTCCACGAACAGCGGCCGCCGTTCGAATCAATGACCCGGTCATTCACCGCCCGGTTGGTGTCATAATCCCGACACAACGACAACTCTTACCGACCGAGCAACTCTTCTATGACTTTTTACATGAATATTTTGAGCGGTTGGATCAGTTTAGGGCGTAAATTACGGACGCGGACACCAAAATTGAAGTATGATAGAGTAAATTTTAGTTACGATTTTCTAAAGGAGGTCATTCCATTGAAACAACTAACTGGAAAAACAGCCATCGTCACCGGAGCAAGCAGCGGAATTGGAGCTGCGATTGCGGTTGAATTTGCTAGTGAAGGTGCAAATGTCGTGCTGGCTGCTAGACGGACGGAGAAATTAGCTGAAACCGAACAGCAAATCAAAGATCAAGGCAATGACAACGTGCTTTCTGTTCAAACGGATATTTCCAAGCAGGAAGATGTTGAAGATCTTATCAAACAGGCTGAAAATAAGTTTGGCCAGATCGATCTTTTAGTCAACAATGCAGGGCAAGTGCTGACTGGTCCGGTTCGTTCCGGAAAAGTCGATGAATGGGAAAAGATGATCGACACCAACATTAAAGGAACCTTGTATGCGATTGATGGCGTATTGCCAAGCATGGTCGAACGCTCAAGTGGGCATATCATCAATATCGCCTCCGTTTCCGGGTTCGAGGTCACGAAAAAAACTACCGTTTACAGTGCAACCAAATATGCCGTCCGTGCCATTTCGGCTGGTTTGGAAAAAGAACTGGCAAAAACCGGTGTCCGTGTCACAAATATTTCACCTGGGATGGTCGGTACCGAGAGAAACGGAAACGCACCGTGGCCGGGTGAACGGAAGAAATTGGAGACAAAAGATATTGCACGCGCAGTCGTCTACGCTGTGACTCAACCGGATTATGTGAATGTGAATGAAATTACGGTAAGGCCTGTTTAAATGGATGAGAAAAGCGTTCGATTCCCGTTGTGGTTACGGGATCGAACGCTTTTTTACTGGACTCATCACTTGATTTCTATTGGAAATTACCTCGTTCTATTGGACAAACCGCGAGTACTATTGGACAAAGTTAGGCTGCTATTGGACGAAATTTGGATTCTAATGGACAAAATCACGATTCTATTGGACAAAAATGCATTTCTTATGGACAATAACCCATCCTATTGGACAAAAAATACCTTTAATGGACAAGTTACCATTCTATTGGACAACTCAAGCAATCTACCCAACTTCATTTGGAAAATCGGGGCGCACCTAATATTTAGTTAAAGATTTCCTCCGAATAATCATAGATCATTCGCAAATCCCCCTGGACCATGACCCGATTATGCGGTTCGCTCGGGATGTCGCACGTCAGCAGTGTGATTTCATCTTTCCCATTATCTTGAATGACCTCTGTTTCACTTTCTTCAATGACACTCGGATCATTCACTCGATATTCGAATACCCTTTCCATATCCGTCACATAAACGATATCGCCATGTTGCAACCGGGGAATATCGTGAAAAAGCAATCCTTCTTGTTTCATTCGATGCCCAATAATTGAATAGTTTCCTTGTCCTAGCTCTTCGTAATCTTTCATTTCGCCTGCACCATACAACAAATTGGTGTTATTTACAGTCCCATAAATCGGCAATTTCAAACCTGTTCTCGGAATGTACATGAATGCGACTGGATCACCTTTGAAATTCATCGATTTAAAAACATCCATTTCGCTCGGTAGTTCATTGACAGTTTCTTCTTTTCCGCCTTTTGCCCGATTCATTTTTAAGTCTTCACTATTGAGTCGATTCATTTCATTCATGGTTTTATCAACATTTCGATCAATAATGTAATCTTTCAGAAAGGGAGCTGCGATGAAAAATACTCCAAGCACCAAGAATGTACCGACTAGCCCGTATTGCCATTTTTTCATAAACCCTCACCTTTTGAAGAACCTAGCCAAGAGCATCTCAGCTAGGTTCCTATCAAATTGAATTTACTCTTCTGACTGAGCGTTCTTTCTTCTGGAAAAAACGATGATGCTAACAGCTAATGCGATAAAGATTGTACCGATTCCGATCATGATCGCTCTTGAACGTTCCCCAGCTCTAGGAAGATTCGTATCATCACTTTCAGATTTGACGGAATCATCGTCTGCGTTGACATCCTCTGTTTTCGTATTCACAATCTCAAATCCATAATCTGTTTCGTGAATCGCTGACTCGTACCCTTCGACTTCATCCTCTTCAACCGTATACGTATACGCTCTTCCTTCTTGATCAAACTGATTTAAATCTAAGAATTCGTGCGTCCAATCCGTATCAGCGGTTAATTCAACCGTTTCAAGCACCATTCCGTTTTGAAGGAGATGGACCGTAATCGATCCCGGACGATTTTCTTCATCGTCATTCTTCCATTCTTTCAAAACTTCAATCGAATGTTTCCCGATTCGGGTATTGGTGATATCAAAACCGTTGACTTCGGATGCATAGCCTTCTACAGGTTCTTCTTCAATGGCATACGTATAAGCCACACCATTTTCGTCAAATGATTCTAATTGATCAAATTCATAGCTCCAGCCATCCGCTTCTGTGATTTCAACCGTGTCATACACTTCTCCATTTTGCAGCAAATGGACGGTGATGGATGCTGGACGTGATTCAGAATCATCATCTTTCCAGCTCTTTGTAATTTCAATCGATTTTTGTTCAGACCTTGTATTCGTGATGTCAAAACCATCTACTTCTGATTGATACCCTGGGACATCTTGTTCCTTGACGGTGTATTCGATTTCGACACCATTCTGATCATATCTGTCGAGGTCTGTGAATTGATATTTCCAATCCTCGTCAGCCGTAACGACTCTCGTATCGACAACGGTTCCATTTGCCAATAGATTCACAGAAATCTGTTCTGGACGGTCTTCGGAGTCATCATCCACCCACGTTTTCTCACCGGATACAGATGTCTGGCCGACACGCAAATTGGTAATATCATAGCCGTCTACTGTCGATTCATAACCATCAACCGGCTCTTCTTCCACCGTATAATCATAAGCCACACCATTCTCATCAAATTCTGGTAGCTCATCAAATCGATAGGTCCAATTGAATTCAGCTGAAACTTCTTGTTCGTCGATGACTTCCCCATTTTGTAACAAGGAAATGGAGATGGATTCTGGTCGCTCATCTGAGTTGTCATCCAACCAAATTTTCTCACCTGCTACTGATGTTGTACCCACACGGAGGTTTGTGATGTCAAATCCGTTGATGGTTGTTTCGTAACCAGAGATTGGTTCCTCTTGGATACTATACGTATATTCAACACCTTCGTTATCATACTGGTCCAAATCTGAGAATGTATGGGACCACTGATCAGATGCAGTAATCGTTGCTTCTTGAACAATTTGATCGTTTTGTTTCAGATAAACTTTGATGGATTCTGGACGATTTTCTGAATCATCATCTAACCATGTTTTTGTCACAGTCACGTCAGTCTTCCCAGAGCGAGTGTTTGTTAGATCATGTTGATCAGTTTCCTTCGTATATCCCTCGACCTCTTCTTCATCAATGGTGTAATCATACTCTACACCCTCGTCATCAAATTGATCCAAGCCAGTGAATTGATACTGCCAATTTGTTTCCTCACTTACTTGTTTCGTATCAATTACATTTCCGTTTTGCTTTAATTGGACCATAATTTCTTCTGGTCGCTCCGGATTGTTATCATCCAGCCATGTTTTGGCGCCTTCAACAGAAGTCTCACCTACACGGAGGTTCGTAATATTAAATCCGTCGATGCTTGTTTCATAACCTTCTACCGGCTCTTCTTCAACCGTGTACGTATATGCCTGACCATTCTCGTCAAAAGCTTCAAGATCTTCAAAAGTGTACGTCCAATCGTCTTCTTCTTTGACGGTCACCGTTTCAAAAACGTCACCATTTTGAAGTAAGTGAACTGTTACTTCGCTCGGTCGTTCTTCTGAATTGTCATCTAGCCAACCTTTTGTGACGACAATATCTTTTTGCTCAGATCTCGTATTGATTAAATTGAAACCATCATTGTCCGAGTCATAGCCTTCGACATCCTTTTCGGCAATCTTATATTCATAAATGACGCCATCTTCATCATATTTGTCTAAATCACCGAAATGATACCTCCAATTATCCTCAGCAGAGATATTTTTCGTATCGATGACAGCATTATTTCTCAGTAGATTCACGGTTACAGAGTCCGGTCGATCTTCTTCATTGTCATCATTCCATGTTTTCGTGCCTTCAACTTCAGTAGTCCCGACACGGACATTGCTGACAATAAATCCTTCCTCTGAGTTTCCAGTAATACTGGAAAGATTATAATGATCAGTTAGCCCTTTTTCTTCAACTGTATACTCATATCGATCTCCTGTTGGATCATATACCGCCAGATTCTCAAATGTATGCTGCCATTCACTTGATTCATCAATCGTTTCTTCCGTCAAATATTCTCCATTTCGATGTAATTCGATCGTTACTTCATCCGAACGCTCGGTATCATCCTCATCATCTAACCATTCTTTTGTGACATCAACAGAAGTTGTTGACACGTTCGTAATGGCGAATCCATTCTGCTTATCACCGAAAATGCTTTCTTGTTTATAACCATCCATAGGCTTTTCTTTTACGGTGTATTCATAAGCAACCCCGTTATCGTCGAATTCATCCAAATCGGAGAATGTGTGCTGCCATTGACCTTCTTCATCTGAAGAAATGGTGGCGGATTGAAAAGGGTCACCGTTTCGGTATAAATCCACTTCTACCTCTTCAGGGCGTAAATCTACCTGACCACCATCGTTCCATTCTTTTGACACATCAATCGAGATGACTCCTTCACGTACGTTGGTAATTTGAATCCCATCCGGCGTTTCCTGTTGAGTTGTTTTATAACCATCCACTGGTAATTCTTTCACCTCATACGTGTATGGCTGTCCTTCATCATCGAATAATGCCAGCTGATTAAAAGTATGCTCCCAATCATCTTCTGGGCGAATAACCTTTGTATCAACAGCCTGATCCTCATTGTCACTACGATAAAGCTCGACCGTAATTTGAGCTGGTCGGTCATTCGTCGCGTTTTCATCGTCCAACCATTCTTTCGAAACTGTAATAGATGTTTGGTCCGAACGTGTGTTAATTAGGTCATAACCGTCGACTTCTTTCTCATATCCATCTACCGGTTCTTCATCGATGATATATTCATACTCCACACCTTGCTCATCGTATTGATTTAGATTCTCAAAACTATATGACCAATCATCTTCCGCGTTCACCGTCTGTGTTTCTCTGAATTCCAAGTCCCCTTCACGGGTCAAGACTACAGTGATTTCTTCTGGGCGATTGGCTGTTCCTTCTTCATCTAGCCATGTTTTGGTGCCTTCGACATCTATTTTTCCGGTTCTGATGTTTGTGATATCAAACCTATCAATGGTTGGTTCATAACCGACAACAGGTTTTTCTTGAATGTAATATTCATAAGCTTCACCGTTGTCGTTATACGAAGCCAATCCACCAAAACTATATTCCCAATTTTCTTCAGCTGTCACTGTTTGTTCTTGAACAAAATCATCGTCGCCTTCTCGTTTAAGCTCTACGGTAATTTCCTCAGGACGATCTGGTGAATTGTCATCGAGCCACGTTTTCGTACCGGAGAAGGATGTCGTTCCAGTTCGGACGTTTGTGATTTTAAATTCCGTATAGTCATCGCCTATTGGAGTAACGACGGTAGAATAACCTGGTACATTTTCTTCCTCTATTGTGTATTCGATGGTTTGGCCTTCACCGTCAAATTTATCAATGTCAGTAAACGTATGTTGCCAATTACCATTTTCATCAGGACCGATAACTACAGATTTAACTGTTTCTCTCTCGTTGTTTTCTTTCAATTTAATTAAATTGACAGTAATACTCTCTGGACGATCGGCGGTTTCTTCTGTATCCAGCCACTCTTTTGTTATCTCAATGTCCATCTTCTCGGAACGAACATTTGTAAATGTATAGCCTTCGTCATTATTACCAGAGCGTTCAGAAGTATAGTTATCTCCCGGATCAACTTCAATTACTTCATATCTATAAAGCTCACCATCTAGTGCGTACACCGGCAAATTATCGAAAGTATGACTTTGACTATCTTCGCTGCCGTCAAAGGTTACTGTTCTATAATCTTCATCTGCATTCCGTTGCAAATGAATGGTAACCGGTTCACGGTCAGCTGAATTTTCATCTTTCCAAACTTTTTCGACGTCAATGGACGTTTCAGGTACGTTTGTGATTGTAAATCCGTCTTCTGCGTTACCTGAGATTTTTTGTCTTTGGTACCCTTCTACGTCCCTCTCTTCAACTGTGTATTCGTACTTTTCTCCATTTGAATCAACGGCGTCTAAATCTTCGAAAGTACCAGACCAGTCGTTTTCTTCATTTAATTCAATAGATTGGTCTTCAAGTGCCGTTCCATTTTGAAGGATATCTACGGTGATCGATTCTGGACGAAGACTTTCGTTGTCACCGTCATTCCATTCTTTTGAAACTTCTACATCGACTAACTCATAATTGACCACTTCAACTGGTACTTCCTTGTCAGAACCGAAATCAATCGTAAATTCAGTATCTCCCCAATAGGGTTGATACCCGTCCAAAGGAGCAACCTCTTCAAAAACATACGTGCCTGGACGGAGGTCTTCAACATTTATTTCTCCATTCTCATCCGTGAAATGAGTCGTTTCCCCATATGTTCCATCATTTTCTAGAGAAATGGCATCTAATCTGAATTCCACACCCTCTAAAGGTTCATTTGAGTCCCCATCCGTTTTCGTTAATTTAACGGAGCCGGTGATGATGTCATTTTCGAAGTTTCCTAGTTCAATTTGTTTTGTTTCTGTACCAGAAGTTACTGTAAATTCCTGCGTTAAACCATCCCCTTGAATTTCGTAACCAGATGGCGCTTGTGTTTCTAAAAGCTGATATGTGCCCTCTGGCAAGCCAGTGATACTTAGCTTTCCTTCTGAATCAGTCGTTAAACCGGTAAAACCTTCAATAGATTCGTCTGTTCCAGCATTTACCACATCAAATCTTGCACCTTCTAAACTGTAATTCGTATCAGCATCGACCTTTTGCAATGTTACTTCTGCATAAGGAGTGTTTGACACCTGAACAGGTACCGAATCCTCATCTTCAACATCATCTAAAGAAACTTCAACTTCAAATGAATTAGAATTTCCAACATAACCAGATGGCGATCCAACTTCAGTTATTTCATAAGTCCCTGGTTTTAAGTTTTCAAAAATGACCTTACCATTTATATTTGTCGTTTCAGTTTGTGGACTATCTAAAGGGTAATCTCCACCTGCGTATGTTATTTCAAATTCTGCACCCTCCAGTGGTTGCCCATTGATGCTATCCTGTTTTGTCAATTCAATTGAAGTCGTTTTGACACTATTTTCAATTACCCCTAATTCTAAAGGTTCCGGATTTTCTTCCTCACTGCGATCAATTGTAAAACCAATAGGTGTATCATTCACTGAAAAACCATGAGGCGCTTTAGTCTCTACTAATTTATACTCACCTGGTCGCAAATCACCAGTCTCCACCAGCCCTTTTTCATCAGAAGTTACAGTGCTAACAACAACTTCATTTGCATCTTGTATTTCAAATACAGCACCCTGCAAACCAACAGATGGATGGTCGGCATCAACTTTTGTGATTTGAGCACTGCCAGGGATTAATTCATTTTCAACCTCGATAGTATCAATTTCAATTTGCTCTTCTTCAATTTTAAAATCATATTTATTACCATTAACTTGATAATGCGTAGCAGGGTCTGTTTCAATAAAGTAATATTCACCTGGTTCTAAATCTTCCTCAAAGATAATACCCTCTTCATTTGTAGTTAAAGTTTGGACTGGAGGATCATCAGGATCATCATCTGCATTTCTCAACTCAAATTTGACACCTGATAATTCCGTTCCATCTGTTCCATCTACTTTAGTTAGCTGAACATGTCTCTTTATCTCATGGTTTTCAACTGTATGCTCTGATAACTCTGAATCAACTGTCACGGTTTCTGTATCATCTATTCCGACAACATAACCTTCTGGGGCTTCTGCTTCCTTCAATTGATAGTCAGCATGCAATAGGTTTTCAAAAGTCACGACCCCATCAGCATCCGTTGTTGCCGAATCAATCAATACTTCTCCTGTTTCGTCGTACAACTCGAAGATCGCTCCTTCAAGTGTCGTGTCAGAGTCATCCGCATCTACTTTGGTTACTTGAAGTGAACCAACCTCACCGTAGATTGTTCCAGAAATCGTTGAGAAATCGATCTCTCTGAGAATGTTCGAATCGGTATCAAGTTCTCCTGTTTGTTCAGCATCGAACTTCAATTCATTTGAAATACTTTTATCTTCACCCGCATAGAGGATATACGAGTCATATTCCAACACATACGGCTTATCAATTACTTCTTCCATGAATTCAATGGTGAACTGGTCTTGCCCACTTTCATTTTTTGTAATCGTTATTTTATAGTCATTGCCTTCCTCTAACGGATCGTCGTTTTGGGAAATCCCTGATTCCGTTACGGTTGTGTCATACACCTTGATAGTCTCAGGCAACAATCTTTGGTTGATACTCAGTGTATCTGTAAGTGAGAGATTGTTTACCGTTGATTGCGTATAGTTGATTCGGATATCCCAATTGACTATACGCCCATTTTGAGAAGCTTCTTTATTGGTATATTCTCCTCCATGATCAGGACTAACCGTTGCATCAACTTGAATATCATCAGAATTATCAACCGTAATCAATGCCTCATTCTTATATGATCGCTCAATTAACATGTCATTTAAGTCTGTTGTAAATTCAATCAGGTAAGGAGAGTCGATATCCCCAAAATCTACATTAAAACCAGGCTCGTCATTTTCACCTGAAATATCAGTGAGACTGAATTGGTCAGTCACATCTTCCCCTTTGCTGTAACCCTTTTCTTCACCTGTCAACTCCATCTTGTATACAGCAACATTATTAATGTCAAAGTTTTGTTCGCCTTGAATAATGTCTTCTACCTCAACATTTTCTAACGTTTCTTTATTGTAGTTAACGCCAATTCTCCAAGTAATTTCTTTTGTTGCTGGATTATAGGAACCATTTTTAAACCCATTATTTTGTGTGTATTCATCAGGTGTAAATGTTGCTGTTCCTGTTTTCGTTACTTTTTGGGTTTCGTTTTCCGGAATCCACTCTAAGGAAGCATTATTGACGAAACTTCCCTCTGAAAGATCCGCTTTATCAAAATCAATTTCAGTGGTATAAGTAATGACCACTTTTTCAGTTAAGATTTGATTAAAATTAATCTCAATTTTACCGGTGTCTTCGGCAAAATCAAAAGTAAAATGGTTACCTTCTGCCCATTCATTCCCACCGTGGGTCACTTCAAGGTTCTTTGGTGTAAAACCGTTCGGTAATGTATCAAACACACCCACGTCTTCCATCACATGTTCATCTCGATTGATTTCAATACGCCAATTCGTCTCTTTTGCATTGTAATTAGTATTTCCGTCGTGAGACTTCGTGAAGATTCCTTGGCTGACAAACTGACCGCCACTTATAATATTATCAAATTCATCTTTAATTTCATTTTCAACTGTAAATCCTTCGTCAACTCGATCTACAACCGTGGTTTGATATAAAATTTTATACGGTTCATTAATTGAATCTTGAAATTGCAATTCAAAACCTTCATCCGTTTTAGTCATCGTATATCGTGATTCATCAATCGTTTCCGTACTCGCTTCCTCTCCTGTATTAGGGTTAATTGAAACTTCCAACACTTCAAAACTATCATCTACTAATTGTTGATTCTTTCCAAAAACATCAGTCAGCTTGGCATTTCCTTCGTCAATCGCTTTCTCATCATAGTTATACTTAACTTCCCAATCAATTGTCTGTGCTACATCATCATATTCAATAGCATCTTTTTCCAATGGTTGACCACGTGTTACAGCAACTGACGCTTCAGCATCTAAAGGGTCGATATTATTTCCATTTAATGTTGCTTTATTCGTATAACTTTCCCCAGTCCGATCGTTCACTTCCGTGTCATAAACGACCCGGTAGGCAGAATCGATTTCTCCCAATTCAAGGGGGAATCCAGTACTAAATTCTTCCGTCACTTCTGTTTCACTAACAACAGTTCCGTCAGCATTCATTTCTAATTCATAAACGTGCATCGTACCATTTACAAACGAATGATCTCCTTCAGTTATTTCATCATTTAGTACAGCATTTTCTATCGTTTGCAAGTTTTTATTGAAATCTACTGTCCAAGTGATTGTCTCGGTATTATAGTCTTTATTTGGAACACCGTTTTTATCTATTGAAGAACCGGACGGTATGAATTTGATAGGAAATTCAAGCGATTCTTCACCATTGATTGGTATGGTGATCGGGCCAGGTTCTGCTGGTCCATTATAGTCTTCATCGAACGAAGCTTTTAGCTTAATCTCACCAGCAATGTTTGAGTGATTGGTAATTTGCTCGTTGAATTTGATTTCAATGTTATTTCCATTTGTTGTAAATGAACCAAAAACTGTATCGCCTAGCGACAGTTCTTCTGGTTCAGCCACTTGTGGAATCGAAAACACTTCCGGAACTTCAATCGTATAAGTAGAACCATCCCCATAGTTATGTCCATTGGGTAGCTTGAATTTATAGGTCATATTAACGTCCAAGCGATTATATGGAGGTTCGATTATGATCGGCTCTCCTGGTGTTAGTTCCTCGTTTTCACCATTCATGATCTTTTGCAAGGTTACACCTGTAATTATGTTTTCAGTTATTTCGCTATTCAGTACTTCACTGGATGAATGAGACTGAATTTTTCCTTGGCCAGCATCCTTTGTTTCTTCTGTTTCATCAGTTGGATTTACCGCCGACTCATCTTTTTGCTGCGAATCTTTTTGAGAGGTTGCTGATGAATCCTCTCCGCCTTTTTCATTCTGTCCTTGTTCATCTTGGTCTTCTTGCACCTCTTCATCCGCCGCTTCTTGCTCCTCTTCATCCGTAATAGTGTCAGATCCATCTACTGAATCCTTACCATTTTCATCCATATGAGATTCACTCGCTGACTCTTCAAACTCCTCCTCTACGGCTGGCTCTTCATTAACTTCTTCGTTAACATTCGTCAAGGTCACATCTACTGTAAATTGCCCGCTTGCTTCTGGAGCACCCTCAATTTCCTCATTAAAAAACACCTCTACAAGGCCTTCAGTAGAAGCAGTAAACGTACCGACTTCAACATCTTCAATTTGAAGTGTTCCATCTTGATCTTGTTCAATCAAGACGTCCTCTGGAACAGTGAACGATTCAGTGTATTCATACTGGATGTCTTTACCGTTCACATCCCATTGAACATGGAGCTGCGCAGCCCCCTCCTCTGTTTCACTCTCCTCTACTGTCATTTCTGTAAATACACTGTCATCTTCCTTCTCATTTGTTGGTTGTCCGGTCAATCCTAAACTGGTCGTAAATGTTTGTAACATCATTAGGAAAATGACTGATAACGCGATTGTACGTTTCATTATATATGCCCCTTTCTAGTCCTACTGTATATGTAGAAAATTTAAGTTTACATTGACTAAATTTTGATTTTATCTGCTTATAAATTACTAGAAAAGAGTATACAGAAACTATACATTGCTAATTTTCTTCATGAAAAAAGAGCGCTATCGATTCAGCGCTCCAGTTTCGACATTATTTTTTATTTAGTGAACCGATCTGACTCTCGTACCAATCGATCACTTTTTCACTTAGTCCAACATCCAATTCTTCCTCTAACATATTGGTCAACTCATGATAATATTGATTGACGAGCATCGTTTTTCCGTCGGCAGCATATGTTTTCATTAATTCAAAATAGCCTTCTTCTTCCATGGGATACCGTTGATAAATTTCGAAAGCGTGTTTCAACGCTTCGTCCAATTGTTGATTTTGACGATACCAATCGATCACCTTCATTTTTGAAGTAAGCCAAAGCATTCTCATGCGAAATTGATCATTGTCCGCCCAAATGAAATCATAGCCTTGAAAATATTCTCCTGTGAAAAAGGTTAATGCTCGTTCATATTCTTCAATGTTTTCCTCACAAACGGACTCATTCAGTCTGAGAAGCTGTTCGAATTGATCAACATCTACTTTTACATCCTTCAATGCTATACGATATCCATTTCCCTCACTGAGGATTGAAATTTTTTCCTTGAAAATCTTGATTGTTTTTCTCACCTGATAAACAGTCGAGTATAACTGCGTTTGTGCTTTTTCGATGATAAAATCTGGCCAAAGCAGTTCAATCAATTCTGATTTACTGACCATTCGGTCCCGATGATGGATCAAGTAGAAAAAGAGTTGCTGGGCCTTTGATGTCCTCCACTTCAATGAGACTGCTCGGCCATCACGAACTATTGACGGGTCTCTGAATAATTGGATGTGTAGAGATTCTTCTTCTGTTTGACGGTGATTTTTCAACAGATCCATCTGCTTTTTCAGTCGCTTAGTCGTGGATTGTATTCGTTCGAATTGAATCGGTTTTAACAAATAATCGAGTGAATTCAGTTCAAATGCTTTAATCGCAAAATGATCAAAGGCTGTTACAAACACAATGGAGGAGTTTGGGTTCATTTCGGTGATCTTTTCAGCCAATTCAATTCCGTTTAAACCAGGCATTTCAATGTCCAAAAACACAACATCCACTTTCATTTCGGTCAAAGCTTTTTTCGCCTCGATAGGATTCGTATACTTCCCAACGATTTCATATTCAGCTATTTTATTCAACAAATGTTCCAGGTAATCCAACGCCAACGGTTCATCATCTATGAGCACGGCTTTCAACAGATCCACCTCCAGTTGATTGAGTAGGAAAAGAATTTATATTAAAAGCAATGACAGTACCGATTCCTTGTTTACTTCTCACCTTCAAACCTTCGCCAAAATGTTTGATGAGCCGTTTATTTGTATTTAACAGTCCAACACCTTTTGTCTCATGATCTTCAATCGATTGAATGACCGAGTCTTCCATTCCAACACCATCATCCTTTATGATAATCCTCAAATAATCTATTTTTCGAAAGACTTTTATTTCGATTCTACCACCATCCGGTTGTTTCATAATTCCGTGTTGAATTGCATTTTCCACAATCGGTTGAATGGTTAAAGCCGGTAATTGAAAACCTTCAATATCACCGATCTCCCACCTTACATCCAGTTTATCACCGAAACGAACCTGCTGGATATATAGATAAGAACGAACGATCGAAACCTCTTCATCCACTGTGATCCATTTATAGGCCGCGTCAAAATCAAATTTGTTTCTCAAAAACTTACTGAATTCATCAATTAACTTTTGTGTTTTTGCAGCATCCATCATACTTAATGCATTGATCGTATTTAATGTATTAAAAATGAAATGAGGTCGAATTTGAGCTTGCAACCACCTTGTCTCAAGCGCTAATTGTTCCTGAGTCATCTTTTTCAAATTTGTGAGGTGGCGGACGCGGGCTCTCAATTCCTTTGTCTCTACTGGTTTGGTAATATAGTCATTTGCGCCAACCCGAAAGCCTGTATCAATGTCATTCGGGTGGTTTCTCGCTGTCAATAATAGAATCGGAAGCTCAGTTTGATTGTAACGTTCTCGGATTTTTCGCGTCAGATCATACCCTGACATCCTTGGCATCATGACATCGATAATCAATAAGTCCCATTGCTCGTTATCCAGATAATCCATAAACTCTTCGACGTGCTGAACACCCATCAGCTCATAGTTTTCCTCTGATAGTACAGACTCAATGACATTCAGATTCACCAGATCATCATCAATGATTAATATTTTCGAATGCAAGTCATCAGATTCACCTTGAACAGGATCTACTGAACGCTTTTTAGGCAAAAATGGTTTTACAGCAGACGAAATTTCAGGAATCTCTTCCTCACTGATCGGCAATGTAAATCTAGCAATGGTTCCTTCGTTTTTTTCCGAATCAATAGAAATCTCTTCACCATGCAGTTCGACTAATTGCTTACTGATGTTCAGTCCAAGCCCAAAACCTTCCGATTGGTTACGTGTGTTCCTTCCTTGATGATAGGGATCAAAGATTTGTTGGACAGTCTCCTCGTCCATACCGATGCCAGTATCTGAGATCGTAACAACGACCTTGTCGTTTTCAACTCGAGCATCTACGGTAATCTCACCTTCATCCGTGTATTTAACCGAATTATGAAGGAGATTATACAACACTTGAATGATTCGGTTTTGATCTGCATGAACTACCGGCACATCGTCAGGAACCCGGTTCACCAGTTGAACCTTATTTTCATTGATCGTATATCGGAACATGTCAAGAACCCCGCCCACAATCGACTGGAGGCGAAACGGTGAAGGAGAGATTGTTGGCTTGGTTATTTTCAAATTAGCTATTTCAAATAAATCATCAAGCAATAGAGATAGACGGTTACCAGAAATCAAAACCGTCTCCAATTCTTTTACACTTCGTTGATCCAATCGATCTTTGTTTCGCTCAATGGTCGTTTGCGTCAAGTTCAACATGCTATGTAGTGGATTTCTTAATTCATGTGATGTTTTGACCAGAAATTCATCTTTTTCATCAGAAATTTTTCGTAATCGATATGCTTGCTCCTGAGAATTTTTATATAGTCCAGCATATTGAATGATCCACATCATCGTAAAACAGCCGATAGTAACCAGTAAGTCAATCGGATAAAAATACGTGTTGATCCCTTGTATATTCCAAATTCCCCACCAGATATAACTATTTAATAGAGCGATTAAGGCAAGTTGCATCCATACGCTGTTTTTACTTTGGTTTTTGAACAGTAGAATGATTGCGAGAACCAATGCTACGATAAAAAACAGACTAAAGAAACCTTGTAATTGCTCCAACGATTGAACTGGCATAGCAAAAATCGCAATCGTCAAAACAATTGTGAGATAAGCAATGATTCGTTGCGCGTTTTGATTGATCGTTAACGAAGTATTTTTCACTAACAGCCATAAAGCGAATACCAATCCGACCGATGCTGCGTTCGCTAGTTTCAAGTTCCATAGATAATCAAGGTCTAACCAGACAGCCAAGAGTTTTTCATCACTTCCCAATGAATGGGTAACGATTGCGCCAAATAATAATAATGAGACTTGTATGAATGACCAATTTCGATCATTGATGAAAAACAAACTGACTGCATAAATGGCACAAAGTACAAACGCGACGAAAATGATTAACTGCATAGTATAGGATGATTGATTCTCGGAAAGCACTTGAGAGGTTTCTCCGAATTTAACCGAACGGACGATTCCGCCATCAGAGGGGTTCAAATGATTGGCAACCTGTAACTGAATCGTGATGAACCCATCCTCATTCGGTGAAAATGTAGCTGTATAGGGTAAGTTTTTTGCAACATAATTCGCTTTGGACGTAGCGATTGTTCCCGACTGTTCGACCTGTTGTCCATTAACAAATAAAGCCGAAGCATTCCTGATGCTCGGAAAATGTAAACTATATGTACACGGTTGGTCAGGGTCTACTAAGATAGTCAGTTCATATGTACCATAGGCAACCGATGAATCTTCCTCCGCTGAGCTCTCGGACCATTGGCCTGGAACGTCGACCGTCGAGTACGCCTCCCCCAGATCGGACGAAAGCTGATTTGGAAAAAATCGCCACTCCCCATCCAAGTTGACCGTTTGTCCATCGATGATCGAAGTATCGCTTAGATCCAATAACCCTTCCTCAATTGCGGGCCGATCCGCTTCGCTTGGAACAAAAATCGTCATCCAAACCATGCGTAATAGGGCCAATAGCAATATAAAACCTATGATTATGAGCCAAACATTCTTTTTATTCGTTTGACCAGAACTATTCATTAGTATACGACCTCTTTTACGATTTCATTATGATTCAAACATATACTATTTTCCTTTGTAGGTAAATACCGGTGCTTAATTTTGGACAGATTAATTAATGATTTGGTTGATAAACTGATGAGACTTTGTGGCCGGTTGAGAAATGGTTCTTAACTTATGAGATTCGGAGATATTTTGATAGATTTATGTGCCCACCAGCAAAATAAATGGGCCCATATACGGAATATATGCGCCCATTTCCAAAATATATGGTCTATTAAATAAATTCCAACCATATTTTAATCGCTGAAGCAAAAATCAATACAGATAAAATCCACTGTAAGATTTTTGTATCCATTTTCTTACCCATCATCGCACCGATTGGAGCTGCGATTAAGCTAGCAACAATCATGACTGCAGAAGGAACGAAAAGAATTTGACCGGTCATTAATTTACCTGCTGTCGAACCGATCGATGATATAAATGTAATCGCTAAAGATGATGCGATTGTCATTCGTGTAGGAATTTTCAGGACGATTAACATAATCGGCACTAAAATAAATGCTCCGGCTGCACCAACTATTCCGGCTCCAATACCAACTGCCAATGCTAGACTAGATGCTAACATTTTATTGAATATAACCTCATCGAACGATTGATCATCCAATCCTTTTTTCGGCAAAAACATCATAACGACTGCGATGGTCGCAAGGATGGCATAGACAAAGTTAACGGATCCTTCTGATAGAAAACGAGAACCAAAACCACCGATAAAGCTACCGATTAAAATGCTGACACCCATGTAAATAATAAGTTGTTTATTTAAATATCCGCCTTTACGATAAGCCCAGACACCTCCAATGGTCGCAAAGAATACTTGAATGGCGCTTATCCCAGAAACTTCATGTGCTGAAAAAGCAGCAAAACCTAATATTGATGGTATATACAAAAGCATTGGATACTTAATAATGGAGCCACCGATTCCGACCATTCCCGAGATGAATGAACCGACAAAGCCAATGATAAAAATCAGTAATAGAAACAAAATGCTATATTCCAATGAAATCTCCCCCACTTCATAAGAAGGAAGGATTAAGGACGAGCCTCAATCCTTCCATTCCTTTTACTGAATCGCACAACGGTTTGGTCCAATTTCCATTTCACGTTGTCGATCGTGATCTGGTGAAATTTTACCCATATTCGTTTCGCGAATTTCTTGGTGTGAATTTGGTTGTGGTGGTAAGTTTTCTGTTACCATGCTACGGAATTCATTCTCATCTTCAACGTTTAATCCGTGGTTCTTTTCATATAGAGTTCCTAGCTTCTCACCGACAGAACCATCGTTATTCAATTCATCGTTCGTCATGAAGTGAGCTGGTAAAACGTATAAGTCAGAAGATACTTCTTTATATCTACTGTATAGTGTTTCACGTAAATCTCCTACCCAGTCTTCTGCCTTACCTGCCAAGTCTGGACGACCGATGGAATTAACAAACAAAATATCGCCTGACAATAGATATTGATCATCTACGATAAATGAAGTCGATCCAATCGTATGCCCTGGTGAGTAAAGTGCATGGACATCAATATTTGATGAACCAACTTGAATAACATCCTCATCATTTAATGGCTTATATTCAAATTGAACTTCTGTTGCATCTTTTGGTGGTAACCAGTACGTTGCTCCTGTCTCTTCAGCTAAACGACGACCGCCAGAAATGTGATCGGCGTGTAAGTGCGTGTCTAACGCGTGTGTGATGTTAGCACCTTTTTCTTTAGCGAAATCAACAAACACATCCGTCATTCGTACCGCATCAATCGTTGCCGCTTCATCTCCAGAAATAATCATATACGATAAGCAACCTTTACCTAAACGAACAAATTGATATAGCTCGCCACCATCTGTTAAATCAGCTACTTTTATAGGCTCTAAATGTTCACTCCAAGCTTTCATGCCACCTTCTAATGAGTAAACATTTTCATAACCTTCTTCAACTAGCATCTCACCAACAAACTCAGAAGAGCCGCCTTTTGCACAAACAACCAAAATATCTTGGTCTGTTGGCAATTGGTCTTTGATTGGATCAATACCGTCAATCAAGTCAAAATATGGTGTATTTACATAGCTAAATTGTTCGCCTTCAATTTTCCAATCATTAAAGTCATCTTCGTTTCTTACATCTAGAATAAACAATTGTTCTTTATTTAAAGCTTTTTTCGCTACTTCTTTTACATTCATTGTTTGAATAGACATCTAAAAATACCCCCTATGGTATTAAAATTTGTAAAATGAAAACCCGCCCTTAGACGAGTCGATTATTCACTACGGTCTATATCTCCATCCCAAGTACTCATCCCCGGCACAACATTATAGACGTTCTCGAAACCTTTTTCAGTCAATAACTGTGCAGCTAAATCACTACGATTTCCAGTTCGGCATACGACATAAACTGCTTGATCTTTTTTAATCTCGTTTAAACGAGCTTCTAATTCACCAAATGGGATCGATACAGCACTCGGTATGTGACCGAAAGCATATTCAGCTGGCTCACGCACATCAACTAACGTAACATTTTCTGCTGTCAATTTCTGCTTCAGTTGTTCATTATCCACTTTATTTTCATGTGTCGTCTCTTCATTAGCTTCGTCTGTTGAAGCTTTACGGATATAATGTTTAATGACATCATCTTCTTCGACAACCCCTAAATATTGGTGTCCTCCACGCTCAGACCAAGCTTTCAAGTCTGCTTTGGATCCAGGGTCGGTCGCTTCGACTAATAACACTTTTCCTGGCTCTAACTGATCAATCTCCTTACGCGTTTTTACGACAGGCATCGGACAAGCCATTCCTTTACTATCTAATACATGATCCACTTTAATTTCTGTCATTGCAAATCCCTCCAATAATTATTCGATTGAACCTTCCCAATCCAGCATTCCGCCAGTCATATTGGTAACGTTAAATCCTTTCGATTCAAGGTACTGAGTCGCTTGACCACTACGTCCGCCAGAGCGGCATACCATAATATACGCTGCATTTTTATCTAATTCATGCTCGCGAAATTCAACTAAACCAAGCGGCATGTGTAACGCGCCAGGTATTTTCCCAGTAGCAACCTCATCCGCTTCACGGACATCAATTAGATTCAATTGCTCTCCATTTTCTAATTTTTCTTGTACTGTCTTTGCATCAATTGTTTTCATTCGTTATTCCTCCAAAAATTAAATAAATAAGTTAATGGTGCCGTCTTCACCGTCAGCGATGTAAGCTGCGACACCACCGTATTCGATGTTATCCATTAATTCTTCTTTTTTCAGTCCTAATAGATCCATCGTCATCGTACATGCAAGCAACTTAATATCCTGTTCTTTAGCCAAGTCGACTAAATCGGAAACTGGCATTGCGTTATGCTTCTTCATAACTTTTTTGATCATCTTTGGACCCATACCGAGAAATTGCATTTTCGATAATGGCATTTTTTCTGCCCCACGAGGCATCATTTTCGCAAACATTTTCTCCATAAAGGACTTCTTCGGTTGCAATTTTTCATCTTTACGCAACGTATTTAATCCCCAGAACGTATGGAAAATCGTTACATCATGATCATAAGCTGCTGCACCGTTCGCAATAATATAGGCAGCCATCACTTTATCGTAATCACCACTAAACAAGATGATATTCGTCTTTTTTCTTTCGGACATTTTACTTCCTCCTAATTGATTATTTGAAAGGAGAACGAATGTTGTTTTTCGCTCTCCTCCACTTTATCCCCATACCTGTATAGGTATAATACAGTCTAAAAAAATTTATGCTTTTTTAATATAGAAATAGAATACGCCGTCTTCTTCTTTCATATCAACAAGTTCATGACCAGAAGACTTCGTCCATGCAGTAATGTCACTCTTAGATCCTGCATCAGTTGCTATAACCTCAAGAATTTGACCACTTTCAATGTCATCAATCGTTTTCTTTGTTCTTACAACTGGCATTGGGCATGCAAGTCCTTTAGCGTCTAATGTCTTCTCAATATTCATTATAAATTCCTCCTGTTAATTGTTTTTTATATTTTAATACCCTACGGGGTATATTTTAAGATAAAAGAATGATTGTCAACAAGTAAATTTATTTTTTTACTTATCGACTTTTTACCAATAAATTCACAGCTTCCTTAACTTTATCATCTGTGTTCTCGCCGTTTTCTTCTGCTTCACGCACACATTCAATTAAATTTTCGCTGACGATTACACCAATTGCTCGGTCAATCGCCGTTCGACTTGCGGAAAGCTGCGTAATGACATCTTGACAATCCGAGCCTTCTTCCATCATTCGAAGTGCGCCTCTAAGTTGGCCTTCCAATCGTTTAATACGATTCTTTATTTTATCATCGTATTCCATTGCGTCTTCCCCCCTCTACTAATTAATCCCAAGTTTATCATGTGTTATTTCAACCGATATATTTATATCATATACCCCTAATGGTATAATGTCAAACAAAAAATTGTAACCATGATAAAATGTCAGTAAACGTGCAACTTTTTGTACCGCTCATCCGTTGTTTGAGTGAAAGGGGGATCATAAATGGAAATTGACGATATATACAAAAACTACATGTACGATCTATATCGTTATTTATTCTCCCTTTCAAAAAATCACCATACTGCTGAAGATTTAGTACAAGAAACATTTTACCGGACTTACTTAAGCTTACCTGAACAAAATATTACGAACATCAAAGCTTGGTTGTTTAAAGTTGCCTATCATACATTTATCGATGATACGCGCAAAAATAAGAAACAAATTCCTAATGAAGAGATCGAACGATTAAAAGACAAAGAGTCCAGTGCTTGGACACCCGAGGAGCAAGTACTTCAAAATGAAGAGTACCAACAACTTATCGAAATGGTCCATCAACTGCGGCCGAAACACCAACACGCTGTCATCCTTTGTGATCTACACGAACTTACATATGAAGAAGGTGCACAAATTATGGAACTAAACATCAATTCATTTAAAAGTAATTTGTATCGTGGTAGGCAAGCATTGATGAGTAAATTAAACGAACGGAGGAATCAAGATGAGTGATGATCAAAATTATTGGAAGATGATTGACCGATCAAAAAAGCAATTTGATGAAAACACAAATATTGATTCCAATAAAATACTAAAAAAAAGTCGCCATAAAGCTTTGACAACAAACATTTTAATTAGTTTGGCAGTTCTTTTGATGATTGTACCCACTTTAACACTGCTTACCTATTTTTATTATGGAAGCGGTGGCCATGACGGCCGGGCAAACACGCAAATCAAAGTCGCTAGTGACGTTATCGAAGTGACCGAGCCGAATATGTTTGTAAAACGAATGGAATTAGAAGAAACGATCGATTTCTTTTCAATGGATTTGAACTTTGATGTTTATAAACGGATTGGAAAAGAAGAATATCGAGTGGGAGAATATGACATCGATTATATGTTGGATCAACCCGCTTTCCCGAATCGAACGTTCTTTTTGGATCGACCGCATCCAGAAATACCGCCTAGAGATGAGCCTAGCTATTTTATCCATCCAGCACTCCATGTACCTTATGAATTCAAAAAAGAGTGGGAAATTGTTCAAAACGTCCCTGATGGAACGGTTGTAGAAGCCTATATATCTTTCAGCAATCCAATGAAACCAGATGACATTCGTGACATTAACCCCGGTCGCGATCCAGATATCGATTTTTTATGGTTAGCTGTTGATACAGGTGTCGAAAGGAAAGTCGTTGATGATCAAGGGCTACCAGTTACACCAATCGGATACCCTATTTATAAAGATCCACCAACGTGGACGCCTTTTGATAACAGGCAGGATAATAGCGAAGTTTTTAAAGAGATTTTAAACCATTTAGAGATCCACGAAGAACAAGCGACGAAAATTGCCCGTGCAAAAACATTAGCTCTTGAGGAACGCATTGATTACATTCAAGAAAATGGTGTAAATATTTATGGAGCTGTTGTTACAGGACCAGCATCTGAAATTCGAAAGCTTCAGGACAACGAGTATGTTAGAAGCCTTAAAGTTGGCGAGGTGAAATTATGGAATTGGCGATGAAAATTAAATCGAAAGTAGCTGGTATACCTGGGTTGGTTTCCATTATTAGTGCGCTTCTCGGTTTAGCCTATTTCAATGTTGAGTATTTAACGAAAATGAACACGTCAATCTCACCATACGTCTTTTTTATAATGGCATCAGTATTCTCAGGAATCGTCGGCCTATTTAGTAAAAAAAGTCGTTTGTATGCAATATGGGGTTTAGGAATCGGAATTTTTCTTGTGGTTCATCTGATCTTGATGATTTTCTTTTCAATCAATATTAATTACAAACCGTAAAACTCCAATCTTGACGGAGGGAATTTTTCTAAAACGTTTTCGTCGGGTGGTTGCACGCGCTTGTCGGGTGGTTGCACGCGCTTGTCGGGCGGTTGCACGCGTTTGTCGAGCGGCTGCATGCGTTTGTCGGGCGGTTGCACGCGCTTGTCGGGCGGTTGCACGCGTTTGTCGGGCGGTTGCACGCGTTTGTCGAGCGGCTGCAAGCGTTTGTCGAGCGGCTGCATGCGTTTGTCGGGCGGTTGCATCCGTTCGTCGAGCGGCTCTAAACGTTTTTCGAGCGGTTGGCAGCCGACAATGTCATAACTCGATGATTTTATAATTTTTATCTGGGATTAAGATGTCGTCGCTTGTATGATCCAAGGGGTGACTGGTGAGAAAACAGGCATTTAAATGAAAAGTATATCCAAAACGATTGGGATACGAAAAATATCCTAGAAATCGATGTAACCTCATCTCGTCAAGCTTAATCGCGAGATGGGGTTTTGTTTACCGAAACGAAAATCATGAATAGTGAATGGCTTAATTGCAATTCGACGAGCAGCAAAACATAGATATTTATCCGCATTAAATCAAATGATTTGTTATACCCTCATGCAAAGAAAACATTTTTTCCTTATGTATGCACTTATGAAGGATAAATTAAGTATTATTTTTCAAATGTCGTTCATAACGAAAATAAGAAACCAAACGTAATCCTATTGGCAACAAGGCGAATAACGCTACCCACTTAATCGATTCATCAGCGAATAACACCCATAGTAATGCAGCAACTACGAAGATAATAAAAGTTGCGTTCCCAGAAAACCCGTTCAGAGGTTTATTATCCAACACAATTGTTTTCGCACCTTTTAAATCTTTTGTATAACAATCGTCATGAAATGCAACCACCTCAAACACAATGGTCGACGTCACTAATTCATCTTGAACATGAATTTCCCCATGACATCTATTACAAATAATTGACTTAGACAATCAAACACTTCCCTATCTTATCCTTAATAACTTGATTTTAACATAGTTATTTGTTTTTTCTAAATTGGATAATAATTATATAAACCTATGTGTGAAGCCACAGAGCATTCGTGTATAAAAGCCCTGAAAATTTGTGATTTAACACTGAAGGTAACGATATTAACACTGAAGATTTGCATTTTAACACTGAAGGTAACGTAATTAACCCTGAAGCTTTATATTTTAACACTGAAGAAACTGAAATTAACCCTGAAGTTTTGTATTTTAACACTGAAGATAGTGTGGCCGATAGCGTAGCACAAGATCAACAACAAATTTTAAAAATGATAAACGCAAAAACATCTCACCTTTTTATCAGTGAGATGTTTTTTATCCAAACTATCGGAACAATTCTTTTTCTCGCCAGTTCCCCCATTTGTAATAAGCAATCGAGAATAGACAGCTAAGAAAGAAGCTCGAACCCATTCCAAGTGGGATCCCAATTTCTCCGTAAACGGATGAAAAGAAATAAGTAAGTGGAACACGTAATACCCACAGGGATATAATGTTTAACATCAACACTTGGAACATTGCTCCTGAGCCTCGGACGACACCATTTAAAATAAAATTTAATCCGATAAACAGATAGAAGAAAGCGATTGTTTTAACATATAACGTCCCGAAAGCGACGCTGGCCTCTTCTTGAATAAACAAGCGAACAAGTGGCTCTGCCCAAATGTAAAAGGTGATCGTGACGAGAGCCATTAAAATCGCATTATAGATCAACCCAACTTTTGTCGTTTTGAAAACACGATTCCATTGTTTTGCCTCTATGTTTTGAGCAGCCATCGTATTGACTGCTGTTCCGAGAGCCGAGGCTGGCAGTAGAATCAGTTGATTCAACCGTTGAGCCGCACCGAACCCAGCAACCGTCGATTCGCCGAAGCTATTCACGATCGAAAGAATGACATTCGATCCAGCATGAATGACAATCATTTGGGTAATAGACGGTATACTCAATTGTAAAATTGTTCGAACTTCCACCCAACGAGGCTTTTGAAATCGAAACTTGAATGTCTGATATTTCCGTCCTACATAGTACAAGCTTACGAGAAAAATAACGATATATACGATCACCGTCGCATAAGCCGCACCAGCCAAACCAAGGTTTAACCCTTTAATGAAAATTGGATCTAGGACAGCATTCAATAATGCCCCGACTAAAATGAAATAAAGTGGCGTTTTGCTGTCACCGAAAGCACGCAGGACTGTTGCGACAAAGTTATAGCCGACAAGAAAAAACATCCCGAAAAAATTTATAAGTAAGTATTCTTTCGCAATCGGTTTAATAGACTCGGGTGTATTTAACCATCCGAGCAATGGCCCAACTACAATGGAACCAACGACCGCAACCATTAACGCCAACCCCATTAACAAAATAACCGAAGAGCTTAAATACGATTTAATTTCTTTCGGATCGTTTTTTCCACTTAATTGAGCGAAAATCGTCAAAATGGCATTATTACTCCCTAAAACAAATGCCAAAACAATCGACATGACGGTTAAACCAATCGTAATCGCCCCGAATGCCGTACTCCCAAGTAGATTTCCAACCCATAAACTGTCCGTCAACTGCATCGACATTTGTAGTAGATTGGTAAATAAGAGCGGTAACGCAAATATATATAATTTTCGATAAATCGAACCTGTCGTTAAATCCTCTTTCAATTGCCATGTTCCTTTCTACTATATCCAACCTGCTCACCATCATAGTATACAACATTCACATAGACTAGCTCGCATATCTTAAGATGAAAATTCATCATTTTATTTACATTATTCATAGTCAAAATTAAATTTTTCAGATAAAAATCAAAAAAATACTTGATAATATATTTAAAAGCAATATAATGAATTTAATCAATTATTTAAAAGTTTAGAAACCAAAATCGATGAAGAGAATAGTAGCTTGTCAATCTAAAGACTACAGAGAGTCCGCAATTGGTGAAAGCGGACGTCGGCGGATCAAGTGAAAATCATCTCTGAGATGCAATGCTGAAATCATCATCCAGTAAGCATTTGCCGGAATTCCTGCCGTTACAATTGGACGCGTATGATAGTACGTTGATCGAGTGCCACAATTATAATGATTGTGGAATTTGGGTGGTAACGCGAGTACAAGCTCGTCCCTATTATAGGGACGGGCTTTTTTTGTTCCTTCAGATTGGATTGCTTTCCTTCTTTATTCAATCATTAACGAGGAAAGAATTCCAATCAATTCTACCTACTCCGTAGTACATCGATCATCAAACGAAACGCACTTAGGCATGGAAGTATTTTTAAACAACATCAGAAAAGGAGCGAGTGGAATGAAAAAGAGAGAAACGTTTTTTGTAGGACTTATGTTATTTTCAATGTTTTTTGGGGCTGGAAATTTAATTTTTCCACCATTTCTTGGTAGTGGGTCTGGCACTTCCTTTTGGCCGGCAATGATTGGGTTCATCGTAACAGGAGTCGGCTTGCCTCTGCTAGTCGTATCTGCCATCGCATTGGTTAAAAATGGTGCGAATGAACTTGGCAGCAGAGTTCATCCTTGGTTTGGTGCTGTTTTTACCTTATTGATTTATTTGTCGATTGGACCATTCTTTGGCGTACCACGTAACGCAAACGTCGCATTTGAGATGGGCTTTAACCCGCTTATGGCAGGAAGCTCCTTTAGCCAATCATTGCTGTTACTCGGATTTACAGCATTATTCTTTTTCTTCGTTTTCTTATTGAGTATGTATCCATCTAAAGTTGTGGATTTAATGGGGAAAGTTATTACACCGACATTGCTAATTTCGATTGTGACGCTATTTTTATTCGGTTATTTCCGGTTGGATAAATCATTTGAAGCACCGAATGAAACGTATCAAACGGCATCATTTTTCAAGGGAATCATTGACGGCTATGCCACGATGGATGCTTTAGCAGCAATGGCATTCGGAATTGTTATTTTAACGGCAATCAAGCAAAAAGGAGTTACTGATCATAAACAGTTAAGAAGCTATACGGTAAAAGCTGCACTAATCGCCGGTACAGCACTTGCCTTAGTCTATACTGGCATTGGATTTATGGGAACTCAAGTAGCTGGTCAGGAAACATATGAAAATGGTTCAGCCGTATTATCCACCGCCGTCACGATTCTGTTAGGCAATAACGGAAAAATTTTACTCGGATTCATTTTCACCTTAGCTTGCTTCACAACGTGTGTTGGTTTGACGATTGCTTGTGGCCAATACATCTCAAAATTATCGAAAAAGCTAAGCTACCGTGTCGTTGTTTTTATGGTCACACTTGCTAGTTTCCTAATTGCGAATCTCGGACTGAATCAAATTATCGAAGTGACGATTCCATTCCTAGTCATGTTGTATCCATTAACAATCGTCCTTGTCACATTACCATTTATCGACCGATTTTTTGGCGGTTCGAGAGGAGTTTACCGAGGTGCAATGGCGTTCACTGGATTCGTCAGCATTTATAACGGACTTGAAATGCTTGGATTTCATGTAGAAGCATTATCATCATTCATGAGTGTATTACCTTTTGCATCACTCGATTTAGGGTGGGTTGTACCCGCATTCGTCGGTGGTTTACTCGGATTCCTTTGGGATCAATTCAGCCAAAATAAAGTAAGTGGAGAGAATCCTCAAATTGAAAAAGTATCGTAATACTAAACCGGGCGAGCTTTCGTCCGGTTTTTATTTTTGTCGTCAATCATTTGTACGCTAATACCGAATCCGAACTCATTTTTTTACATAAAAAAACAAGATGCGTTTTATTCTTTGTCTACGCATCTTGTTATTAAAGTGGTTTCATTATCTATGACCAACTTCCATATCCATTTGGTTGGAAATCTGTGGGTCAATCATACGACGGTTTTTTCTGTTCTGGAAATGTTGAACAGCATCTGTAACCGCAGCCATAATCATAAAAGTCGCCAATACGACTAAAGTGACAATCACTAATGATAAATTCATAACGAACACCCTTCCTTTCTTAAAAATCTTCAAATTTCTTTGTTTACAAGGATATACTACCAAATATAAACGTTTGAGTAAATAGTTAAACGTATTCTTTTACATCTTTTTGTTTTCTTACACATTTACCCATTTTCTCCCGATTTATTAATCATTTAAAGTAGAAAAGTATGAATTTTCTTACACTTTCACCGGAATGGCTTTTCGAGCGCATTTACAACAAAAAAGACAAGGAATCATCCTTGTCTCAAAGGGTTAACCGATAGTTTTTTTAGCAAATTAACAATTACAAATCATGATCACATTTCCATCAGGATCTTCAATATTAAACCACGCTGTTTTACCGACCCACTCAATCTCTCGCACGACTGGAATATCTTTATCGCGAACATATTGATACGCAGCATCAATATTCGGTGCAAACAAATTAAACAACGGATTCGGTGTCACTTGATGCTTGAAATTCGGGTCAAATGTGTGGTCATCCAACGTTAGCGAAGTCGTCCCGGTCACTGGTAAATTAAATACAGGGGATTTTACCTGATCCAAATCGATCGACAAGCCGACCAAATCAGAATACCATTGCGCTGACCGTTTCAAATCAGTTACATGAAAAAAGATTCCATTCATTTGATTTTTGATCGGTACTGTTTTCTCCATTAATCTCCCACCTCCTCTTGATCTTGTAGAATAATCCCGGCAAAATTCTCGGTTAGCACTTGCTTACCTTTTTGATTCGTGCAAATAAATGACGCCATAATCGATATCCGCTTTTCATCTCTTCTTTCAAGCTCCTCGATTGTTACGACGCACTCAACCGTGTCATCTGTAAAAACAGGTCTCAAAAATTCGAAATTCATTGTCCTAGCAAGCACATTGTAATCCCCACCGACTTTTGTCGGCAGCGTAGCCGTAAGCAATCCTTGAACAACAATTCGACCAAGTTCATCCGGGGTCGTATGGTGATCACCTTCATCCATAGAAACTTTCGTAAATAACTCTACGTCTTCTTTTGTAAAAGTTCTCTCAAATTTGATTTTGTCCCCTACTACCATATTCACTGGAGTTCCTCCTTATCCTGATTGAATGCTCATTCGTTTGCGCTACGATCATACATAGTCAACCTAAGAATTTTATTCAAAAATAGGAATCTATTCTGTGAGTATCTGAGAAGGATTAATCATTTATACAATTGAGTTTGGGGATTGTCTATTCAAAAAGCAAGGTGGTAATTTCATTGTTTCTTCATTAAAAATAATGCAATCGTAGACATAATTAGAGCAAGAATGGAAAGGATAAAAGCTGTCCAAAGCATATTTCCAACCTCATTTCTTGTTTTATTCGAAAAGGAAGCTATAATAAGAGTAAGATATGGGTGGGAAGGGATTTCTCCCTTCCCGGGTGGTAGTGAGACTTTCGCTTGGTAGAGCGGGGGTCTCGTTTTCGTTACTAGAGTCGGATTGCAATCAAATATTGCCCAATACCGTATGTCTTGTTTTTTTCGAATAAGGCAGTTATAATAAGAGTAGAATATGGAGTGGGAAGGGGTTTCTCCCTTCCCGGTTGGGTTACTGAGACTTCCGCTTTGCCGAGCGGGAGTCTCTTTTATTGTTACGAGAGTGACGTATTGCAATCGACAGCTCTATGGCTGCGACTACAAAGTTGATCACCACAGTAACAAACACCAACACTTCCATATCTACACACCCCCTTTCCAGAAGAAAGAATCTTCTTCCCGATAACAACCAGGGTTGTTAGGGGGTATAAATATTATAGCATTAATTCAACTGAAAAGGAACAAACGTTCTTAATAACAACTGGTTATTTTTATTAAATTATTAAGGATATTAAGTTCGATAAGGAAAAGGCAGGGATTTTCTCCCTACCTCGTAATTAAACCAGTTCTTCTATTTTGGAGACTTGTTTCTCCTTTAATTGATTAAAGAAACTTTCTACTCTACTTGTTCCTACGCCTTTATACTTACCCAGAATAACAAGTTCCTTCGGTAAGTCACGCACGAATTTAATCCCATCTTCATTGAGTTGATCAATTAATCCTGGCATACCTGTAAAGTTTTCTTTGTTAATCTCAATCTTCCCTAGTTCCTCTGTTACGACTATTTCTTCTGACTTGTAGAATAAGAACAATTCTCCTGGTCGATTTTGCATTAGTTTTCTTCTTCTAATTTCTTCATTTATGAAGTTTTTTAACTCTGAGAAAAATACTTCTGAATGAGTTTCATTATAACGAACGATTCGGTTGTGGAATCCATCTAGTCTTTCAGGAAGTTCGCTCATAATTCTTGCTTCTTCCACACCGCCTAAGCGGACCAAGAAACGTTCTGAGTTTTCAAATCTCTGTGGCAACAAGAAGGTATCTCTAAGAAAATAAGGAACCTCAACGCCATCATTCCCATAAGAAATTGTTCTTATAGGAATTAAACCCGGCGCTTTATCCATGGTTTCAGAAAGAGATACTTCTTGTTTCTCAACAGGACCTCCTGTTTCACTATCGGCATCATTTGTACTCTTTGCATTCAGGTTATGCGAATCAACTGATACCTGTTTTGGCTGTTCGTTTTGGACCGCTTGCTTTAACAGCTCCTCAATCTTTTGAAAGCGAAAATTCATCTCTTCTAAGTCATAAGAGTGATCTCTTCTCATTACCGGATCCACATACTCTGGAACCTCAATATCATGAGAGCCATAAACTTCAACAAACCATTTTACGATGATATAGATATGTTCCCATGCAGTTAATGATTCAGAAAACCTAAATTGTCGTGTATCATGTGCTGCTTTATTCCCTAATTTCCTGACTTCATGTAGTGAGTTTTTCACTTCGTCTGTTAATAAGCCACTCTCATCTAAATCTTGTATTCTCTCAATTATCGTTAAATAAGGTTCATTCTCCATATTTTCATGGATCATCACTTTTTCGAGAAGCGTCTCAATAAATGTCCGGCTATGTGTTAACATCGATCGCGGACTATTATAAATGGCATTCTCCAATTCTCTTAGCGTTCGTGTAAATTCTTCAGAAATTTGATTTAAGAAATCATAGAAATAATTCTCCATAAAAATCTACCTCCAATCCTTATCAATTAATTTGATAAACCTATCTTTGCTAAAACTTCTCGTTTAAAGTCTTCTTCTTTACTTGGTACGATAACGTGTTCTGCCAATTTCTTTTTCTCTACCGAGAGATTATGTAGTACTTCTTCAACAGATGTTCCATTGTCATCAGCTGAAGCAATCGAGTAGTATACATAGACTTCCTTTTTTTGACCAATACGATAGACTCAGTCGGTTGTCCGATTTCAATCGTGGGATTCCACCATCTACAGATCCTATAATTACTGCTTATATAGCAATTCGATTGCTATAAACGTAGTTATTACAATATGTATAAGAATCAAATTCACTATTTATGAAGTTTTCTCTACTTTATTGGTAATGGCACCCGAAAAGCTATCAGTTCTATCCATCATTGAAGAAACACCCCCAAAACCCATTAAAATTAAATATATATTTACAAAAATTATACCATATATTAGTAGTTAATTTGACATATTCATTCAAATTTCTTATTTTTCTGACTTAATTAATTACACTGGAATCAATAACATTTGCCGCTTACTTTAATTCAGTTTAATATAAGTATAGAAAGAAGGTAGATTAATAAATGCCTAGTCTAAAATACGGAACCACAACTATTCACTACTGTCATTACAAACAAAATAGAAAAGATATCAAAGTATCTGTTACACTAGTCAATGGTGTTGAGGTATATACTCCAAAGGATATAAGTGACGATCAACTTACTGAAATTCTTTACAAGAAAGCGCCTTGGATTACTCAAAAACTTGAAGAACTTAATGAAGTAAAAACGGCCGTTCAACCGAAAGAGTTCGTCAGTGGTGAAAAGCTGCCATACTTGGGACGAAATTATCGTTTGAAGGTTTTGAAGCAGCCTGTCCAAAGGGCCGACTTTCAGTTTAAACAAGGGCGGTTTATTGCGAGGGTTCCAGAACAATGGAATCAAGATCAAATTCAACATACCCTTGAACAGAAATTAATCCAATGGTATAGACTGCACGGTCACAGAAAGATTCTAGAACGTGCTGATTACTATCAAAACATACTCGGTGTGGAACCAAATTCACTCCAACTGAGAACACAACATAAACGCTGGGGAACATGTACACCGATTGGTGATATTTATATTAATTGGCGAATCACGATGGCTCCTATTTGGGTGATAGATTATGTGGTTGTTCATGAACTCGTTCATTTAAAAATTCCTGAGCACAATGAAAAGTTTTGGCGATTAGTTAAAGCAACGTTACCTCATTATGAAGAAGCTAAAGAATGGTTAAGAGTGCATGGCGTGGAGTTGCATTGTGTCGGTTTAAAAGAAGGGCAAAATAATAGAGACATGACTTACTCAGTTTAAGTCATGTCTCTTCTTCATACATAAAGTTATTTATAATGGACTTCCCCTAAATCCAATAGTTCTCTAGCGACGTTTTCAACCATGTGATTGGGTATGGAGCTTGCGCGTAGTTGTCGTTTGACTTTCTTTCGCATTTCGCGCTTCACATCTTCTTTTTCTGTCCAATCTATAACTGCATTTTCTTGTATGATTTCAGTGATGATTTCAGTTAAGTCTTTTATACTTTCATGCTCTGACCCGGGTACATAATGTTCCAACGTTTGATAGAATGGCAACTGTCTTGGGTCTTTGAGTCCGATTGATTGGCTTTCTTCTTCCATGCTGATCATTTCTTGTCGGATTGACTGAAATTCTTCTAACAATTCTTCAATCGTTAGCTGGCGTGATTTCCGTTGCTCGATGAGTTCTTCCAATCGCTCTTTCAGTGAAGTATATTTCACTGGGTTCTCATCTAACTTGATCCGAATCTCATGCTTGATAGCATGTTCCATTTCGGCAGCTTTCGCCTCTGGTGTTTTAATCTCATCTAGTTTTTCATCGAATCTGCTTGTTAAAATATTAACCGGCTCAAATAAAATCTCAGGCTCAGATGCGTAAATATATTCTTCGATTAATTTACGAACCTTCCCCCCACAGTCGGAAATATCCATTCCTTCTTCGATATAGTATCGAGACTTTGCAAGCTTTCGAATCTTGCCTAACCATTTTAAATCCTCTAAATACGGCTGGGCTTTCGGACTCGGCATGATCATATCCATACTTTCAGAGAACTTTTTAAATGCCACATCAAATGAATTCCGAATATCTTCAGGTTCAAGCACTTTCAGACAGGCATCAGAATCTTTTTTGTCTACGTGATCAAAAAATCGCATTGCTTTTCGGTGGCGGCTCTCTAATCTAGGGATTTCTTCGTCGACATGATGCATCGCTCCCTTAATATCTTCTTCATGGAAGATTCCTAAAGCTTCTTCCAAGAAACGAGAGACACCATAGTAATCCACAATTAAACCATATGACTTTTTATCATAGGTTCTGTTCGTTCTCGCAATTGCCTGTAAGAGATTATGTTCTTTTAGCGGCTTGTCCAAATACATGACTTGTTCCACAGGAGCATCAAATCCTGTCAGCAATTTATCACACACAATCAGGAAAGCGAGCGGGTCCTCATGTAATGGCTTTTTGAATCGCTGAATAACTTCTTTCTCTTCTGTTTGAGAAAGTCCATATTGCTTCATTCGCTCGGAGTCATTATGACCACTGGAGATAATCACGGCCGATTCATAATCACTTAATTCATCCAGCAGCTCTTTATATGCAACAGCCGCCTCACGGGAAACTGTAACGATTTGTGCCTTAAACCCATTCGGTTCAATATGCTTCTCGTAGTGTTCGACAATATCTAAAACGACTTCTCTTATCCGCTTCGGTGATGAAGTCAACGCTTCTTCGGTCACGTACTTCTGTTTAATCCGTTCTCGGTCTTCATCCGAGTAATTACGGAAAAAGCGATCAAACAACTCATCGATCGTTTCACCTTGCACATGTAAGTCAATTAACCGAGCTTCATAGAAAATAGGTACTGTTGCCCCATCTTCAACGGCTTTCTCGATTGGGTACTTATCGATGTATGTACCAAATGTTCGCACGGTACTTTTATCTTCTTTATCGATTGGTGTTCCAGTAAAACCAATATACGTCGCATTCGGTAACCCTGTCCGCATGTTCATCGCCAGTGAACTATACTGGGAACGGTGCGACTCATCGACCAAAACAATCACATTCTCCGAGTCAGTCAATAATGGATACTCTTCTCCCTCATCCGTTTGGAACTTCTGAACCAAGGTCATCACCGTTGTTCCGGGACCTTGTTGGAGAAGACTTTTTAACTCCTCAACGGACTCAGCTTGTTTCGGATTCGGGAAACCACAACGTTTAAATGTGTTCGTAATTTGACGGTCTAAATCTTGACGGTCAGTTACGACGACGATTGTAGGATTCTCTAGTTCTTTTAGTCGCCTTAATTTCATCGATAAAAAGACCATTGATAATGATTTTCCTGAACCTTGTGTTGCCCAAACAACCCCTCCTCGAGCTTGTGGGTGTTCACCCGTTAAGATTCGTTCTACCGCTTTATTCACCGCTCGATATTGTTGATATCGTGCCATTTTCTTAATCACACGACCATCTTCCGGTTCATAGACGATGAAATTTAGAATGATATCAAACAGTCTCTCTCTGTCCAAAATACCTTGTGTCAGAACATCTTGAGGTGTGGCGTTTGAGCCAATCTCATCAACCGTTAATGGGTAAGGTTCTCTCCACGTAGAGTAATGCTGGACACTGGCACCAATCGTTCCGACCTTGGCTCGATCATTACTCGTTGAAACCATAAACTGATTGTAATAAAACAAATTTTCATTAACGATTTGGTACCGTTTCAGCTGCTTAACCCCTTGGCCGATTTGTTCATCTGGAGGGAGAGTCGGACTTTTACACTCAATCACAACTAACGGAAGACCATTTACATAAAGCATAATATCCGGACGAATCGTTTCATTCGCATTCGTGTAGCTCAATTGACTGGTAATGATAAATTCATTTTCATCGATGTTATCAAAATCGATCAACTGAACCGTCTGACTCTTCCTTCCAATTCCTAGATCTTGTTGAACGGATAACTTATTAATCAGAATCTCATGAAAATCTTGATTGGCTTCCATCAAACTGGTAGCTTCCATGTGCGTAATTTTGCGAACAACCTTGTTTAAGTTGTTTTCACTAATCCATGGATTAAGCTTCTTAACAGAATTTATTAAACGCTCTTTAAGCACAACTTCATTTTGCGACGTCCGTTCTCGATCAAGAGCCGTTCCTTCGACATACGTGTAGCCAAGCTTCTTCAGTTGGTCAATCATTCGATTTTCAACTAACGTCTCTTCGTTCCAAGCTTGAACTTCACTCATGACGGAAGTTCCTCCTTATCGTCTAGTGGTACACGGACTTTTCCTGTTAGTAGTTGTTGCATAAGGCCTTGTTTAATTTCATTTAGTATATTTAATTTGTTCGATTCTATCTGAATTTTATTGTGATATTCGGTTAGAATGTTTGATATTTTAGCCTGTTCATCTTTAGGGGGTAAGGCAAAGTTATAAATTTTAATATCATCTGATTTTACAGCTGGATAATTACTTCCTGTCATATTAGATGTTAGATAATTTACAAAGCGGTCTGATAAAACAACTTGGTACAAAAAGTCCGAATTACATTCATTATTACTTCTAAGTACTGCAAAACCAGTAGAGCAAACAGCTTCATTGTATTTTGCATTTATATATGCAAAACCTCTTAAGTATGGTCTCACCGTTGATACAATAATATCACCAGTTTTAACTTTTCTTCTGGCCCTACTAGGAGCATCTTTAAACAGATGTCTATTTGTTCTTGTAATATTATTTTTATCAATCGATGCAATATCAATATAATTCAACTCATAAGAGTCTTCTGTCCTACTAGATAATTTTTCTGGATTAATGTGCGCGACATCTTCAATAAAAACTACTTTCCAGTTTCTTGGGATTTTTCCGATAGAAGAGTCTTTAAATTTGGTATGCCCAATCCCTTTCGTCAATAACTGTTGCATTAATCCTTTTTTCACCGTCTCTGTTTGTTCGATGATTTGTTCTGTTTTTTCAATTGTTTCATCGACGGATGAGAGGATTGCTGCAATTTTTTGTTGTTCTTTTAAAGGTGGTATAGGTAGTCTAATTGAACCAAGATTTGTACGACTGATTCTTTGTCTAGTAGAACCAGAAGAAAAAGATACTACCTTACTTAAAACTATATGGGAATTCAAAGAATAATTAATAAACTTTCTGTCATATTTATCGATATCAGGTCTAAAAATAACTATATCAACAGAAGTTATATTTCTTGTGCCCAGATGAGGGACAATACAAGCACGTCCAATAGGGTCAGCCAATCGGCAAATTAAAATATCTCCATCAAAAACTTCTTTACAATTTAAATCACTGAAGGTGTCTTCCGTAATATATCTTTTGGATTCTTTTTCTATAAATTTACCAATACCTATATTACCTGTTTGAATTAGTCTTATTCCTTCATCTGAGATGTTTTTTGATTCAATCCAATCACCATCAATAAAAGAATGTCTCTCATTATCATTTACGATTGATTTAATTTCTGTTACTTTCCAGTCATTTGGAATTGGACCATATTCTGTTTTGATATACTCACTCATCATACCCCAACTCCTTCAAATACCCATACATCTTACTCTCAATTTCATCACGCTCTTGCTCTAGCTTTTTCAAATCATTTAATGCTGCTTGAACGTCAATCTCTTCTTCCTCTTCAGTTGTATCAATGTATCGGGCAATGTTTAGGTTGTAGTCATTTTCTTCAATTTCTTCAAGGTCAACTACTCGGCAATACTTCTCTTGGTCTTCCCATTGGTCATAGGCTTGAACAATTTTCTCTATATCTTCATCTCTTAATACGTTTTGATTTTTTCCTTCTTGGTAATCTTTTGAACCGTCTAAGATAAATACTTTTCCTTTATGTTCATCAGCTTTTTGACGGTTCAAAACTAAAATACAAGCAGGAATACCCGTGCCGTAAAACAAATTAGATGGTAGCCCAATAATCGCTTCTACTAGATCCTCTTTCAGTAGACCTTCTCGTATTTTACCTTCTGCACCACCACGGAAAAGGACACCGTGCGGCATCACGACTCCGGCTTTTCCTTGATGATTCAGGGTAGAAACCATATGTTGAACAAATGCATAATCTCCAGCGTTTTTAGGCGGAATACCAAAACGGAAACGGCCATATTCGTCCGCTTCAGCTTCTTCCCTACCCCAGTTCTTCAATGAAAAAGGTGGATTGGCAATGACTCGGTCATATAGCAATAACTCTTTATCATCACCTAAAAGTTTTGGCTCACGTATGGTATCTCCTCGCATAATTTCATGGTCACTTAGCCCATGTAAAAGTAAGTTCATCTTACAAATTGACCAAGTACCTAGGTTACGCTCTTGGCCATGCAGCGTAAGGTTTCTAGGATTTCCACCTTGTGATTTTATGTAATCTACGGATTGAACTAACATACCGCCAGAGCCAACCGTCGGATCGCACACTCGCATACCTTCCTCAGGTTTAATTAGATTAACAATTAATTCAACAACTTTAGAAGGTGTATAGAATTCGCCACCTTTTTTACCTGCATCATCCGCAAATTGTTTGATCAAATATTCATACGCTCGACCTAACATGTCCGGCTCGGATAAGTTCCCATTACTTAAATCAATGGAAGAAAAGTGTTGGATTAATTGCATCAGTAATTTATCAGGTAATTTATCTTTATCATTAAAGTCAATACTAGCCAAGACACCATGTAAAGAATGGTTTTCTTCTTCTAATGCTTCAAACGCTTTATTAATTGTGTTACCGATGTCGTGTGTTTGCACCTGAATATGCTCCCACCGCGCTCGTTCGGGTACAAAGAATTGGTGTTCATCACGATCATACCAAGCGTAGTCGTCGCCTTCTTCATGTTCAATCATTTTTGCACGTTCTACGAAAACATCACTCAACCGCTTCAAAAATAACAATCCAAATATGTAATTTTTATAATCAGAAGAATCAATTGATCCTCTTAATATGTTAGCCGATTCCCATAGGTGGGATTCTAATTGTTGTAACGTTAATTTACTCATTTGTCCATCCTCCATATATTTCTATATACCTATATACTAAATATATCAAAATATTATAGCGTTGGATAGATGGGAGCACTTAACTTACGTGACAATAAAAGGACAGTACATCAACATTGGTTTATAGTTTTCTTTAATCATTTCGTAAAGATCTTTTCATTTTGAAAAATCAAACCCTCAAACCTCCCAAAAAGTCTGTGTGTCTACTCATGCAATAGTGGACCGCCAGTTAAATCTCTTCAATTCATTCAAGTATTCAGCTCATTTTCCAACGAAAAAAGACAGGTTCATCACCTGTCTTTTTTATCTAAACCTCTTCGATTTTCTCTATTATTTAACCGCAGACTTCTTTTTCATCCGTTCTAATTTTTCTTCATCTAACGGAAGTGTCCCTGTCTCAATCCCCAATTCAGACAACCAACGACGGTAAGCGATTGTCAGTGCGTCTGATTTCAAATGCATCTCCGCCTGCAAATCCAATGGAAGCAATTCTGGTTTTTGGCTTTCGACGATATCAAGGTCTTGGTAGAAGATTGTATCCTGGAATTCACGGTATGGTTCGTCTGGTTGATCGAGCTCATAGTTTCGTGTCAATAACATGAATACACGGCTTTTTTCATTGTCTTCTTGATTGACCGCGGTTAAAATCGTGAATTCTTCATCGGATCCTTCTGTCGTTTTTGTAAACCGAGCGACTGTCGGGCGTAATACTTGATAGACATAATCGGTGTATCCACCTTTTGAGCGACCGTCCGCATTTGGTTGATAGACTGGTATTTTACTTGTCGTTAAGTGTCCATCTACAAAATCGACGTTATAGTCAACGACTTCTGCATGATTCGCATCACCTAACATGCCTTCGTGGACAAACATAAGATGAGCGACATCAATAAAATTTTCAATAATTCGTGGTGCATTGGCATTCACTTCATACGGTCCACAAATAATTGTTCGGTAACCATCCGCTTCACCTTCCGGATAGTTGATGAGTTGTTCTGGTTCATCTCCAAGGCAGACCCAAATCAATCCCATATATTCTTCACAATGATAGACTACAGCGCGAGCTTTCTTCGGGATTGGTCGTTCACAAGGTAGTGCCGGAATTTTTGTACAAGCACCTTGTTCGTCGTATTCCCATGCATGATAAGCACAGACAAGTTTTCCATCGACGACTTTCCCTAACGATAACGCTGCGCCACGGTGAATACATAAATCCTTGAATGCATGAACACCTTTTTCATTGCGGAAAATGACGACGCGTTCACCTAACACGTGTACCTGTTTCGGGTCGTCACCTAGTTCGTCAGCTTTACAAACGGGATGCCAATCATTCCATAATCTATCTTGTTGCATATTCTATCTCTCCTTTTGCAGTAACTGTCTTTTTATCTTCCAGCTTTTCTGGTAGTAATACATTCAACAATAATGCACCTATTGCTCCGACCGCTGTTCCGGAAGCAACAAAATACGTAGCCAAAGTCGGCAACTCGCTCATCACTTCTTGTGGAATGAGGGCTGCGAATAACGCCAACATAATCGGTACTCCAATCACAATCATATTTCTTTCCGTAAAGGGTTCGTTTTTAATGACTTTCAGGCCATTCATCATAATGACAACACATAGAACGGCGAACACACCACTGATGACAACACCTGGAACACTTGCAATAATACTCGTTAGTTTAGGCATCATACCAAGAATGACTAAAATCGCTCCTCCGGCAATAATTGGACGGCGACTTTTAATACCTGTCACAGCGATGATCCCTGCGTTAGAGGAATATCCAGTCACGGGTGTCCCTCCGAAAAATGATCCGGCAAAACAACCTAATCCTTCACCAACTGCGCCCCCGTTCAATCGCTTGTCATCAAGTTTCTGATCCGTTACTTCACCGACTGTGAACCATGTTCCGGTTGTTTCAATAACGATAATCATATAGATGGCTATCATAATTAAAACAGCATCTAATTCGAATGTTGGCATTCCAAAAGCGAAAATACTTGGAAGGGCAAACCATGAACTATCTTTTACGGATGAAAAATCAACGAGTCCATAAAAGGACGCGATAATTGTACCGATGCCAAGCGCCATAATGACAGATGCGAGCTTCACAAAACGGAAGCGTTTAGTCGCTTTTTCACCGAGATACATGCAGCCGATCAAAATCGATGCAGAAATAAAAGCAATCATGATATTTACATTGGCGTTTCCTGGAGCGTTATACACGGAACTAATGGCACTCGGCATCAAGGAAATTCCCACAACGACAATGACCGTTCCAGCAACAATAGGTGGAATGAATTTTTTCACGACTTTACTGAATAGCTTCAGTCGTCCGATTAATGCAATGAGAATTGCTCCTGGAATCAAACTGCCGATCATCGCTCCTAATCCTGATGTCGTACCGATTGCTGCGAGTGCAGTTAACGGAACAAACGATGGTCCTTGCATCACAGGAAGCTTCATCGCAAATCCCGCTTGAATTAATGTTGCCAACCCACATGCGATAAACGTCATTTGAATCAATAGCGCTGTATCCCCTACTGTCAATGAAAGCAGTCCAGCTAATATGATCGGCGGGATAAATAAATCCATCGCCAACACATGTTGGAAGCCGACAAAGACTGATTTACTGACAGATATTTTTTCATCATTGGGAGACGGCTCTTTTTCCTTCTTTTTAGGTTCCATTTCAGTAACTTTTACTTCACTTTGAACACTTTCCATTGATTAACGTCCTCCCTTTAGTGGTTGCTCGACGTTTTTCATATAATCCAATCTCTGAGAGAAATGAAATTGGAACACACAGTACGTTTTCGAACATTAAAAAAGCTCGAACTACACGCCTATGTAAAAGCATGTACTTCGAGCTTGTTAAAGTCGAAAAGTAACTCGCATCTTAATAAAAAGATGCTACCGTACGTGCTTTTCATAGTCGGTTTATTTACGGTAAACCGGTAGAAACTTGCAGGCCATATCCCCGCGATTATATGAAAAACGCTTATGAAATTGTTTGGTTTTAGTATAACATTATTATAAGAGCTGGCAAGTAGTTTGCGAGATTTTTTTATAAAAAATGAGTGGAACGCTTACATTAACTTTGAATAGCATAAGAAAAATAGTTAGAAACCGAACATTAAAGTAATATTTGTTATTAACGTTTGTTAAAGTCACATTGGTTCTATGCCTTGATTTTAAGTGTTAGAACGCTTATTTGAACGGTCTGATTGAAGTTTTGAACAGTCAACGACATTGTTTGAACAGTCAAGGCGCTGTTTTGAACGGATAGTGAGCAGCTTTGAACAGTTAGCCGAGTTTTTTGAACGATCAGAGCGACGATTTGAACGGTTAGCATACTTTTTTCAACAGTTAACCCTTCACCGTCACACCAAATAACTCAATCAATGAGATCGCTTGGTCTGCAGAGACGATTGCTCCTTGAATATCCTCTTTTTGAATATGTATTTGCCTTAATTCACACTCACTAAGGTCAACATCTCTCAGCGAAGTTCCGGTAAATTGCACGTCATCAATTGTAGATGAGCCGAATTGCACATTGAAAAACTCCGATTCTATGAAATTGGCACTTTTCAGCAAGCAGTCACTGAATGCTACATCTTGCATGTTTGCTACATTAAATAACGTATAAGGTGCTTGGCAATCAATCATTTGTACATCGCGCAGTTCGGCACAATCAAAGTCAGTACCGACCAATTTGCAATTTCTGAATTCAACGTGATTCATCTGTGTATTGGTTAAATTCACATTTGACAGGTCACAATTCTCAAATATGACGTCAACAAAAGATGAAAATCGTAATTGTGCTGCATCGAAATTCACTCCTTTAAAATGAACTTCTTGGAATCTTGCATGTTCAGCATTGATTGGCTTTTCAATTGTAAGGATTTTTGCCATTTCCACATGTGAATAGTCGTCAAAAATAGCCAAGTCCCTTTCTTCCAGGTGTTTAGGTAAGTCTGGGTGTTCGATTGGACGGTTTTTCTTTTTCATAACTTGTACTCTCCCTCATCAATTTTGTATCTATTCATCATTCTTTATCGAAATAGGTATTTGGGCAACTTTTTTGCAAAAATGTATACCGAGGTATACATTAAATCGAACCTTCAACATGCTATGATTATAGTACTTTACGATTATTAAATGCTAAAGGAGGGTTCGTTCATGTCGACCGAAAAAGCATTCACGCAAGATGTAAAGCAAGATCGGAAAAATAACAAAGCGATGGCAATCATCTCATACTTAGGTATTTTTGTCATTGTGCCGCTGTTAGTCGCAAAGGATTCTAGATTCGCTATGTATCATGCTAATCAAGGACTCATTTTGCTCATCTTCGCGGTTATTTTTTATACAATTGGTTCAGTCATTCCCGTTATTGGCTGGCTGTTGGTTTTACCTCTAACTTCTATTGTCTCACTTATTTTAGCTATTATGGGGATCATCAACGCGGCAAATGAGAAAGAAAAGCCTCTACCGTTAATCGGAAAATATACGATTATCCATTACGATGAACTTGATAAAGGTCCGCAATCTTCTTCTTAAACAATCGAGTAGGAGGAGGTAGTTAACCTCCGACCTCTCACACCACCGTACGTACGGTTCCGTATACGGCGGTTCAATTTTATATTAAGCATGTAATTTCATATAGTGTTGTACACCGGAGATTAGCCCGAACCGGGCTAATCTTTTATTTGTTATAGTAGTAGTAAGAATCCACGAATAAGCAATGCGGACTGCACCCTTACTCGTGTAGCTATTCATGTAGGCATTATATTTGCTCATACCCAGTTTAATCAGATTCTTTCTCCTGTTCTTTGGTGTTTTCCACTTCGTCCAAATACACATTCTTAGACGCATTCTTGTGTGGGAGTCGATTCGTTCAAGAACAGTCTTCATGTAGCCTACCTTAAAATAATTAACCCACCCTCTTATGAGTTGGTTAATTCGTTCGACTTGATACTTCGTATCAACACTCCACTTTCTCTTGGTTAGTTGCTTAAGTTTGTATTTGAATGATTGAATCGATTTCTCATGTGGTTTTGCTTTGTACTCTTTAGTTTGGTAGTCTTTAAAGAAGCCAAAGCCAAGAAATTTTAACTCTGGGTTATTGGGTTTGGTCACTTTTGATTTAGTAGTGTTGACTATAAGACCAAGCTTTTCTTCAATGAACTTTGATACCGATCGCATAACACGATTTGCAGACATCTCGCTTTTGACCATGATGATACAGTCATCAGCGTATCTCACAAAGCGAAGTCCGCGATTTTCAAGTTCTTGGTCTAGTTCGTTCAGCATGATGTTACTTAATAAAGGAGATAAGTTACCACCTTGCGGTGTACCTATGATTGTCTCTTTATATCCTTCATCCAGTTGTACCCCGCTTACTAGGAACTTTCGGATGAGTGAGATGACATCCCCATCTTTCACTGTTCTCGATATAAGGTTCATTAAACGGTCATGATTGACCGTATCAAAGAATCGCTCTAAGTCTATATCTACAACCCATTCGTAACCATCGTTCATGAATTCAAGTGCCTGACGTATAGCCATTTCAGCGTTACGCCCTGGTCTAAATCCATAGCTGTTTGGATGAAATTGTCGATTAAATATGGGTGTTAAAACCTGAGCTATAGCCTGTTGAATAACCCTGTCTACTACAGTTGGGATTCCTAAAAGACGTACTCCGTCCTTATCTTTAGGGATTTCGACTCTTTTGACTGGCAATGGTCGATATTCTCTTTGTCTGATTTGACGGGTAATATCTTTTGTGTTTTCTAGCATGTACAGGGGGAGTTCTCCTGTTGTCATACCATCTACACCTGCGGCACCTTTATTTTTGATGACTTGTTTTTGTGCCCGTTCGAGGTTATCCCTTCTTAATATACTGTCTAGCAGTTTCTTATCGTACATGCCTGTTACTTCCTTTCTTTCTCGTGAAGTTGGTATCCACTTTAACGCGATGTGCCAGTGGTCTATTTCCTCTTCCAATACAGAATTCTGTAACGATAAAATTGTTCA
>NZ_JAGSIE010000008.1 GCF_018138385.1 Allobacillus saliphilus
GCTCTCCCTAACTTTCGTTAGGTGTCTTCGCTACTATGGCTTCGGCTGACTTCTCATCACCCAGACTTATATCGCTATAAGCTTTTGAGACAGATGATGAGACCTCCCCGGTTAAGGTGTGAATTCTTTCACTCCATCTATCTGCCATATTTACATCGTATGAAAATAGTAGCTATTGGACTTCGACTTCTTTGGCAGTCTTATCCTCACACGCTGCCTCTTATATGGTTTCTGTTCGTCAGACCAGAGGTTTGCCTAAGCCTTCCTTCAGATTCCACGTCACCGTGGACACCCTTGCCCTTGACTATGTGCTTACCGCTACCAGGTCGCACTCGGGACTTTCACCCGTTAGAATTCACCCATGCCGGGCAAACCAAAAGAGGGTAAGCCACCCCCTGTGCTTACCCTATATAAACTTAATGAGCTTTCGGATCAACTGAGTTCGATTAGCGGTTTCCGTTTTTCTAAGAATCCTCGTCACATGCTTTTTTACAGTTACTTCGGCGATATATAATTTCTGTGCGATTTCTTGGTTACTATAATCTTCCAAAATTAATTGAACAATCTCTAATTCTCGGTTCGTCAATTGATAAATTTCACGAAGATAATTCACCCGATTACTTTGATTCGTATCTTGCATAAACTGCTCTAAATATTCTTGTAGTTTTTTGCCGGTAAGATCAAGTATATATGAAACGGCAGGATATTCATCTCCAAAGTCTTTATGCTCACTGTTCGGAACAATTTCGAAACCTAAGTTTTTTAGCATTTTTTGAAAAAAGCTTAAAGGTGTTGAGACAACGATCTTTCCTCCTGTTAAGAGCAAAGGAAATAAGCTGTAAATCAAATAATTCCGTGCAATTTTGTCAGAAGGATCTTTATAATCAAGCATTCGAATATAATATCCCGCCTGCTTGTTAGGTGGTTGATTATAGTAGTTGTACTCTTCTCTCGATAACCGTTTAAAATACATTCTTGAAACGGGTTCTTTCGAAAGCGCTTGTATAGTACCTTGATGAATTGGGATAATTACTGACATGCCAATAATGATACCTTGTTGATTCCTTAATAATTGAGTCGATTCAAAGCCCATCCTCTTAATGTATTCGATATCAACTTTATCTAACTCTCGCTTATTATGTTCAGCGGAGGCATAGAACCGATACCTTTTATCCGTAAATCGATTTAAATATTCTGTTTCACTAGCTCCTACTTGCTTCTTTTTTTCCGTGAAGAACAGCTCTAAATCTTCTAAATTATGTTCGTTTAATGGCTCGATATACATATTTCTTGAAAGGTTTTCTTCGCCTTCAAAGAAAACAGATTGAATAAAATCATCCCCACTGTGATAAAAGAAAGAGATAATATCTTTCAATTTTCGTGTGGAAATCAATTTTTTATAATAATAACTCGCAATTTTTCGATTTAACCGAAGATACTTTTCTTGATCACGATCTTTCAGCTCACTTAATATCGCGTTTCTCACTAAATCATGAAAATACCACCCATCTTTGTGCCAACGGATGAAGGATAAGTTCGTCAATGATTGAAACAGTTTATAATCAAGCTGCTTTCCAATTACGAATTCTATCTTTTCTTGGTTAAACCGTGTCATGATTGCCGCTGCTTCAATAATCGGAAATAATTCTGGTTGTCGAATCTCTCTTAACCATCTGGCAGTCAACTGTTTAACGATTTGATGAAGACCCTCCGTATTCATTATATCCATTGAAGCACGTGGCTGACGCTGAAATGTTAGTGTGCTTAGTGTCAATGTTAGCGGATGACCGTTAGACAGGTTCCAAATATCCTGGATTGTGGATGGATGGTTAATACCATGGTTTTGTAGAAATTGTTTTGTTTCGGAATGAGTGAAAGCGGGAAGTTCCTCTTGAACAATTTGCTCGCGCCAATGCCAATGTTCTAACCATTCATTTGTTAAAGGCCGCCTTCCAGCTGTTAATAAGAGCATGTTCTTGTTCAAATGTTTAAGAATAACATTTTGAAACCATCTAGTGTGGGAATCCAAATCCTCGAAAGTGTCGATTACTAATACGATTTTATAATCCTTCGTAAGCTGATTGAGGTAAGCAATTAATTCATGTAAGTGGGTAAGCAGAGGTGGGTTAAGTTGAGTCTGTTGTGTTATCATCACACAAAAATGTTCGCATAAAGACTCGGTAGATTGAAGAAAATCTTTACTATCGAATCTTAAATATAATACCTTTTCTTGAATCGAAATTTGTTCAAAAACATCCAAAAGATAGCTTTTCCCGACTCCTCCTGGACCAGAAAAATGCAACCATCTTTTTGATATTTCTTTTTGTTCAACCCATTTTTTGAATAGATCAATTTTTTGCTGTCTCCCAATCACTCCTTCAATGAATTTATGTTTATTTGATTCACTCATCTGTTTAACATTGATCACCTCCTACTCAACTACTTATTCAGAATATTACAAATTATTCTTTCGTTTGTCAAAACTAATATGAAAAAACCGGTAATTCCTATTGAGAATCACCGGTTGTTATTCAGATACTGGGTTATCCGTGGATTGCAAGCCTAATAATTCCAACGTTCGGATCGGATCGAAACCAGATACCCATTCGCCACCGACATTCAGTTGGGGAACAGTCAATCGACGTGTCTGTTTCACTAATTTCATCCGAGTAATCGGACGCAAATCAACATAAATTTCTTCGTATTCAACGGATAAGCCGGTCAGCAAATCTCTGACCATTACACAAACTGGGCATGTCGTTGTGGAGTAGAGCGTAATTTGTTGATCCTTCATTTATTTACTTTGCTCAATAGCTTCGATTAGTTTGTTTTCAATATCTTTTGCTGTTTCATAAATGGTTTCATCGCCAACCATTTTCATTAATTCTGTTGGTTTTGGCATTCCGATTTTCGTCTTTCCGTCTTTGTCGTCTTGATAAACGACCATTTTACACGGAAGCATGTAGCCAACCATTTGATTCGTTGTTAGTACTTCTTTTGCCGCCTTTGGATTACAAACTTCCAAAACTAAAAAAGGATATTCATAATCAAGGTCTTTACTTTCTAATGTTCCTTTTACATCAAACTTCCATAAAACACCAAACTGTTTTTCTTTCAAACTTTCTTCTAATTTTTTTGCCGCTTCTTCAACTGACTTTGTCGTCTCTACTGTATAATGAAACATTTAGATCAACTCCTTTTAATTACTTAGAGATAATAATTACCATCTATTCATCCCGCCTTGAACGTTGTAGACGTGAGAGAAACCATTTTCCTTCAATAGCTTTGCCGCTTTTGTACTCCTCATACCACTTTGGCAAATGACGACAACTTCTTTTTCTTTATCTAATGAAGATAAATCTTTTTTCAAATTGAAAAGCGGATAATTTTTAAACGGTTTTGCATGATTTGACTGATATTCTCCTGGCGTTCTAACATCGATGAATTGGACCTTTTTATCTTTCATTTTTTTCTTTGCTTCGTTTACATCAATATTTGAAATCCCTTTGACTGGCATGAATCGGTTAATCAAAAATGCGATTACAATCGCAATTATAATCCATTCAACAATTCCCATCTCGTTTCCCCCTAATAATTAAGTCCAAACTCTTTATTATTCGTTTCCATTATATACCCCCACCGGTAAAATAACAATTATTACGTTTCACCTTATTTTTAGGAATTATTATTCGTTTCATCCTCATCTTCATCTTTATCTGATGAATCATCTTGATTGTTTTCTCCTTCCTTACCATGCTTTTCAATATCTTTGATCAACGATTCCATCAAAGCAATTTCTTCTTTTTGTGTTTGAGAAATTTCAGCTGCTAGCTTTTTCACACGTGGGTCTTCAATTTCTGCCCGCTCACTCGTCAAAATAGCAATGGAATGGTGGGGAATCATTGCCTCCATATAATCGGTATCATCAACAATCATCTGACTACGAACGAGCCATAACGAAACACCAAATACAAGAATCCCCACACCGATAATAGCAAAGTTTACTAATTTATTTTTGTACATCTTCCACATAAAAAGCATCATAATGATCGTCATACTCGATCCCATGATTAACGCCATGTAGACACGCATTTCACTGAAAAATATATGAGTGATTTGGAACACGTTTAAATACATCAACCAATACATGACAAACGTTGAAGTTGCAATCATCAAACCGAACCTTACATATGGATTCATTCTACCCCTCCTAGCTGTTTATAAATTCGATTTCCCCATATGACAAAAAAATAAACCTATAGGGGGTATTTTTTAAGGATAAAAAATAAGCACAGAGTCGCCTTTTTTGACGGACTCTATGCTATATAGGACTTTCCGGTAGTTTTTCTCTGCCGTCCGGTTAAATAGAGAACTCCTATTCGACCGTTCAACGGTTTCTCTCAGACGCTCAGGGGAATAGAGGCCTTCTATTCGACCTTTCGGCAGCTTTTCTCAGACGCTCGGGGGAATAGAGGCCTTCTATTCGACCTTTCGGCAGCTTTTCTCAGTCGCTCGGGGGAATAGAACGCTTCTATTCGACCTTTCGGCAGTTTTTCTCAGTCGCTCGGGGGAATAGAACGCTTCTATTCGACCGTTCAACGGTTTCTCTCAGCCGCTCGGGGGAATAGAACGCTTCTATTCGACCTTTTGGTTGTTTTTTCAACTGTTTGGGCGTATAGAGGATTTCTATTCTTTTTCTTTCACGCGCATCAAGCGCATACTGTTCAATGCAACCAGTACAGTGGCACCCATGTCAGATAGAATAGCAATCCATAAGGTTAACCATCCTGGAATGACGAGGAGCAGGGCTGCAACTTTGATGGCGATCGCAAAGGTAATGTTTCCTTTAATGGTGTTCAATGTTTTGCGACTTAGTCGAACGAGGAATGGAAGTTTTTCTAAGTCATCTCCCATTAATGCAACATCCGCTGTTTCAAGTGCAGTATCTGTTCCTGCGCCCCCCATAGCAATCCCAACTGTTGATGCTGCTAATGCAGGAGCATCGTTGACACCGTCTCCAATCATAGCCACTTGCTTATGGCTATCTCTTAAGCTTCGAATAACTTCTAACTTATCTTGAGGTAATAGTTCTGAGCGAACATCCGTAACGCCAACTTGTTTACCAATCGCTTGAGCTGTATTGGCATTATCACCTGTTAACATGACGGTTTTTTCAATTCCTGCACGGTGCAGTTTTTCGATGACGCTTTGGCTCGCTTCTCGAACTTCATCGGCTACAGCCAAGATTAGTTCAACGTTTTCTTTTGTTCCGGCAATCAAAACGGTTTTCCCTTCATTTTGAAGTGCTTGAACTTTTTCTTTTACCGTAGGATCTAATTTATTCATCGTTAACTCATTGAATAGGTTTGGACTGCCGACATAGTACGTACTTCCGTCGATGTCACCTTGAATTCCTTTTCCAGTTATAGATGTAAAGTCGCTCACCTCAACTGATTGATAATCAATCAACTTTTCATCTGCTGTTTTTAAAATCGCAGAAGCTAACGGGTGTTGTGAGCGATTTTCAAGAGCAGAAACTTTTTGGAGTACTTCATTTTCATCCGCTTCTTGATCAACCAGCTCAATGTTTGTAACGACTGGAACACCTTTCGTTAATGTTCCAGTTTTATCAAACGCCATCGCTTTCAAACCACCGATTTCTTCTAAATAGATGCCACCTTTAACCAAAACACCTTTTTTCGCGGCATTTCCAATCGCAGAAACGATAGAAATCGGTGTCGAAATGACGAGCGCACAAGGACAGCCGACAACGAGTACAGCCAAACCTTGATAGACCCATGTTTCCCAGCTTGCTTCAAAAAATAATGGCGGCAAGATGGCAACCAATGCTGCGATTACCATAATAATCGGTGTATAATACTTCGCGAAACGATCGACAAACGCCTGAGATGGCGCCCGTTCTGCTTGTGCTTCTTCAACGAGATGAATGATTTTCGCCAATGTCGTATCATCGACCAGCTTGGTAACTTTAACTTCTAAGTGTCCTTCTTCATTTAACGTACCTGCGAAAACTTCATCTGCTTCTGTTTTTTCTACAGGAACAGATTCACCAGTAATAGCTGCTTGGTTAATCGATGACGAACCAGAAAGAATGACACCATCCATCGCAATCTTTTGGCCTGGTTTAACGATCATCGTATCTCCGACAACAATCTCATCAACATGAACAGTCGTTTCCTGACCGAACCGTTTAACAATTGCCTTATTCGGCGCAATGTCCATTAATGATTGAATCGATTTTCTTGCCTGATCCATTGAGAAGCGTTCCAGTTCTTCACTGATTGCAAAGAGAATAACGACGACGGACACTTCTGCCCATTCACCTATGATGACACCACCAATAACGGCAATTGTCATTAGCGTACGCATATCAAATTCAAAGCGAACTAAGTTTTGCAAACCGGTTTTTAGCAAGGAGACGCCACCGACTAACATGGAAGCGATAAAGAGTAACGCCGTAACGACGTTATCGCTGCCGTTGACAAACATCGATAAAAACCCAAAAGCCATAAACAATGCAGAGAAAAGAACAGTGCTATATTTCTTATAAAACGGCACTTTCTCCTCTTTTGTTTCTTCATCTGTTGATGACTGCTTAGGCGGTTTATCTGGAGAAACTTTTAGATTTTCAAATGAACCCGCTTTTTCTAATTCTTCAATGGTCGCTTCTCCATATACGTAGATCTTTGAAGCCCCGAAGTTTACTTTTGCATCTTCCACATTCGGTAATTTTTTGACGTTGTTTTCAAATTTCCCTGCGCAGTTCGCACACGAAAATCCTTGAACGCGGTAAGTGGATTTATCTTCATGTTCCTTTAATTGCTCAGCCACTGACCATCACTTCTTTCTGATGCTCTATTGCTACTAGCATGATTTGTTTGATATGATCATCGTCCAACGAATAAAATGCTAGTTTGTGTTCTTTACGATAGCGAACAACACCTTGCTTATAGAGTGTTCGTAAATGATGCGATGTAGTCGCAACAGTTGCACCGATAATATTAGCCAAGTCACAAACGCATAGCTCTTCCTCTTGGCAAAGTGCATATACGATTTTAGCTCGTTTTTCATCAGCGATTGCTTTCAACAACATCGCTGTGCCTTTAATATCAACTTCTTCTAGATCTTGTTGAACTTGTTCAACTTTTTCTTGGTTATAACAAAAAACTTCGCATGTATCTTTTTGAGTCATTAGAAAACCCTCCCTCTATTCGACTAGTTGCTTGAATATTGTATGTTTTATTTCATTCAAATTTTCGTTTGATTATAGTATAAATCTTTCCTTTTTATTATTCAAGTATTTGTTTGAATAGGGGATGGTCTAATTCGTTTTCGACGGCTGCGTCCGGTTTTTTGACGGCTTCAATCAGTTTATCAGCGGCTTCTTTCGATTTATCGGCGGCTACGCTCGGTTTATCGGCGGCTTCGAACAGTTTTTCAACGGCTGCGCTCGATTTATCGGCGGCTTCACACGGTTGATCAACAAAACGATTTTACTCATATGACGTGTGTAACTCTCGCGGAAGTTCTTTCATTTGTGTCACTTGGAGCCAAAATCCTCACCATAAAAAAAGCTGGCTTTCATTAATTGAAAACCAGCTCTTTATATCTTATTCAACATCATATCCTTGATCTTCGATGGCTTCTTTCATCGCTGCGTCATCTATTTTTGTTTCATCATACGTTACAGCGACATTCCCAGCATCAAGGTTCACTTCTGCTTTCTGAACGCCATCCAATTCTGTTAAGGCATTTTCAACGGACATTTTGCAGTGACCGCATGTCATGCCTTGAACGTTTATGGTTTGTTCCATTTTGTGCACCTCCCTTTCAAGTTCATTCATCTTTATAATTTCACTCGTTTCAAACGAAGTGAGTTTGTCACAACACTGACGGAGCTTAAGGCCATAGCAGCTCCAGCGACCCATGGGGCCAGTAAACCAACGGCTGCAATTGGGATGCCGGCAGTGTTATAACCGAATGCCCAGAACAAGTTCTGACGAATATTTCGAATTGATGCGTGACTGATTTTAATTGCTTTCGGTATGAGTAATAACTCGCCACCGAGGATTGTCACGTCGGCCGCTTCAATCGCAACTTCTGTACCTGTCCCTATCGCGATGCCAATGTCGGCGACAACTAATGCTGGTGCGTCGTTCACGCCGTCACCAACCATGCCTACTTTTTTCCCTAGCAATTGAATTTCTTTCACTTTTTCCGCTTTTTCTTCTGGTAATACTTCAGCAATGACTCGATCGATACCTACTTGTTTGGCAATCGCTTGAGCAGTTCGTTCGTTATCACCTGTCAACATGATGACTTCAAGTCCTTGCTCTTGTAGTTCGCGGATCGCTTCAGGTGCTGTATCTTTAATCGTATCTGCGACCGCAATCATGCCACGATATTCTCCGTCGATCGCAATCAACATCGCTGTTTTTCCGTCTGCTTCAAGTTCAACTAAATGATTTTCATATTCAGCTACATTCACATTGTGATCGTGCATTAATTTCCGGTTACCAACGAGTATCTGTTTTCCAGCGATGGTTGCTTGAATTCCGTGACCTGGAATCGCGTTGAATTCGTCAACATCGACAAATTTACTCTCTTGTTCCGTTGCATAAGCGACAATTGCTTCAGCAAGCGGGTGTTCCGAACCTTTTTCAGCGCTAGCTAGCAATTGCAATGTCTCATCATCACCTGTGAAATCTGTCACTTCTGGTTTACCTTTTGTGATGGTACCTGTTTTATCTAACACGATTGCTTCCAATTCGTGTGTTCTTTCTAAGTGTCCGCCGCCTTTAAATAAAATTCCGCTCTCAGCAGCTCGACCTGTTCCAACCATGATCGAAGTGGGTGTCGCTAGCCCTAACGCACACGGACAAGCAATGACTAGCACTGCAATCGATGCAACCAATGCTGGTTCAAATTGTCCTGGTTGCACGAAAGAAATCCATACAATGAATGTAATAATAGAAATAACAACGACAATCGGAACGAAATAACCTGAAATGACATCCGCCAACCGCTGGATCGGTGCTTTTGATCCTTGTGCTTCTTCGACTACTTTGACGATTGATGCCAATGCCGTATCTTTTCCGACGTTTGTTGCTTCCATTTCGACTGAGCCATTTTTATTCATCGTTGAACCGATTAAATTCGTACCCACTTCTTTTTCAATCGGAATTGATTCTCCTGTAATCATGGATTCGTCTACAGACGTTCGGCCTTTCACGACTTTTCCGTCGACGGGAATCTTTTCACCTGGTTTAACGATGAGTCGGTCGCCAACTTCAACTTCTTCTACTGGGATCATCGTTTCTTCTCCGTTTCGGATAACACGCGCCTCTTTCGCCTGCAAATTCAGTAAGGAAGAAAGGGCATTCGTCGTCTGGTTTTTCGCTTTTGCTTCCAAGTACTTACCGAATAAAATTAGCGTAATTAAAATCGCACTTGTTTCAAAGTAAAGATGTGGTTCATATCCTGGGTTTCCTAGCGTTTTAAACGATTCATACAAGCTATAGAAATAAGCAGCACTTGTCCCTAAAGCAACAAGCACATCCATGTTTGCGCCACCATTTCGGAGATTCTTATACGCACCAACGTAAAATTGCCAACCGATAATAAATTGAACCGGTGTCGCTAACGCAAATTGGAACCACGGATTCATGAATATATCCGGAATAGACATATTGAATAAATGAACAAACATCGTCATTAACAACGGTGCTGATAAAATGATTGAAACAATTAATTTCGTTTTTTGTTTCTTCAGTTCTTTTTCTTTATGAGATTGTTTCTCTTCCGCTTCTACTTTCGTTTTCGCATCATAACCGAGCTTCTGAATTCGGTCAATCAAGTTGTGGACATCTACCATACTTGGGTTATATTCCACAGATGCGCTTTCTGTCGTTAAATTAACTGATGCTTCAGATACACCTTCTTGTTTATTTAACACTTTCTCAATTCGATTCGAACACGCAGCACATGTCATCCCAAAAACATCTAAATCAACTTTTTCGGTGAGTACACCGTAACCAATATGCTCAATTTTATTTGTAATGTCGTCTAAAGACGCTTTATCTGGATCATAGTCAATGGAGGCCTTCTCTGTTGTTAAGTTCACTTGAGCTTCGACACCATCCATTTTGTTCAATACTTTTTCAACCCGATTAGAACATGCCGCACATGTCATCCCGGTTATACCGATTGTTTCGTGTTTCACTTCACTCATGTTGTCCCCCCCCTTATTTGGAAAACTGTCGCATGACACTCATTAATTCATCAATGGTGTCTTCTCCTTCACCTTGCTTGATTGCATCACTGACACAGTGCTTGATATGCCGCTCGGTGACCGAGTAGCCAACATTTTTCAAGGCAGATTGAATCGCACTGATCTGAACTAAAATGTCCATGCAATAACGATCCTCTTCCACCATTTTTTGAATGCCACGCACCTGACCTTCTATTCGTTTTAGACGATTCATAACCGCCTGTTTTTCATCTTGTGTTCTAGGCTTAGCGGGTTTGTCATGTAAAAAATCAGTCATTTTACATCACTTCCTTTTCATTTATACTTATACTATACCCCCACATGGTATATCAGTCAACGTAATTGCTCTGTCATTTTTAATCAATTTGTTTTTTAAAAGTTTTCTAATTAGCATGCTCTAAAATAATCTGGACGTAGTGAAGAGTCTATGAAACAATAATTTTAATACATAAAACTTGTCTATTAGCCAGTGAAGGGAGTTTAAACATGAATGACTAAAAGAATCGAACATAAAGCAGTCGTTGTTGTGATCATGGCAACAGCGTTTTTATTTACGTTTAATCAGTTTTTACTCATCACAGGTTATCCAACCATTATGGATGAATTTAATGTGAATGCGACACAAGTTCAGTGGCTTACGACTGCCTTTCTGCTCACGACGATTGTGTTCATTCCAATAACGGGTTACTTATCGAATACATTTTCGGCAAAAAGCCTCGTTGTCTTTTCTCTCTCTTGTTTAACACTTGGCCTGATTATTGGCGCTTATTCCCTTAACTTTGGCATGTTAATTATCTCCAGAGTCGTTCAAGCGGTCGGTGCTGGGATTATCCTTCCATTAGTACAAACCATTTTATTTAAAGTGTTTCCCTATGAACGGAGAGGATTCGCAATGGGCTTATTAGGTGCAGTCGTCAACGTCGCACCTGCTTCGGCTCCTTCCCTATCAGGAATTGTCATCGATTATTATGGATGGCGTTCACTGCACTGGATGCTACTGCCTATTGTTGCAATTGTGCTCGTATTCGCTATCTTCAAAATGAAAAACGTGCTGGATCACCAAGAAGAGAAATTAGACTTTTTCTCAATTGTTCTTTCAGCAATCGGTTTTTCCGTATTTATCTTTGGTATGAGTCGAATTAGCGTAACAGGTTTCGATGATCCGCTCGTGGTTTTTCCGATGTTGATCGGTCTATTGACGATTATTTTATTTATCCGTCGCCAATTCCATTTACGGTTACCGGTTTTGAACATTAGATTAGTAAAAAACTCAACTTTCAGGCTATCGCTTATGCTTATTTTTATCAATATGATGCTACTGTTATCGACTGAAACAATACTACCGATGTTTGCACAAGATGTTCTTGGTGCCAGTGCATTTTTATCAGGATTCGTGTTAGTTCCGGGTACGATTCTTCTATCGATTATTACGATTGTTTCTGGAAATCTATTTGATCGCTATGGCGGAAAAATCATCAGTATCATCGGTTTTTCGTTTACGTTTATCTCTCTCGTTCTATTAAATACAATCGGTATCGATCAATCGCCACTTTTGATAATGATCTACTTCTGCTTTTTCATGATTGGTTTTGGGTTGACTCTCATGCCTTTAGTAACGTTAGGAATGAATGCATTAAATGATAAAGATATCGCTCATGGATCAGCAATCGTCAACACAGTACGGCAATTTGCCATGACGTTTGGGATTGTAGCGCTAACGACCATTATCAGTGTCACCACGGCAACGATGGATGCACCTTATCGAGTTAGCACTTATTGGGGTACAACCTACGCATTTTTAGTAATGGCCCTGCTTGCATTGATCGGTGTCATTCTTTCGGTATTTATCAAAAATAATGAATGAAATAAATTTTTGGTCTAACTATTTTACATTTAGGTAAAAGTGCTAATTGTCTAGTCAGTTATGGATATGATATATTAGTTATTACTTGCAATCGCTTACAATCAACCAGACATACAAGGAGTGACTATTTTGATTACATTTTTACTTGCCATTGCACTATTAATTATCGCTTATTTTACGTATGGAAAGTATGTTGAAAAAGTTTTTGGTGTTGAGGGAGACCGACAACCTCCTGCCTATTCAAACAGTGACGGTGTCGATTACGTTCCGATGAACAAACAGAAGAACGCGTTAATTCAATTATTGAATATAGCCGGTACCGGTCCAATTTTCGGACCAATCATGGGAGCGCTTTACGGTCCTGTTGCCTTTTTATGGATTGTTTTGGGTTCCATTTTTGCTGGGGCTGTACATGATTATTTAACCGGTATGATCTCTATCAGAAATAAGGGAGCGCATATCCCAGATCTCGCCGGAAGATTTCTCGGTAAAATTTCACGTCATTTAGTAAATTTTTTCGCTTTATTATTGCTTCTATTGGTCGGGACAGTGTTCGTTACGACGCCTGCATCGCTTTTGCATAATTTAATTGACGGGCGAGTTGCGTTATTTGTTATTATTCTAGCAATCTTCATTTATTATATTGTATCTACTGTCTTGCCGATTGATAAAATCATCGGGAGAGTTTACCCGTTTCTCGGTGCTGTATTATTAATCGGTACCATTAGTGTTGGTGTCGCATTATTATTCTCGGATTATTCCATTCCAGAAATATCTGTAGCGAATATGCACCCGAATGATCTACCAATTTTCCCAATCCTATTCTTAACGATCACATGCGGAGCGTTATCTGGGTTCCATGCGACACAGTCACCATTGATTTCGCGGACGACGCAAAATGAGAAACAAGGGCGTTATATTTTTTACGGCATGATGATTGCTGAAGGTGTTATCGCCATGATTTGGGCAGCTGCCGCCATGAGTTTATTTGATGGACAAGGACTGCAAGGATTAATTGATGAAGGAACTGCATCTCTAGTGGTTAACGAAGTATCAATGACACTACTCGGAGCAGTCGGCGGAACAATTGCCGTTCTCGGTGCTGTTGTTCTTCCAATTACTTCAGGCGATACGGCATTCCGTGCAGCGCGTAATATTATCGCGGATTATTTAAGTATTAATCAAATTAAAATGGCGAAACGATTAGCGATCGCTGTTCCGATGTTCGTCGTTTCGTATTGGTTAACAACTATCGATTTTAATTTATTATGGCGCTATTTCTCATTCGCCAACCAAGGAACTGCTGCACTCGCCTTGTGGATCGGTACGATGTATCTTTTTGTGAAAAAGAAGAATTTCTTTATCTCGCTAATTCCAGGTGTGTTTATTACTGACATGGTATTGACCTATATTTTATATGACAGTAATCTTGGCTTTGGTTTATCCTATCCAGCTGCGCATACCGGCGGAATGATTATGACTGCTATCATCACAGTAGCCTTCTTCTGGAAAGGATACAAAAACCGAAGAGAAAACTTAGTTGTCGACCAAGTCGCACCATCCTTTGATAAAGCAGCCTAAATAAAAAACTGACTGGAATATAATTTCCAGTCAGTTTTTTTGTGTATTCGTTTATAAGTTGCGGGGAGCCGTTGAATTATCTGTACAAGCCGTCGATTAAGTGCATGAAGCCGTTGAATTATCGGATGAAGACGTCGATTAAGCGCGTGAAGCCATCGAATTATCGTTTCCAGACATCGATAAACTGAGCGGAGCCGTCGAATACTCGTTGCCAGCCGCCGATTCAGCCTTCTCCGCAATTAAAAAAGCAAGAGGAGAATCGAGCTCACCACTCATTCCCTCTTGCTTTATTTATTATCAAAACAACTCAGCCAATAATTTAATCGCTTGCCTACGCACTTCAATTCCCGGCATCAATGGAATCAACAATACTTCATCGGCTTTGAAATCTCGAATCAATTCATCTAACTGCTCTTTTACTCGGGCTTGATCGCCGACGATCATTCGAGTTCGGTTCTCTTCAATCGTGGAAATTTCTTCGTCGGAATAGTTATAGGTTCGAGCGGTTTCCACCGACGGGAATTGTTTGACGTAACTAAAGTTGTCGATTCCGAGTAGCCAAAAATCCAAAGCTTCAGCGTACTCCTCCGCTTTTTCGTTTGTTTCGGCGATGACAACGAAAGGTGCAATCGAAACGCTAGGTTTCTGCATAAACGGTGATGGCTGGAATTCATCTCGGTACGTTTCGGAAGCTTTGACACCGACTGCAAATTTATCGGTTCCTGGAGCTGGAAACAAGCCGAATGTATAACCGATGCCTAACTTAGCAGCCATCTTCGCGCTTTTAATGCTTGTCGATAACACCCACATTTGTGGCACAGTCGGAATGACCGGGTTCGCCGAAATTCCGCTAAAACGGTGATCATCCACCGCATCGTCATTTAAGTACACTTTCAAATCAGTGATGCTTTGTTCATAGTTGAGCTTCCCTTGTTTCTTCTCATTCAACGCTTGATTGACAATTTTCGTTCCGATCGTGTTGCCAATCCCTAAATCGATTCGCCCTGGATGAGCCGCTTCAAGCATGCGAAAATTCTCAGCCACCTTATACGGACTATAATGCGGTAACATTACACCGCCTGAACCAACACGAATCCGTTCAGTCGCATTCGCAATTCGCATCATCATCAGTTCCGGCGAGCTACATGCGAAAGCCGGCACGTTATGATGCTCAGCCATCCAAAATCGTTGAAAACCGAGTGACTCAGCCAACTTTGCGAGCTCGACTGAGTTCTCCAACGCCTGACTGGCATCACTGCCTTCATCAATTTGTGCATAATCTAAAATTCCTAACTGTACCATGTGCTTTCTTCTTTCCTATATTGTTGGCACTTTTTCACTCATTAAAAAGCTGACAAATTCTTCGGTTGAAATGTTTCCGAAGTAATCTTTCAAATCAAACGGCTGTAGAGCTTCCAAAACATCCCCCTTACGTAAACGGACACCCATTAACGCAGCTTCGATTTCTTTCGTATCTTTTTTCCCGAAAAAATCACCGGTAATTTGTACGTCAGCTATTTTACCTTGCTTCACAACCAGACCTACAGTTATGGTTCCAACCGGGAAGCGCTCGGTCATCTTATATTCAAATTGCTGGAAGCGTCCATAATTCCAGTCCCAATTATGATATTTTTCAGCGGTTAACTGATCGATATTCGCCCAATCTTCCTCCGTTAACTCGTAGCGTTTTGCCTCACTGACATCATCAATACCTAATAGCTCACAAAGCATATAATCGGTAAACTCCCAAACATTCATGTTCTGATATTCCGGTGCTAAGTAAGGGCGAATCGAGCCAACACGACTGCGTACTGATTGAATAGCGTGGGATTCGAGCTTTTTCATGTTTGGATTCAACGCAGACACCATCGCTTCATAGTTGGGATCCGTCAATAACGAATAGCCCGCATAAACGCGTCCCTTTTCAACAGTCATCGCCGCACCGGATATTTTTTTGCCATCAAGGACTAAATCATTTCGTCCTTTTTGTTCAAGCAAGTTTTCATCGACACCTAATTTTTTCAAAGCCTCAATCGCAGGTTCATATAATCGTTTATAATTCCCGAAAATATCGTTTGATTGATTCACGTCCATCAGGAAACAAAAGCTCATATTGCGGTCATCGAGATAAATCGCCCCGCCACCTGTCACTCGGCGAACAATTTGAATGCCATGCTCGTCCATATACGGTTGATTGACTTCCTCATACGCATTTTGATACTTACCGATTTGTACGACTGGATGCATCATATAAGTAAACAGAATATCTTCATCCAAAAAAATATGATCCTTCACATAATCTTGAATGGCCATGGATACGCCTGGATCATACACCCATTGACCATTTCGTTTCGGTTCAATTAAATACATCGGTCATCCCCCAATGTGAGTTACTTGTTCGCTGCTTCTTGAAAAATCTCAGCAATATCATTATCCAACTGAATCGTTTGCGGACGAATCGCATGTGGAATAAAATATTGCTTTTGATTCATCGTTACAAACAGCGCTTTTTCATTTTCCTCGGTCATTTTCCAAAAAGGATGCTTGATGAACTGTGGTGTTGTATGACCCACGCCAATTTCCAAATAAAGCACCTTTTTATCTTTGTTTTCTTCTAAAAATTGTTCGTAGCGTTCTTTTTGTTCGTGGAAATGGCCATCTTCGACCATCCCCTTCTCCTCTGTCCGCTTATTCACTTCAAGAGGTGCGCCGCATTCCGGGCAGTACGGTACTAAGTCTGCCGGCACTTTCATGTCGGATTGTTTCTCAGCCATCTCGCGAATCAATGCTTCATTTTGATATGTTTGCTGGTGACAATGTTCGGTACACTGCCACAAACCATACTCACCTTGAATCCGAAAAACCTTGTCCATATCGTACTCTGCTGCGTAAAACGCATTATCCGCATTCGTCGTAATGACATGATAGTTTTTATCCGCCAACATCTGCTTCAAATCAACATAAGCTTGTCCGACAGGCTGGTCAAAATAGTTTAATAGGCAGAATCGACTTTGAAACGACCAGTATTCTTGCCAGTCTTCAAATTCAAAAAGACTCGCCTGCAACATATCGAAGAAGCGATATTTTTCGATAAAATCAGGAAACGCATCGGTGAATCGCTTTCCTACATATGTAAAACCTGTCGCTGCAGACATGCCCGCTCCGATTCCGACTATGACCGCTTCAGCTTCATCAATCAGTTGCGTTAAAAGATCTGCTTGGGATAAAGAAGAATCCTGTGTCGGTGTTTGCCAAATAGAGTTAAGCTTTTGCATAAAAATCTCCTATTCGTTCACTAATAAGTTTTCATAGATTAATTGATCTTCTTCAGAAAACACATTAAAAATTACGTTTAATTTGGATTTATATTTCGACAGATACTCTTTCACCGTTTGAATCGCAATCTCGGCTGCCCGCTTTTTTGGAAAATTGAATTCACCTGTCGCGATACAGGAAAACGCAATCGTACCCAACCCTTGTTCATCAGCCAACTTTAAGCAAGACGAATAACACGACGCCAACAATTGTTCCTTGATTGGTGAAATACCGCGTTGATCGATGAATGGACCAACCGTATGAATGACATATGAAGAAGGTAAATTGTATGCATCCGTTATTTTTGCTTTCCCAGCCGCTTCCATCCGACCTTGCTCGGTCATGATTTCATCGCATGCTAAGCGGAGTTGCACACCGGCTCGCGTATGAATGATGTTATCAATGCAATCATGATTCGCTTGTGTGCACCCTAACAGTCGACTATTCGCCGCATTCACAATCGCGTCCACTGCAAGCGTTGTAATATCGCCCTTCCATAAATAAATCTGGGATTGAACTGGTTGCAAATCATCTAATCTCGTAATTTTACGATCGTGGTTCCATTCGGTTAAAAAAGCATCCTGAGTTTCGATAAATTCATCACTGACTAGTTTGGCTTCACGGACATTGCATAAGCCACGAAACAGCTCGAATTTTTCATCCATCGAGTTAAGTTCGGACTGTGCTAACTCTTGTCCATTTGGTTTTTCTTCTAATAGATATCTAATCAAATAATCTAATCTATCTTCTTGATTCAACATAAGTTCTTAAGCGTCTTCCAATTGGTTAAATTCCGCTTCATCTACATCGGAAAGTTTAATTAACCAATTTTCTTCCGTTTTTGCAGAGTTCAACAGCGCTGGTTCGCTCACCGCTTTATCATTACGCTCGACAATTTTTCCGGTTAACGGGGAATAAGCTTCCAAGACCGTTTTTGAAGCTTCTAAATTTAAAATCGGATCATCTTTCTTTACATTGTCTTCATCGACGAATTCAACGAATCCAACTGTTCCAATATCGTCTTGTAATTCTGGTGTCATACTGACTGTATACACATCATCCTGCTTTTCAATGAATAAGAAATTTGCTCTTTTTTTCATGGTAAAGATCCCCCTCTAAGTTCGTTAATAATTCCAAATTTCAGTATAACATAATCAGAATTAAAATTTATAAAAGCAATTACCACACTATATTTAAGATAGGAAACTGATTTTAATATCATTTACTTTATTGTAACCATGGCGATTTTGAATAACCCCAACTTTTGATACCCGATGAACCTTTAAATGGATTAGATTCAGCCAGTGCTATAAGAGTTCGTTAACTTAATTAGTACGTCGCTATTTCCGTGATTAACTTTCTTCCCAATAAAACAAGATAGAACTATATTGGTAGCTCTATCCTGAGAGTATTTAACTTTGAAATTTTATCTTATATTTTCATCATATTGTCTACAAAATTCTTCAATTCTATTGCTATTTAAAGTAATACAAAATGCATCACCAGAGGATGTTGTGGCACGACTGGTACCAAGAAGACCAGAATCAAGTACGAAAATCATTTTAAGCATATCTTCATAATGAGGGTTGTCATTTATAATGTAAACTTCTAAACCTGGTTCTATCATCGGGTGAAAGGAGAGTACCTCGTCTTTTGAAGGAATAATTTTTAACCTGTCTATAAAACCATCAAGATCTTCTTTCGAAACATCCCACTTAGGTGATGTATTATGAAATAATCCGTTAAACGTAACAGTCAATTCACAACTATTGAGAGAATTGAACTTTTCAACGGATAAGGTTATTTTATTTCCATTTAATTGATAATCAATATCTATTAAATTGAGTTTACACATTATATAACCCAACCTTCTACAAAATTTATTAGTAGGTCCAATAAGACTTTCCAATGTTATTTCATGTAAGAAACAATATTTATATTTTGTTTAGCATCTAAAACTACTGCATTTGTACCTTTCATCACCACAGGAGCACCGGCTGCTGCGTTATGGCACCTTCGACATATAGTTTTGCTCAAACTTCATTAAAGGAAGGTTCATTAATTCTTAAGATTTTTATGTCATTTTTAAGTTCTTCAGCCGATTCAGGACTAATTTCAACTTTATCAGTTTTTTATTAATATTAAACCCTTGAATAAATTTCATAAATCTTAGCCCTTACAGGGCAAGGGTTTCAAAACACAAAAAAGGAAGTACCTCCCCAAAG
>NZ_JAGSIE010000051.1 GCF_018138385.1 Allobacillus saliphilus
AAAAGGTACCAACCATCAAAAATTGATGATTGGTACCTTTTTTTACTTAGTTTTGGCTAGTTATGTCCCAGCCTCTTGTTAATTGTGACGTTATTTTTTATTTACTGAAGCATCATAAATGGAATCAACAGCTTCTTGAAGTGTTTTGTTGAATTCTTCATCTGTTTGGTCAACATTCAAGTCGCTGACAAGTGCGCGTGAGAAACTCGCTAGCATGCCATCGTTTTCTTTCAATTTTTCATTGGCCTCATCACGTGAATAACCACCGGAAAGAGCGACAAAACGAACGACACGAGGGTGTTCGATTAATTCTTTATACAAGTTAGCTTTTGTTGGAATGGTTAGTTTAAGCATAATGTTTTCGTCTTCAGAGAGTTCGTTTACATGTTTAAGAATTTCTTCATTCAACAACTCTTCACATTTCTCTTTGTCCGAGCTATTAATATCAACTTCCGGCTCAACGATTGGAACTAGTCCAGCATCAATAATCTGCTTAGCTACTTCAAACTGCTGGTCGACTACTGCTTTAATTCCTTCCTCGTTCGGTTCATGGATAACGGAACGCATTTTCGTTCCAAACATATTACGCTCATTTGAGCGACGTAATAGCTCATCCAACTCAGGCATAGGCTTCATCATTTGAACGCCATTTTCTTTTTCAGCTAACCCTTTATCGATTTTTATAAATGGAACGATTCCTTTATCTGCAAGGTAATCGCCTGTGTATTTACCTTCAACTTTGCGATCCATCGTTTGTTCGAAAAGAATCGCACCTAAAATTTTATCCGAAGAAAATGCAGGTGAAGTGACAATGCGTGTCCGAAGTTCGTGGACAAGGTCAAACATTTCCTCTTCGTTAGAATATGCATCCTCTTTAATGCCATATGCAGCAAGTGCTTTTGGTGTACTACCACCACTTTGGTCTAATGCAGCAACGAATCCATTGTCATTCTTCATTCTGTTGAAATGATTTTCGTTCATTTAACTCACTCCTATTATTGATAGTCCATATCCTCTTACTATTCTAACATTTTCTGCCCATCTAATACAGTGACACATAAAAAGTTGAGAAAGAGCTTGTTCTTTTATTACTATCATCATGATTTTTGGTGCAATGCATTCTGTGTAGGATGAATAATTATACTTCTATGTAAAAAGAAAAACTGCGAATAAGAGTCGCTTTCATAAGTGTTATATTATTTATTTTCAACTTATGTTTTATATAATTGAAAATTAGTATTGATTATTTATACACTTTTATGATACATTATTCAAAACAGTTAAAAAGGAAAGGGAAGAAGGGGATCTTTATGGAAAAAGTACAACATGCTGAACAGTTCGATGTGAAGAAAGGGTACTCAGTAAAACAGACGTTGAAATTTTTAATCCCATCAATCATTGGGGTGCTTTTATTTTTAGTACCACTTTCGGTTGACGGAACGGTAACAATCGGGCTTGGTGTAATGGCCGATGCATTACAGGGAGCAACTGCGGATTATATTCCAATGTTCATTACAATAGTAATCGTCTTGTCTGCAGTAGCTTCGGTTTGGATAAAGGTTGCTCCAAACAATACAGCGAAAAATAGTTCTTTTTTGACAGCATTATTAGACGTATCGCCAATTTGGTTAGTTTTACGAATTATTGGTGCTGTGTTTGCGGTTCTTACACTGACTGAGCTTGGTCCAGAAGTCGTAAGGTCTGGATTAACTGGAGGTACTGTACTATTTGATCTAGGTCCAGTTTTAATGGTTTGGTTTTTATTTGCCTGTTTATTCATGCCACTGTTATTGCAATTTGGTTTAATGGACTTCATCGGAACGCTCGTACGTAAAGTGATGGCTCCATTGTTCAAACTTCCTGGACGTTCATCGATCGATGCGCTTGCGTCATGGATGGGGAGTGGGACAGTTGGTGTATTGTTGACCACTCAACAATATGAATCTGGTTATTATACAAAAAGAGAAGCGGCAGTTGTGGCAACAAACTTTTCAATCGCTTCTATCGCATTTAGCTTAGTCATTGCACGGTTTTTGAACATCGATCACTTATTTGTTCAGTTTTATGCGACAGTAGTTGTTTGTGGGATTGTCGCTGCAGTAGTTTGTCCGAGAATTCCACCCCTTTCGTTGAAAAAAGATACGTATTATGCACCAGTAGGGAAACAAATTGACGAAGAAGTACCTGAAGGAATTTCTACCCTTCAATGGGGTTTTCAAAAAGCAGTTGAAAAAGCAGAGGAAGTCAAAAGCTATAAGAGTGTCGTCAGAAGCGGTGTTCAAAATGTCATCGATATTTGGTTCTCATTAATTCCTCTCGTGATGGCACTTGGTACAATCGCATTGATGGTTGCAGAATTCACACCAATTTTTGATTACTTGTCTTATCCGTTCGTTCCGTTCCTGCAGCTTTTACAGATACCTGAAGCTCAAGCAGCGGCTCCTGCCATGCTCGTCGGCTTCGCAGATATGTTTTTGCCAGCCGTTGTCGGAAGTGGAATTGAATCCGAATTGACTCGTTTCGTTATCGGAGTGATGTCATTATCTCAGCTCATTTACATGTCTGAAATTGGGATTTTGTTAATTAAATCTAAAATCCCTTTATCGGTGGTTCAACTTTTCGTTATTTTCATTCAACGTACGGTAATTACGTTGCCAATTGCTGCAATAATGGCACACGTACTTTTCTTTTAATCTGTAATTGAAAGTTAACGGTAACTCCTTTATCTTTAGAACAGAAGGTATTCTGATTAATGGATACTTTCTGTTCGTTTTTGTGAGTAAAGGCTCTCTTGAAGGAGAATAATACAGAGCGGTAATTTGGCACTGGGAGCATATATTTTAGATTTGTACCCATATATTTTCATTACAGTTACATAAATCGCACAAAAGGGCGCATATCTGTACGAGTTGGAAGCAAATCGAAATCGAGCAGGGGCATATATTCAAAAGTAGGTCGCATATTTCCAGCGAGCGATCTTTCGGAAAGGTTATAAAAACACGTTCAAAATCGGATGCCAACCGCTCAATCTCTAGCTAGCAAGGAAACTCGTAAGATGTATACATTACTAATCTTAAAAAACCTAACGGAAAGGTAGATACATAATGAATCCAGAATTATTTTTTACGAAAAATACGAAAGCTGCACTTAAGAATGATCCGCCTGGCGAATGGATGCCACCTGTCCCCGACTATTGCATTCCACTCAGTGCAGGTTACCCGGCGCAAAGCCTTGTCCCTTATAACGAAATGAACGAGGCGGTGTGCGCTTTAATTGACGAAGAGAAAAACCTGCCTTTTCAGTATTTAGGTAGTAAGAGAGTCAATACAGTGAAAAAATTTGTTCGTGAGCGACTCGTAGAACGTGGAGTTGTGCTATTGGAGAAAGAAATATTAGTGACAGCGGGCGCCATTCAAGGCATTGACTTAATTGCAAGAACGTTTATTGACCGAGACACGTTGGTCGTCGTTGAATCACCAAGCTATATGGAAGGGTTAGAAGTTTTCAGGAATTATACCGATCATTTCATTACTGTTCCTATAGATGAAAATGGAATGCAAACGGAAGAGCTTGAAAAAACATTGAAGGATCGAAAAGAAAAGAACTTGCCGATGCCAAAGCTAGTGTATACAATTCCAAGTTTTCATAACCCAACAGGAACGACAATGTCGATTGATCGTAGAAGACATTTATTGGAGCTTGCAAGCGAATATAACTTCTTGATCATTGAAGATGATGCTTATGGTGAATTGTATTTTGAGGAGCGACCGACCCCAATAAAAGCAATGGATAGTGGAAGTCGTGTGCTTTACCTCGGATCTTTTTCTAAAACGATTGCACCAGGATTGCGAGTAGGTTATGTGGCTGCGAGAAGTGATCTAATTGAGCCACTCGCTTGGTTTAAAAAAGATTTAGATCATCCATTTGCAGAAGCAACGCTTGGTTCTTACTTAATTCAAACAGACATGAAAAAACGATTCGAGATGCTTCGAAAAGTCTATCAACAAAATTGTAAAACAATAATCTCATCTTTAGAAAAATATATGGGAGAAATTGCTACATGGCAGCAACCTTCCGGCGGATACTTCGTATGGGTCAATATTCCGGGAATAAATACATCGGAAATATTAGTTGAGGCGATGCAAGCAGGAGTTTCCTACGTGCCAGGAAAGCATTTTTTCGTTCATGAACAAGAAGGACTATCCTATTTAAGGCTATCATTTAGCTTCGTCAGTCGAGAAGAAATGGTGTCGGCAGTTGAGATTTTAAGTCAAGTCGTTAAAAAGCATTTGAATAAATAAAGAATAGGTTGTTGAATGATGCTCTTGGTGCGTCTCAACAACCTTTTTGGCATTTAAGCGGTTCAATTTGTCATTGACAACCTATCTCGATGCACTTTTCGTGTATAAGGCAGTTCGATTTGTCATTGAGAGCGTATCTCGATGCACTTTTCGTGTATAAGGTAGTTCAATTTGTCGTCGAGAGCACGTCTCGATGACCTTTTCATGCATTATGCAGTTCGATTTGTCATTGAGAATGCATCTCGATGACCTTTTCATGTATAGTGCAGTTCAATTTGTCATTGAGAACCTATCTCGATGCACTTTTCATGCATTATGCAGTTCGATTTGTCATTGAGAATGCATCTCGATGACCTTTTCATGTATAGTGCAGTTCAATTTGTCGTTGAGAACCTATCTCGATGCACTTTTCGTGTATAAGGCAGTTCGATTTGTCATTGAGAATGCATCTCGATGACCTTTTCATGCATTATGCAGTTCGATTTGTCATCGAGAACCTATCTCGATGCACTTTTCGTGTATAAGGCAGTTCAATTTGTCGTCGAGAGCACCTCTCGATGACATTTTCATGCATTATGCAGTTCGATTTGTCATTGAGAGCGTATCTCGATACCATCTCTCGCACTCAGGCAGTTCAATTTTTCGTCGAGAACGCCCTTGCTATTCGTTAAGTTTTCGTTTGTTTTGTTCAGGGTATTAATAACTTAAGGAAATATTTGGTCGGAAGGAGTTTATTAATATGAGCGACTTATTCAAGAAAGGTTTATCAATCGGTGCAGGATTAGCGGCAGTTGGAAAAGAGCAAGCTGATAAAATTTTGAAGGAGCTGCGTGAAAAAGGGGAACTCTCCCAGCAAGAGTCGAATAGCTTACTATCAGAAATCGAAGCGAAAGGTGAGCAAAGTCAAGAAGAGTGGAACCAAAAAGCAAAAGCGAGGCTAAGAAAGAAGCTTGAGGATTTAGATGTGCCGACGAGAAAAGATTATGAGCGGTTGGAAAACCGCATCCATCAGCTTGAACGCCAGCTAAATAAAGAACAATAAGTGTCCTAGATGATGGAAAGGAGGGGATAGGAATTATTCAAAAGCAGATGCGCCATATGGCTAGATATCGTGATATAGCTACAGCATTTACGAGAAATGGATTCGGATTTTTCGTGAAGGAATTAGGTTTGGATCGTGTTTTTTCATTGCCCCGTCGTCTATTAATCCATAGTGATCAAAGTTCAAAAGAGAAAACGGTAGGAGAACGAATTCGGCAGTTCTTAGAAGATTTGGGGCCGACTTTCATTAAGGTAGGTCAACTTGCGAGCACGCGACCAGATCTAATTCCAAAAGATATAAGAAAAGAACTATCGAAACTACAAGACCATATATCTCCTGTTCCCTTTGATCAAGTAAAAGAAATTATTGAGGATGAATTGGATGGAAAAATGGAAGAAATGTTCTCTTCATTTGAGCAGTCGCCATTAGGAGTTGCTTCAATTGGACAAGTCCATGAAGCTGTTCTGCCGACTGGTGAAAAAGTAGCAGTGAAAGTCCAACGTCCAAATGTCGGTAAACAAGTACATATCGACTTGGAAATTCTTCATGAAATGGCAGAACGCGCTGAAAAACGGTTGGATTGGGCGCGGCGTTATCAAGTTGTGGACGTTGTCGCTGAGTTTAAAAAGGCGATTAAAGATGAGCTGGATTATGAGCATGAAGGTCGTAATGCGGATATGATGGCCAAGCAATTCGAGAACGATTCGACAGTGTATATCCCAGAAATATACTGGGATTATACGACGAAAAGAGTGCTAACGATGGAATATATAGAAGGCATAAAACTCGATGACCAAGAAAGTTTATTCGAAGCTCAATATGATAATGAGTGGCTCGCCGAAAAGCTCGTGCAAGCCATATTTTATCAAATGTTTGAAGATGGTTACTTTCATGCCGATCCTCACATCGGAAACTTTTTTGCGTTACCTGAAGAAGAAGGGATCGCCTTTATGGATTTCGGGTTAGTTGGACGACTCTCAAAAGAGATGCAACGAGACCTCGCTTCAATAGTGATTGCTATGACGAGTCAAGACACGAAAAAGATGACACGAGCAATGAGGCGGATGGGCGTCGTACCGGCCGATATTGACGAGCATGAATGGGAAGGCGACGTCGATCAATTCCTCATCAAATATTATGATGTTCCATTTAGTGAAATCAGCTTAGGTCAGGCCATAACGGACATGTTTCAAATCGCTCATAAACATCAGATTGAAGTGCCGTCAGATTTCACCTTAATTGGAAAAACGATGCTTATCTTAGAAGGCGTCGTAGCGGAGTTGGACCCTGATTTCAGCATTATCACAGCCGCTGAACCATTTGGTCGTAAATTGATGCGAGATAAGTACCATCCGAAACGCTTTGCGAGAGAAATTTATGATCATGTCGATGAGTATGCAGATGTTATTGAGGATATGCCGGAGATTGTGAGAGAGCTGACAGCTTTAGCGAAAGAACGAAAGATACCCGTCGAGATAAAGATGCCTGCATTGAACTATCTTCTTTCTAAAATGGACCGTGTCAGTAACCTGCTGTCATTTAGCATCATCTTGTTAGCATTCAGTTTGATCATGACCGGTGTCATCATCGGATCTGCGATTGCTGGTCAAAGCTCTGTCCTGTGGGATATTCCAGCACTTGAAATAGGATTTGTCATTGCTGTTGGTATGTTGGCTTGGATGATTTACTCTATATTCCGTTCCGGGCGTTTTTAGTGTAAAACCGAGAATGTTATAGTAAAATAATATTGTAGAAAAACTTTTATGAGGAGATGTTTAAATGAGCTTTAAAAATATAACAGTAGCAGGAAGCGGCGTATTAGGTAGTCAAATTGCCTACCAAACAGCTTATAAAGGATTCACTGTTTCAGTATATGATGTTAACGATGAGGCAATCGGAAAAGCAAAAGAACGATATCAAAAATGGATGCAACGTTATCAGGAAGATCTTGATGCAACGAAAGAAGAGACACAGCAAGCTTATGAACGTATCACATTCTATACAGATTTGAAGGAAGCAACAAAGGATGCAGACTTAGTAATTGAAGCTGTTCCAGAAAGAACAGATATCAAAATTGACTTCTATCACAAACTAGCAGAAGTTGCTCCAGAAAAAACAGTCTTTGTGACCAACTCATCGACATTGCTACCAAGCGATTTTGCTGAAGCGACAGGTCGTCCAGAAAAATTCCTCGCCTTGCACTTTGCCAACGAAATTTGGATTAACAATACTGCGGAAGTCATGAAACATGAAAAGACGAATATGGACCATTTTTACCAAGTTGTTGAATTTGCAAAAGAAATCGGCATGGTACCACTAGAGTTACACAAAGAACAGCCAGGGTATATTTTGAATAGCTTGCTTGTACCATTCTTGAATTCAGGCTTATCTCTTTTAGTTAATGAAGTATCTGATGTTGAAACAATCGATAAAACGTGGATGATTGCAACGGGATCACCTAGAGGTCCAATGGGAATATTGGACATTATCGGTATGACGACACCGTACAACATCAATGCTTATAAAGGGCAAAATGGAGATGAAAACGCCAAAAAGATTGCACAGTATCTAAAGGAAAACTATATCGACCAAGGAAAGATGGGTATTTCATCTGGTGAAGGTTTTTATTCGTATCCAAATCCATCCTATCAAGACCCTGATTTCTTAAATAAGTAGGACAGATTATTAATAGCGTATAACCTGTTTAAGTAATGAGGTTATACGCTTTTCTATATTTCAGTCAAAATGTGTCATAAAACAAGCGTGAGGTATTTAAGCATGTAAATATTTGTGATATAATATATAACGTTTATAAGTTATGTTTGAATAATAAAATTGTGCTGGAGGACAGCGCTTACATAAGCGAATACTCACTACAATTTGTAAGGGAAGGTTACTTATGAGTGAAACAACAAATAAATCAGATGTGATTTTGATTGGTGCAGGGATTATGAGTGCGACATTAGGATCTATTTTAAAAGAATTGGACCCAAATATGAGCATTAAAGTGTTTGAAAAGCTAGATGGCCCTGGTGCAGAAAGTTCCAACGAATGGAATAATGCCGGTACAGGACACTCAGCTTTATGTGAGCTGAACTATACACCAGCAAAGCCAGATGGAACAATCGAAACAGCCAAAGCTTTGAAAATCAATGAACAGTTCCAGGAATCGAGACAGTTTTGGTCTTATTTAGTAGATAAGGGACTAATGGATAAACCGAGAGAGTTCTTGATTCAATTACCACACATGAGTATTGTTCATGGGAAAGAAAATGTTGAGTACTTGAAAAAGCGGTATGAAGCATTAGTCGATAACCCACTATTTGAAAATATGGAGTTCTCTGATGATCCTGAAAAATTGAAGGAATGGATTCCATTAATGATGAAAGATCGTAAAGTTAGCGAACCAATCGCTGCAACACGTATTGATGATGGAACAGATGTCAATTTTGGTGCGTTAACGCGCAAACTGTTTGAACACTTGGAAACGGAAGGTGTTGACCTTCATTACAAGCATAGTGTCGATGACCTTGAGCAAAATGAAGATGGCACGTGGGAAGTAAAGGTTCGAAACGTCGCGAGCGGGAATGTCACGTTCCATGAAGCTAACTTCGTGTTTATTGGGGCTGGTGGTGGAAGTATTCATTTACTTCAAAAGACAGGCATTCCAGGCAGTAAAGGAATAGGTGGATTCCCAGTAAGTGGAGAATTCCTATTTACACAAAAACCAGAACTCGTTAAAGAACACTATGCCAAAGTGTATGGAAAAGCACCGGTTGGAGCGCCACCGATGTCCGTTCCACACTTGGATACGCGTATGATCGAAGGGAAAGAATCGTTACTTTTCGGTCCGTTTGCAGGCTGGTCTCCGAAATTTTTGAAGACGGGATCAAACGCAGATCTGTTCAGTTCCATTAAACCGAATAACTTAACGACGATGTTAGCGGGTGGAATGAAAAACTTTACGTTAACCAAATACCTCATTTCGCAATTAATGCTATCGAAAGAGAAGCGGATGGACCAGTTACGCGAGTTTATCCCAACTGCTAAAGATGAAGATTGGGAAATGACAACAGCTGGTCAGCGCGTGCAAATTATTAAAGATACAGATGAAGGCAAAGGAATTCTGAAGTTTGGTACGGAAGTAGTTAGTTCGGAGGACGGTTCAATGGCTGCGTTATTAGGGGCGTCGCCGGGTGCTTCTACAGCTGTTTCCATCATGTTTGAATTGATTGAAAGATGCTTCCCAGACCGTGTTAAAGAATGGCAGCCAAAATTAAAAGAAATGGTTCCTTCGTATGGCCAATCCTTAAAAGATAATCCAGAACTTGTTCGTGAAGTGAAAGAATTCACAGCAAAAAAACTAGACTTTCAACACGTTGAATTTGAAGCGACTCATTCATAATAAAAAGGAGCATCGACTGTTTAATGGCAGTTCATGCTCCTTTTTTATGTACGATATAACCGGAGAGAAGAAATTCTTAGTCCTCGATTCCCCAGTTCATCTTTAAGATATCTTTTAGCTGTTCTAGTCGTTTTTGACCAATGTGCTCGGCAATTTCCTTTTCTAAATTCGCCTGTAATTGCTCATTTTTTTCATAGCATTCTTTTCCGAAAGCTGTTAATTGAATTCGTTTTTCTTTTCGGTTGTTTTCCTGTTCACCTACCTCGACGAGTCCTTTCTCTTGAAGCTGCTTGATAAACTTGTGGGTTGCTTGTCGGGTAATATCGACGCTTTTGGATATAAAGGAAACAGTCGTTTCTTTCTCCTGATAAATGCGTAACAATATAAACCATTCAGATTTAGAAATGGGGAGTTCGTGATGACGATTCCACTGTGCTTCAGATATTTTACGTAACTTCAGATACCGTTCACTGATTAAATCAAGTAAATCTAATTGATGTAAGTTGAAGCTCACTCTGTTCACTCCTATTTTATTTTCTTAAGTTACTATACAAAAAGATGGGCATTAAATCAACTTAGTTGACAAAAAAGTTTTAAAGCGATATACTTAAAGTAAACTAAGTTGACAATTCAACATAAGGGAGCCAATATAATGCTGAGCATTGGAGATTTGATTGTTTATTCATCACATGGAATATGTCGAGTAGAAGATATTAAAGATCAAACGTATGGTGGCGTTACGAAAAAGTATTATATGTTACAGCCGGTTGATAATGATCAGAATTTGACAATTCATGCTCCTGTTGAAAGTAAACAAAAAAACATACAACGAATTATGAACAAATCCGAAGCTGAAAAAGTCATTGAAACATTCAGTGGAGAAGGGGTTGAATGGATTGAAAGACCCCAACAGAGAACGAGAGATTATAAAAGTATCTTGAATCAAGGTGACCGCTTGGAAATTGCGAAGGTAGCAAGTACGTTACTACGCAAAAAGCAAGAAACAGAAGAAGAAGGCCGAAAGTTTAGTGAGCTAGATGGGAAACTGCTGAAAAACATCCAAGACATTCTGTTCAGAGAAGTCGCTATTGTTTTAAACAAACCATATGAAAAAGTCGTAAAGAAAATCGATGAATTAGTTGCACAGTAAATCGATGAAATAAATATACAAAATGAAGCTTGAGACCGAAATGTGTGTTCATCACATGCTTTTGGCTCAAGCTTTTTTTGTGTGTAATTTAGTTACGTCATAACCTCTCCATATTCACAAAAGGTCTCGAATAATCGAGTTCGCCCTTCATTCGTTTAACAAGAACCTGGTTTCCTTGAAGCCATTTGTTGAAGTCAAACATAACAGGCATGCGATTTGGACCGATGACAAACCAAGCTTTCATCTCTTTCGGAAAGTAGGCAGATGTGTGAATGGTACCAGCGGATGCATCATATTTATTGGAGAAAACATCATATTGTGGATCATTCATCACCCGAAATGCCTGCATCGGATTGGTTGAATGCTTTTGTTGCTCTTGAATGGTTTTCTCACGCTGTCTTGTTTCCTCTTGTCGATAGCGATTTTCTTCATCGAGCAAATGAAAATGATTGGTGCACACATTCGATTTCCGGGAGACAACCTTTCTTGGAGAAGCCTCAATGACATAAGATTCACCACTTCGATCTAAGAGCACATAACTAAAGGAGTGACGATGAGGAATCTCTTTTAGTAAATCGATTGCTTCATCTACATTCGCGCAATTTTCCAAAACAATTCGTCCAATCATATTGCAAATGAAACCATCACTTGATTTTTTGCTATGGGTGAAGTTATAGCCTAGCACCAATCCTTTTTCGTTCATCCCATCGATCCGGCCGGTAATTTGCATGGAAGGTCCAAGGACAGCATACCCTTGATCGGTTGGCTGATAAAACATATACCTTCCTTCATAGCCAACGGGATGGCTGTCATAGTTTCTTACCATAAAGTCCGGTTCCGTGAAAATCGAACACCCACTCCGGACAAACTCCTTATAATAGCCACCAAAGAGTCGGTAAGCCTCCGTTAAACTCATCTCCAATGCATCAGCAAGCCCGTGAATTTCTTCCAAAATGGCTGGAGAAAACCGGTTAATTACCTGTTCGAAGAGTTTTTTATCAATAATAAAATGACGGTCTTTCTTTGGACCCCATTGTTTTTGACGGTTATGAATAATCGGGGAATCTTTTAGTAGCTCCCCTTGGAAGTAGCCAAATCCATTATGACTACCCCGGTATTGAAGCACGTCGCTGTAATAGTTCATGGAATTCATTCCTTATTGTTGAGTACTTATTGCCAGTTTAATCTAAAAGAAAAATGAAAGGAATTGGAACGCTTTATAGATAATAATTCACCCGGATTAACCAGGCGTGGATGATTCTCTAAAAAACTTGAGAGTAGGGATAGTTATTTACACCAACCATTGACACACCCATATTCTTCCTTATACACTCAAGGAACAGAAATAAGAGGTGCATAGTATGCTGATTAAACTATTTTCAAAGATTTACTTAGGTGTGGTTCGTTTCTTTATTTACCGCTCATTAAGTAGAAAAGGAAAAACAAATTTTAAGGAAGTTCATGAAATAATAGAAAAGTTCGAGAAGAAATTAATAGAAGATAAACATTTAAATCCTGATTTAACCGAAGGACCGGTGCCTGTTTATTCAAAACAATCTATTCGATTGGTTGATGCTTTTGTTACCAAGAGAGTCGCTAAACAAGAAGATGATTTTTATATCCAAGTGGCAAGGGCTTGGGTTAGCGGATACGAGAAAAAAATTCATAAAGCTGGATTAATAACGTTCATACTATTTTTGATATGTTGGTTCTTAGCAATAATATTTAATCAATACATGACTAATTTAGCGGAAGATTTACTACATTTAGTTTTATTTATCTTACCTTTTGTTGGGTTTATTATAGGTATTTTGGGTCGCGGGTGGAAAGCTATTGTTTTGTGTGGATTGAATTTTTTACTGCATATTATATCAGCGATAATTATTTTGTAAGGATAGAACTGAAATGTATTATATCCCTTTCAGTAAAGATGGGGTTGTCAATGTTCTCAAATTTATTTTGCATTTTAGCACTTCGTTGTAATCCTAATTGCTATTGCTGAGTACTTATTGCCAGCTTAATCTAAGAGGATTTTGAAAGGAATCGGAGTGTTTATGGATCTGTGAATCCGGTATATGCCATAACGATAACAAAAATAGATACGATTAGATAAAATATATTTATTAGAATAAATTTCATAAATCTTAGCCCTTACAGGGCAAGGGTTTCAAAACACAAAAAAGGAAGTACC
>NZ_JAGSIE010000052.1 GCF_018138385.1 Allobacillus saliphilus
CGCTCGACTTGCATGTATTAGGCACGCCGCCAGCGTTCATCCTGAGCCAGGATCAAACTCTCCAATAAGTGTTTGATAGGCTTCATAAAAAATCTCGTTTGTTTCTTTCCCAATCAAATAAGAAAGAAACCGAATTGACTTCAGGCTATTTTGTTTAGTTTTCAAGGTTCGAAATACTTTTGTTGCGTACTACTTAATATAGCACAGCTTCATTTGAATTGTCAACAAAAAAGTTGGTATCTCTTGTTTTTTTGACAACAGAATCTATTATACGGATTTAGTCGATTCATGTCAACGGCTTTTTAGAAGTTTTTTATTTGGATACGTCTCCGTCCCAATCAAGCATTCCGCCTTGCAGGTTTTTCACATTGTAACCTTGTTCTTCTAATTGTACTCCTGCTCTATTACTTCTTCCGCCAGATCGGCAAACCATTACATATTCTTTGTCTTTAGACAATTCACTAATGCGGGTTGGGATATCTCCTAGTTTAATATGTTTCGCTCCAGGAATAATTCCTTCCGCCACTTCATCATCTTCACGAACATCAATGATTTCTAAATCTGGTCGGTTCATCTCTTGCTTCAATTGTTCTTTGTTTATTAAGTCAATTTTCTTATCTTCCATCGAAAGTTCCTCCTTATAAAGTTCCTCCTTATGACGAAATGTATTCCTATTCTATATCCGAACCCGAGCTCATGTCAATTAAATACCACTTCCAATTTTTACTTCGTTATTCACAGCATCTATAGAAGAGAAATCTCTTCATATTAAATAATCACCCACTGTTCGACCTTTTATACAAAACAGGTTAAAACAATATAAAACCAGCCAGATCTCTAGCAGACCTGACTGGTAGTAATTGAAGTTAGTTCGCTACTATATTTACGAGCTTCCCTGGTACAGCGATGACTTTACGTACAGTTTTCCCTTCAATCCATTCGTTGATTTTTTCATCTGCTAATGCGATTTCCTCGAGTTCTTCTTTCGTTGCATCTACTGGAACGGAAACTTTCGACCGAACTTTCCCCATAACTTGAAGGACAATTTCTACTGTATCTTCCGTCAATTTACTTTCATCATACTCCGGCCATGTCGCATACGTAATCGAATCCTCATGTCCGAGCAGTGACCATAGTTCTTCACCGAGATGCGGTGCGATTGGCGAAAGCATTTTGACAAAGCCTTCAACGTATTGCTTCGGAATGAACTCCGCTTTATAGCCTTCATTTACAAAGACCATCAATTGTGAGATTGCTGTATTAAAGTGAAGGTTTTCATAATCCTCGGTAACTTTTTTCACCGTTTCGTGATAAACCTTATCGAAGTTTTCATTCTCTTCGTCTTTCACAGTTTCTTTCAACTTACCGTTTTCATCGACAAAGAGTCGCCAAACACGATCAAGGAATCTTCTTGAACCGTCCAAACCATTCGTGCTCCAAGCAACGGATGCATCCAGTGGTCCCATAAACATTTCATAAAGACGAAGTGTATCTGCACCGTGAGTATCAATAATATCGTCTGGGTTAACGACATTCCCTTTTGATTTACTCATTTTTTCGTTACCTTCACCTAAAATCATGCCTTGGTTAAATAGCTTTTGGAAAGGTTCTTTTGTTGGAACAACGCCGATATCATATAAGAACTTATGCCAAAAACGAGCATAAAGCAAATGTAGTACCGCGTGTTCAGCTCCACCGATATAAATATCAACTGGAAGCCACTTCTTCAATGTTTCAAAATCTGCTAATGCATCTTCATTATCAGGATCGATGTAGCGCAGATAATACCAACAGCTTCCTGCCCATTGAGGCATTGTGTTCGTTTCTAGACGTCCTTTTTTACCAGTTTCTTTGTCTGTGACTTCTAACCATTCTGTAATATTGGCTAATGGCGATTCCCCTGTACCTGATGGCTTTACTTCGTCTGTTTCCGGAAGGATTAATGGAAGATCTTCATCATCAAGTGCAGACATCGTTCCGTCTTCCCAGTGTACAATTGGAATTGGTTCACCCCAGTAACGTTGACGACTGAACAGCCAATCACGTAGTCGGTATGTTGTTTTACGTGTACCGATTTTCTTTTCTTCCAACCAGTCGATCATTTTCTCGATAGCTTCGTTTTTATCCAAGCCGTTCAAGAAATCAGAGTTCACATGTGGGCCATCGCCAACATATGCTTCTTCCTCTGTGTTGCCACCTTCAACGACTTCGACAATCGGCAGTTCAAATTTCGTTGCAAATTCGTAGTCCCGTTCATCATGTGCAGGAACAGCCATAATGGCCCCCGTTCCATAAGACATGAGCACATAGTCCGCAATCCAAATCGGCATCTTTTCTCCACTAGCCGGGTTGATTGCATAAGCTCCAGTGAACACACCTGTTTTATCTTTCGCTAAGTCCGTTCGTTCAAGTTCACTTTTCGCCTGGACTTGATCTTGATATTGCTTAACGGCATCTCTTTGTTCATCCGTTGTAATTTTTTCAACAAGTGGATGTTCTGGAGAAAACACCGCATATGTTGCACCGAAAAGAGTATCTGGACGTGTTGTAAAAGCATCAAAACTTTCATCAGTGCCTTCAATTTCAAACGTCAATTCAGCACCTTCTGATTTTCCAATCCAGTTTCGTTGCATGTCTTTCAAGCTTTCAGGCCAATCCAAATCATCTAGGTCTTCTAATAGACGGTCGGCATATTCCGTAATCCGTAAAATCCATTGACGCATCGGTTTACGAATGACTGGGTGGCCACCGCGTTCACTTTTCCCGTCAATAACCTCTTCGTTGGCAAGTACTGTGCCTAGTTCTGGACACCAGTTCACTGGCACTTCATCCATATAAGCTAAGCCTTTTTCATATAATTTCTTAAAGATCCACTGCGTCCATTTATAATAGCTAGGGTCTGTTGTGTTGATCTCCCGGTCCCAATCATAGGAAAAACCGAGGGACTTAATTTGACGCTTGAACGTTTGAATATTTTTCTCCGTAAACTCCTTTGGATCATTCCCTGTATCAATTGCGTATTGCTCTGCAGGCAAACCAAACGCATCCCATCCCATTGGATGCAACACTTCATACCCTTGCATCCGCTTCATGCGGGAAAGAATATCGGTTGCTGTATAGCCTTCCGGGTGACCGACATGAAGTCCTGCCCCCGATGGATATGGAAACATATCTAACGCATAAAACTTTGGCTTATCTGAGTTCGTATCTGTTTTAAATGTTTTGTTCTCTTCCCAGAACTGTTGCCACTTTTTCTCAATATCTCGATGATTGTAAGACACAATCCTTCCTCCTTCACAACTGCTTTTCTTTTATAAAATATAAAAACTCCCGTCCAAAAAAATTAGGACGAGAGTTAACACCCGTGGTACCACCCAAATTAGTACGAATCGATCGTACTCACTTGATCCTTTAACGCAGGAGACGGCACAGACTACTGTTGAATTTTCACCTATGCAACTAAAAGGGGAGTTCAAAGCAATGCAAGAGCAACTTTCACCGACCGCTGCCTCTCTGTAAGCTTGCTGTCTGCCTTTACTAGTCCTTTATCATCGTTTCGTATCTTATTACTGTTGATTTTATGTAAGCTACATCCTTTTGTCAAGACTTATCTATACCTTGACGCAAATCCTTCATATACCAAGCATCCATCGTAAAGTGGGATGACTGACCAAAAGGCTGATCGAGTTGATCAAAGCCAAACCAACTATATAATCGATTTGCGGCTTCTAGTTTTTTAGACGTTTCCAAATAACAATAGTCATAATGCTTTTCAGCAAACGCAAGCGCAACACTCATCAATTTCACAGCTATCCCTTGACCTTGATATTCTGGTTTTACATATAACTTTTGGAGCTCGCAGACTTGCTGTTCACGGTCGAACGATGCCATCCCAACCCCACCGACAACTTCTTCCGCTTCATTCACCGCGACCCAATAGCTGGCATCTTTCTCTTGGGCGTAAAATTGCGCAAGCTCTCCCAATTGTGGATCAAAGTAAGCCGTGCCGGGTATATCTAACTTAAACGATTCCAAGGAACGCTTGATAATTGACTCCATTGCTTGATTGTCTTTTATTTCAATTTCACGAATTTCCATGATCTTATCCTCCTCTGTTTTCCTTTAACTCTCACCCAAGAAATAAAGGAATAATCATTAACACAACCGCACTAAAGAGCAGCACATAAGTAACAGCCCGGGGAAGCTTCACATTTTTACTTCCTTGGTACCATCCAGTAAATTGCAACTTATTCCGGTATAAAACAAATACGAACAATAAAATCGCTATTGCTCCAAGCCATTTAAGCTCAATCGTCTGATCAATGGATGTGTATATTCTATTCAATAAAAACCAACCAAGACCACCAAGCAAAAACACGATCACTGTTATCCGGAATAATTCCAATACGAATCGCATATATCTTCCTCCTCGTCTAAAATCTATTTGCGCGTTATAATAGAAGAAACTTAAAAAACGAAGACGTTAGATTGGAGAAAATCATTATGTTATCCATCATTCCATTTATCCATCAACTATTCACAGATACCATCCAGGAAGGGGATATTGTCGTTGACGCAACGCTTGGAAATGGACACGACAGTTTAGTGCTCAGCAACCTCGTCGGAGACAATGGAAAGGTTTTCGCTTTCGATATTCAACAGGAAGCGATTGACCAAGCCAAACAACGATTCTCAGAAAATAACCGTCATAACATTTATCCCTTTTTAAAAGGCCATGAATTGGCAACCGACATTCTCGATGAACATGCGATTGACGAAATTGATGGGGCAATCTTCAACCTTGGCTACCTTCCTGGAAGCAACCAGCAAATAACGACGACCGAAACAACGACGATCCAAGCCATTGAACGACTGCTCGATCGGATAAAATCAGGTGGCCATATTGGCATCGTCATTTACCCTGGACATCCGGAAGGTAGGCAAGAAAAAGAGGCAGTAATGGATTATCTCCGTCATCTCCCATCGAAAATAGCAGACGTCGCCAAATACGAAATGGTTAACCGAAGTGAACGGGCACCTTTCGCGGTCGTCATTCAAAAAAAGTGACGACTAGCGCCGTTTCCACTTCCTGTACATTTTCCCGTTCCAATAGACTAAGCTCGCACGCCAGCCCGTTGCCTTGACTAATGACTGAACTGTCCCTCGTTCATACGGCAATTCGTTTGCTTTGCGGTCCGATAAATAAAGTCCTATGAGTCCATCGACAATTAACCGGTGGAATTTTTGGTCGGGCAATCCCTTCGTCTCTACTTTTGCTTTGTTGATAAACATATTCATACGGGAAAACAAATGTTCATCCGCTTCATAATAAAAACAAAAATTCAAATCGCCTTCTTCTCGGTCCTCTTCTTGATCAATGAAATAATCGAGCATAATGTGCAGACCTTGAACATAAGGGAAATAACATGATGAGACTTCTTTTGCGACATTTCTTCCGTTCAATCCGTAAGAAATAATGCAAAATATCCCGAGAGTCGACCCACTTGCGGCGGAAAATTCATACCACGACAAGTCTCCCGCTTCATATTCTTCTTCATACCATTTTACTAAACGAGACACTCGCTCTTCTTTTTTCACATGCTTATGTACTTGGAGGTCTATATATAAAGAAGCAAGTCGCTTTAATGATGGATAAAGCTCTTCATAGTTCGGAATCTGACGAGTCACTTCTTGGCATGTTTCGACCAATGCTTGTAAATAACCACCATCATCCTGTTCTTCACGCATTGCGTAGAAGTTAATCCTTTCACTTGAAGGCTCTGGTAGTAACGCCTCATGCATAGATCGATGAAGTTGGCTAAAATCTTCTGGATCGAGCGAGGTACTTCGGTCACATAGATTATCCAAATAATCACTGATTGTTTGATAGGCAACGATAAAACGGATCGCAAGCTTCCAATTTTCATGAGCAAGGGTTGCATAGATCGAACCACCTTCACAATGAAACGTTTTTGATTCGATACTATTTAATGCTTGTGTTCGTAGTTCATTATTCGAAATTGCTCGCGCTTTCTCTTTCCACTCGTCCAATCGACGATTGACCTCTGGAAAAACATCAAAATAAGAAGAACGAATAATATCAAAAATTGATGACGGCACTTTCGGCATGTTGATTCCTCCATTCAATGGCGCAATGTTTCTTATGATGTTTAGTGTGTCCGCTGTCGTTTTCCTTCAATAAATTGAACGATTTCTCGCATGACCTCTTCCCGTTCAGGTTCATTCAATAATTCATGGTATAACTCATCATATACATGGATGGATTTTTCATTAACATTGATTTTATTAAACCAATCGATGCTGACATCTTTATCAACTAGCTGATCCTTTCCGCTTTGAAGCATCAACGTTGGAATGTTTTTATAGTGATTGACATTTTTATTCGCTTGTTCAGCTGCCTTCTGAAATTCTAAGAACCACCGGATAGACACCTTTCTTAAGAACAGTGGATCATCCTTATCTTGGGCGACAAATTCTTCATTTCTCGTTGCAGCAGACGATTGAATCCCTGTTTTTACACGTAAGCTTGGATAGAACGGATTCATTAAACTGGCAATTGCACGCAGAGCCTTATTCGGCCCAGAAGTAATCCCTACTGCAGGAGAGGATAAAATGACTCCATCAAGAGATGTATTCATCGTTTGTACGAAACGAATGGAAATTAAACCGCCCATACTATGTCCGAGTAAAAACACCGGTAGTTCATATGTTTTCGCTTGATCAACCCATGTCTTCACCGTTTCAATATATTGTTGGAATGAACGGATATGACCTCTTTTCGATGGAATATTTTCACCTTGACCAGGTAAGTCACCATAAACAACATGGTAACCGTGTGTGACCAATTGCTCCACCACCCAATCATACCGCCCAGAATGCTCGAACGCCCCGTGAACAATTACGACGACGGCCTTCGCATTTTTGGCTTCTTGAATTCTCATTAATATTCGACCTCCTCAAACTGCATACATACGTTCTTTTGTTATAATAATCATAGCATAGAAAAGAAAGGAAGGAATAATATGATACTCCCATATAAAGATTTTTACCCTGAAATTGACGACTCAGCTTTTATCGCTGAAGATGCCGTTATTTCAGGAGACGTGAAAATTGGAAAAAACGCAAGCATTTGGTATAAAACCGTGATTCGCGGAGATGTCGCACCGACTGTAATCGGAAATGATGTGAATATTCAAGACCAATCATTACTCCATCAAAGCCCGAATAATCCATTGATCATCGAAGACGGCGTAACGGTCGGACACCAAGTGATGCTTCATTCAGCAGTTATTCGAAAAAATGCGTTGATTGGAATGGGCTCGACCGTTTTGGATGGTGCAGAAATTGGCGAAGGTGCTTTTATCGGTGCAGGCAGTTTAGTGACACCTGGAAAAGTAATACCGCCAAATACGATGGCATTCGGCCGACCTGCGAAAGTCGTCCGCGATATTAATGAAGATGATTTGAAGGAAATGAATCGAGTAAGAAAAAGTTATGTCGAAAAAGGCCAGGTGTATAAGAAAATTCAAGAAGAAAATTAACGAGCGAGCTTTCGTGTCTTTTCACGGTTGATTGGCGCATATATTTCTGAGTTCGGCACATAAATACGTCCGTTTGGCACATATTTTTCCAACTAGGGACCATTTATGTGAATTTGGGGCTCATATCAGGTAACGGCGGACGCATATTTTCCCAATTAGGGTTCATATTCCAATAAAAATTCTTTGATCAATTGAGTAATGACCTCAATCAGGCAAACCACGCCTGATTGAGCGAGACACTTCAAGTATTCTTCAAATCATCCACAAAAGTTCATCACTTTATTTTCACAAACAAAAAGCGCCGCATTGTGCGACGCTTTTTCTCTTAAAGCTTTATTATTTCTCATTAACTTGCTGCTGATGTTCATTTTTCTGATCGTTACTCTTCGAATCATCTGACATCAGTTCAGTTGTAGATTGCTTAAATTCCTTCAAAGCTTGACCGGTTGCTTTTCCAATCTCAGGTAGCTTTTTAGGGCCAAATATAATGAGCGCTAATATAATGATCAGTATTAGACCCGGAATCCCTATCGAACTTAACAACAGTATTCACCTCCAAAGGATTGTCCTCTGTATTTTCACTACCGGTCGTATTTATGCTTTTTGACTCTTGGCCTTAGCTTTTGCTAACTGGCCGCCTTCATTCATATACTTTTCGATCCCTTCAGCAGCCCGGTAAGCTAAAGCACCTATCGTTGGCGTTGGGTGGTGGCTACCAAACTGTGGAAAAGCGGATCCTCCAACGACGAATAGGTTATCTACATCCCACATTTGCAGGTAGTTGTTCACAGCGGAAGTCTCTGGGTCATCTCCCATAACAACACCACCTGTATAGTGTCCACCTGCATACACATGGTCGAACTCTTCTGGTAATGCATCTTCTTCAACAATATCGGCGCCCATTTCTTCCATGATTTCACGGCATTTTTCTACGCCGAACTTACCAATATTTCGTTCATTTTCACCGAATTTGTATGTTGCACGTAATAACGGGTCACCATATTCATCCGTATAATTCGGATCCAAGTCCAGGTAATTATGCCAATAAGACATTGCTGTTGCAGTATACCAGATATGCAATCCACGATAAGCGTAGAACAATGAATTTTCTTTGAACCCTTTGCCCCAACGCGGTGTATCGCTTGGAACAATGTAATTACTTTTGATTGCGGCATCTCCATACTGTCTTAACTCAATCGCACCTCCACCGATGAAATCCAAATCGGAATGGTCGAAGTTATCCGCCGCATAATCATTGACAGCTGCACCAAGTGCACCTGCACCCATATATAAATTAAACCGCTTGTTCTTGAAGAATCCTCTTGCGCCATGGAAGGAGGAGTTATACTGACCATTGAAATTACGACCGATGATTCCTTGTCTCGTCTCAGGGTCATATTGTTCACCGATACCAGATAACATCAATAGACGGTTATTTGTAAATGCGAAAGCAGACAATACGACAACATCTGCTGGTTGTTCGAATTCCTCACCTGTTTCTTCGTCTACATACATGACACCTGTCGCTTGTTTGTTTCCACTGTCATATAAAACCCGTCTAACGTAAGCACGCGTACGGAGTTCGAAATTATCATGCTCTAAAGCAGTCGGAACAACGGTAGCGATTGGGTCAGACTTTGCAGAGAAATCACACCCATGTCTCGTACAGAAGGAACAATACATACACGCATTCAATGTTTGTCCATCTGGATTCGTATAATTTTGAGACATATTTCCTGCAGCAACCTGAAAAGGGTGTAAGCCTAAATTACTCGTTGCATCTTTAAAAAGCTTTAATGGTGGTGTCTCTTTTAATGGAGGATTCGGCCACTCATTTTTCCGCTTCGGTGCCAACGGATCTTGCTCACCAGAAATACCGGCCATTTTCTCCCATTTATCATAGTAAGGTTCCATCTCTTCATAAGTAATGCCCCAATCCTGCAAATTCATATCTTCAGGAATCTTGTCTTCTCCGTATCTTTCAATTGTTTTACTTCTCATTTCAAAATCATAAGGCCAATAACGATACGTAGCTCCAGCCCAGTGAACACTCGCACCTCCGACGTCAAATCCGAGCTGCATTTGTTCTCTTGTTCTGATCGGAAGCGCCGTCTCGCCGATTTCGTTTCTAGAGGTAACTGTATCACTTGATAATGGTTGCATAATTTCATAACGACTATCATATTTCAGTTCGTCTTTTTGACCGATATAATCGCTTCTTTCCCTATGTTCGCCTCGTTCTAAAGCAACGACATTCTTACCTGCTTTGGCCATTTCAGCACTGATGATTCCACCAGCCCAGCCAACTCCAACAACTACGACATCGACTTTATCAAGTTTTGTTGCCATCTATAAATTACCTCCTTGGTATTCCTTCAAGCTCATCGGTTCTTTAGATAAGAACTCTTCCGCATCGATTTCACTCGCCCAGCCCATCCGAGGACCAGGATATTCAATCATTTTCCAACCTTGCATATCCTTATTTCCGCCATAAACCGGATCGGAATACACACCTTCAATCGTTGTCTGACGCAAGAGTTCAAAGAATATACTTGATTGTACACCCTTCAATTTGATTTCATTCGCTTCAAACTTACGAAGGATCTCATCTTGTTGTTCGCCTTCAAGTTCAGCAAATTTACTTCCGAAATCCTTTTGACTTACCTCTTGCATTTTTCTTAACCCATGTAGGAATACTTCTCCACGATTAAGTTTCGTCTGAAGGCCATATTCACCTGATTTTTGAGGTTGGAAAGGTCCCTTCATATATGTTTTGGCATTGTAACCGTAATATCCAGCCAACTGTTTATCTATAAAATAAGGTACACCTAGCTTAATCGCTCCTGGACCATTTTCATCTTCTGGATAAATTCGCTCACTAGCATAGGCTAATGTTTCAAAATCCTCACGACGCTTAAAGAAAGTACGAGCATTTTGCAGTTGCTCTACTTGATCGCTATTCGCTCCTTCCTCAGCCGTATCAAACTGACCAAACAGACCACCTAGTACTAAACCACCGGCTACACCACCAGCCGCATAACCTGATTTCTTAAGAAAATCCCTCCTAGAAGCATTCTCTGGCTCTTCTGTATGGCCTTTGTTTTTATCCTTGTCCACCATAATGAACCCCCTCCACAAAGATTAATTGACTAAAATTAATATTTATTTATTTTTAAACCTATAAAAGGTTTAAATCACTAACCCAAAAAGAAAGCTCCTAGGTAACTATGAATCATCACCCAGGTTTCCATTTGTTTATAAACCGGTAACAATTTAATCCTCACGCGTCTTTCTACTATGTAATAACACCATAGTTATTTAGCTAGCTCGTCAACTAATTCAAACAGCCAAATGTCATCAATTGTAAAACAAAATTGACAAAAAAACAAGTCTTTTCGAGCCTTTATAGAGTAGCATACCCAGAAACCAAGCTCATTAAACGAGAAAAAATGGTAAAAAGTAATTAAGAGAATCAATTTCATAATTGCTCTTTTTAAAAATACAAAGACTTCTCCAATGTTTTGAATTGCATTTTTAAAAACAGA
>NZ_JAGSIE010000053.1 GCF_018138385.1 Allobacillus saliphilus
TCGAGTCTAGAGTCGACCTGCAGGCATGCAAGCTGATCCGGCTGCTAACAAAGCCCGAAAGGAAGCTGAGTTGGCTGCTGCCACCGCTGAGCAATAACTAGCATAACCCCTTGGGGCGGCCGCTTCGAGCAGACATGATAAGATACATTGATGAGTTTGGACAAACCACAACTAGAATGCAGTGAAAAAAATGCTTTATTTGTGAAATTTGTGATGCTATTGCTTTATTTGTAACCATTATAAGCTGCAATAAACAAGTTAACAACAACAATTGCATTCATTTTATGTTTCAGGTTCAGGGGGAGATGTGGGAGGTTTTTTTAAGCAAGTAAAACCTCTACAAATGTGGTAAAATCGAATTTTAACAAAATATTAACGCTTACAATTTCCTGATGCGGTATTTTCTCCTTACGCATCTGTGCGGTATTTCACACCGCATACGCGGATCTGCGCAGCACCATGGCCTGAAATAACCTCTGAAAGAGGAACTTGGTTAGGTACCTTCTGAGGCGGAAAGAACCAGCTGTGGAATGTGTGTCAGTTAGGGTGTGGAAAGTCCCCAGGCTCCCCAGCAGGCAGAAGTATGCAAAGCATGCATCTCAATTAGTCAGCAACCAGGTGTGGAAAGTCCCCAGGCTCCCCAGCAGGCAGAAGTATGCAAAGCATGCATCTCAATTAGTCAGCAACCATAGTCCCGCCCCTAACTCCGCCCATCCCGCCCCTAACTCCGCCCAGTTCCGCCCATTCTCCGCCCCATGGCTGACTAATTTTTTTTATTTATGCAGAGGCCGAGGCCGCCTCGGCCTCTGAGCTATTCCAGAAGTAGTGAGGAGGCTTTTTTGGAGGCCTAGGCTTTTGCAAAAAGCTTGATTCTTCTGACACAACAGTCTCGAACCAAAGGCTGGAGCCACCATGGCTTCCAAGGTGTACGACCCCGAGCAACGCAAACGCATGATCACTGGGCCTCAGTGGTGGGCTCGCTGCAAGCAAATGAACGTGCTGGACTCCTTCATCAACTACTATGATTCCGAGAAGCACGCCGAGAACGCCGTGATTTTTCTGCATGGTAACGCTGCCTCCAGCTACCTGTGGAGGCACGTCGTGCCTCACATCGAGCCCGTGGCTAGATGCATCATCCCTGATCTGATCGGAATGGGTAAGTCCGGCAAGAGCGGGAATGGCTCATATCGCCTCCTGGATCACTACAAGTACCTCACCGCTTGGTTCGAGCTGCTGAACCTTCCAAAGAAAATCATCTTTGTGGGCCACGACTGGGGGGCTTGTCTGGCCTTTCACTACTCCTACGAGCACCAAGACAAGATCAAGGCCATCGTCCATGCTGAGAGTGTCGTGGACGTGATCGAGTCCTGGGACGAGTGGCCTGACATCGAGGAGGATATCGCCCTGATCAAGAGCGAAGAGGGCGAGAAAATGGTGCTTGAGAATAACTTCTTCGTCGAGACCATGCTCCCAAGCAAGATCATGCGGAAACTGGAGCCTGAGGAGTTCGCTGCCTACCTGGAGCCATTCAAGGAGAAGGGCGAGGTTAGACGGCCTACCCTCTCCTGGCCTCGCGAGATCCCTCTCGTTAAGGGAGGCAAGCCCGACGTCGTCCAGATTGTCCGCAACTACAACGCCTACCTTCGGGCCAGCGACGATCTGCCTAAGATGTTCATCGAGTCCGACCCTGGGTTCTTTTCCAACGCTATTGTCGAGGGAGCTAAGAAGTTCCCTAACACCGAGTTCGTGAAGGTGAAGGGCCTCCACTTCAGCCAGGAGGACGCTCCAGATGAAATGGGTAAGTACATCAAGAGCTTCGTGGAGCGCGTGCTGAAGAACGAGCAGACCGGTGGTGGGAGCGGAGGTGGCGGATCAGGTGGCGGAGGCTCCGGAGGGATTGAACAAGATGGATTGCACGCAGGTTCTCCGGCCGCTTGGGTGGAGAGGCTATTCGGCTATGACTGGGCACAACAGACAATCGGCTGCTCTGATGCCGCCGTGTTCCGGCTGTCAGCGCAGGGGCGCCCGGTTCTTTTTGTCAAGACCGACCTGTCCGGTGCCCTGAATGAACTGCAGGACGAGGCAGCGCGGCTATCGTGGCTGGCCACGACGGGCGTTCCTTGCGCAGCTGTGCTCGACGTTGTCACTGAAGCGGGAAGGGACTGGCTGCTATTGGGCGAAGTGCCGGGGCAGGATCTCCTGTCATCTCACCTTGCTCCTGCCGAGAAAGTATCCATCATGGCTGATGCAATGCGGCGGCTGCATACGCTTGATCCGGCTACCTGCCCATTCGACCACCAAGCGAAACATCGCATCGAGCGAGCACGTACTCGGATGGAAGCCGGTCTTGTCGATCAGGATGATCTGGACGAAGAGCATCAGGGGCTCGCGCCAGCCGAACTGTTCGCCAGGCTCAAGGCGCGCATGCCCGACGGCGAGGATCTCGTCGTGACCCATGGCGATGCCTGCTTGCCGAATATCATGGTGGAAAATGGCCGCTTTTCTGGATTCATCGACTGTGGCCGGCTGGGTGTGGCGGACCGCTATCAGGACATAGCGTTGGCTACCCGTGATATTGCTGAAGAGCTTGGCGGCGAATGGGCTGACCGCTTCCTCGTGCTTTACGGTATCGCCGCTCCCGATTCGCAGCGCATCGCCTTCTATCGCCTTCTTGACGAGTTCTTCTGAGCGGGACTCTGGGGTTCGAAATGACCGACCAAGCGACGCCCAACCTGCCATCACGATGGCCGCAATAAAATATCTTTATTTTCATTACATCTGTGTGTTGGTTTTTTGTGTGAATCGATAGCGATAAGGATCCTCTTTGCGCTTGCGTTTTCCCTTGTCCAGATAGCCCAGTAGCTGACATTCATCCGGGGTCAGCACCGTTTCTGCGGACTGGCTTTCTACGTAATGGTTTCTTAGACGTCAGGTGGCACTTTTCGGGGAAATGTGCGCGGAACCCCTATTTGTTTATTTTTCTAAATACATTCAAATATGTATCCGCTCATGAGACAATAACCCTGATAAATGCTTCAATAATATTGAAAAAGGAAGAGTATGAGTATTCAACATTTCCGTGTCGCCCTTATTCCCTTTTTTGCGGCATTTTGCCTTCCTGTTTTTGCTCACCCAGAAACGCTGGTGAAAGTAAAAGATGCTGAAGATCAGTTGGGTGCACGAGTGGGTTACATCGAACTGGATCTCAACAGCGGTAAGATCCTTGAGAGTTTTCGCCCCGAAGAACGTTTTCCAATGATGAGCACTTTCAAAGTTCTGCTATGTGGCGCGGTATTATCCCGTATTGACGCCGGGCAAGAGCAACTCGGTCGCCGCATACACTATTCTCAGAATGACTTGGTTGAGTACTCACCAGTCACAGAAAAGCATCTTACGGATGGCATGACAGTAAGAGAATTATGCAGTGCTGCCATAACCATGAGTGATAACACTGCGGCCAACTTACTTCTGACAACTATCGGAGGACCGAAGGAGCTAACCGCTTTTTTGCACAACATGGGGGATCATGTAACTCGCCTTGATCGTTGGGAACCGGAGCTGAATGAAGCCATACCAAACGACGAGCGTGACACCACGATGCCTGTAGCAATGGCAACAACGTTGCGCAAACTATTAACTGGCGAACTACTTACTCTAGCTTCCCGGCAACAATTAATAGACTGGATGGAGGCGGATAAAGTTGCAGGACCACTTCTGCGCTCGGCCCTTCCGGCTGGCTGGTTTATTGCTGATAAATCTGGAGCCGGTGAGCGTGGGTCTCGCGGTATCATTGCAGCACTGGGGCCAGATGGTAAGCCCTCCCGTATCGTAGTTATCTACACGACGGGGAGTCAGGCAACTATGGATGAACGAAATAGACAGATCGCTGAGATAGGTGCCTCACTGATTAAGCATTGGTAATTCGAAATGACCGACCAAGCGACGCCCAACCGGTATCAGCTCACTCAAAGGCGGTAATACGGTTATCCACAGAATCAGGGGATAACGCAGGAAAGAACATGTGAGCAAAAGGCCAGCAAAAGGCCAGGAACCGTAAAAAGGCCGCGTTGCTGGCGTTTTTCCATAGGCTCCGCCCCCCTGACGAGCATCACAAAAATCGACGCTCAAGTCAGAGGTGGCGAAACCCGACAGGACTATAAAGATACCAGGCGTTTCCCCCTGGAAGCTCCCTCGTGCGCTCTCCTGTTCCGACCCTGCCGCTTACCGGATACCTGTCCGCCTTTCTCCCTTCGGGAAGCGTGGCGCTTTCTCATAGCTCACGCTGTAGGTATCTCAGTTCGGTGTAGGTCGTTCGCTCCAAGCTGGGCTGTGTGCACGAACCCCCCGTTCAGCCCGACCGCTGCGCCTTATCCGGTAACTATCGTCTTGAGTCCAACCCGGTAAGACACGACTTATCGCCACTGGCAGCAGCCACTGGTAACAGGATTAGCAGAGCGAGGTATGTAGGCGGTGCTACAGAGTTCTTGAAGTGGTGGCCTAACTACGGCTACACTAGAAGGACAGTATTTGGTATCTGCGCTCTGCTGAAGCCAGTTACCTTCGGAAAAAGAGTTGGTAGCTCTTGATCCGGCAAACAAACCACCGCTGGTAGCGGTGGTTTTTTTGTTTGCAAGCAGCAGATTACGCGCAGAAAAAAAGGATTTCAAGAAGATCCTTTGATCTTTTCTACGGGGTCTGACGCTCAGTGGAACGAAAACTCACGTTAAGGGATTTTGGTCATGAGATTATCAAAAAGGATCTTCACCTAGATCCTTTTATAGTCCGGAAATACAGGAACGCACGCTGGATGGCCCTTCGCTGGGATGGTGAAACCATGAAAAATGGCAGCTTCAGTGGATTAAGTGGGGGTAATGTGGCCTGTACCCTCTGGTTGCATAGGTATTCATACGGTTAAAATTTATCAGGCGCGATTGCGGCAGTTTTTCGGGTGGTTTGTTGCCATTTTTACCTGTCTGCTGCCGTGATCGCGCTGAACGCGTTTTAGCGGTGCGTACAATTAAGGGATTATGGTAAATCCACTTACTGTCTGCCCTCGTAGCCATCGAGATAAACCGCAGTACTCCGGCCACGATGCGTCCGGCGTAGAGGATCGAGATCTACCGGGTAGGGGAGGCGCTTTTCCCAAGGCAGTCTGGAGCATGCGCTTTAGCAGCCCCGCTGGGCACTTGGCGCTACACAAGTGGCCTCTGGCCTCGCACACATTCCACATCCACCGGTAGGCGCCAACCGGCTCCGTTCTTTGGTGGCCCCTTCGCGCCACCTTCTACTCCTCCCCTAGTCAGGAAGTTCCCCCCCGCCCCGCAGCTCGCGTCGTGCAGGACGTGACAAATGGAAGTAGCACGTCTCACTAGTCTCGTGCAGATGGACAGCACCGCTGAGCAATGGAAGCGGGTAGGCCTTTGGGGCAGCGGCCAATAGCAGCTTTGCTCCTTCGCTTTCTGGGCTCAGAGGCTGGGAAGGGGTGGGTCCGGGGGCGGGCTCAGGGGCGGGCTCAGGGGCGGGGCGGGCGCCCGAAGGTCCTCCGGAGGCCCGGCATTCTGCACGCTTCAAAAGCGCACGTCTGCCGCGCTGTTCTCCTCTTCCTCATCTCCGGGCCTTTCGACCTGCAGCCCAAGCTTGGCAATCCGGTACTGTTGGTAAAGCCACCATGGAAGATGCCAAAAACATTAAGAAGGGCCCAGCGCCATTCTACCCACTCGAAGACGGGACCGCCGGCGAGCAGCTGCACAAAGCCATGAAGCGCTACGCCCTGGTGCCCGGCACCATCGCCTTTACCGACGCACATATCGAGGTGGACATTACCTACGCCGAGTACTTCGAGATGAGCGTTCGGCTGGCAGAAGCTATGAAGCGCTATGGGCTGAATACAAACCATCGGATCGTGGTGTGCAGCGAGAATAGCTTGCAGTTCTTCATGCCCGTGTTGGGTGCCCTGTTCATCGGTGTGGCTGTGGCCCCAGCTAACGACATCTACAACGAGCGCGAGCTGCTGAACAGCATGGGCATCAGCCAGCCCACCGTCGTATTCGTGAGCAAGAAAGGGCTGCAAAAGATCCTCAACGTGCAAAAGAAGCTACCGATCATACAAAAGATCATCATCATGGATAGCAAGACCGACTACCAGGGCTTCCAAAGCATGTACACCTTCGTGACTTCCCATTTGCCACCCGGCTTCAACGAGTACGACTTCGTGCCCGAGAGCTTCGACCGGGACAAAACCATCGCCCTGATCATGAACAGTAGTGGCAGTACCGGATTGCCCAAGGGCGTAGCCCTACCGCACCGCACCGCTTGTGTCCGATTCAGTCATGCCCGCGACCCCATCTTCGGCAACCAGATCATCCCCGACACCGCTATCCTCAGCGTGGTGCCATTTCACCACGGCTTCGGCATGTTCACCACGCTGGGCTACTTGATCTGCGGCTTTCGGGTCGTGCTCATGTACCGCTTCGAGGAGGAGCTATTCTTGCGCAGCTTGCAAGACTATAAGATTCAATCTGCCCTGCTGGTGCCCACACTATTTAGCTTCTTCGCTAAGAGCACTCTCATCGACAAGTACGACCTAAGCAACTTGCACGAGATCGCCAGCGGCGGGGCGCCGCTCAGCAAGGAGGTAGGTGAGGCCGTGGCCAAACGCTTCCACCTACCAGGCATCCGCCAGGGCTACGGCCTGACAGAAACAACCAGCGCCATTCTGATCACCCCCGAAGGGGACGACAAGCCTGGCGCAGTAGGCAAGGTGGTGCCCTTCTTCGAGGCTAAGGTGGTGGACTTGGACACCGGTAAGACACTGGGTGTGAACCAGCGCGGCGAGCTGTGCGTCCGTGGCCCCATGATCATGAGCGGCTACGTTAACAACCCCGAGGCTACAAACGCTCTCATCGACAAGGACGGCTGGCTGCACAGCGGCGACATCGCCTACTGGGACGAGGACGAGCACTTCTTCATCGTGGACCGGCTGAAGAGCCTGATCAAATACAAGGGCTACCAGGTAGCCCCAGCCGAACTGGAGAGCATCCTGCTGCAACACCCCAACATCTTCGACGCCGGGGTCGCCGGCCTGCCCGACGACGATGCCGGCGAGCTGCCCGCCGCAGTCGTCGTGCTGGAACACGGTAAAACCATGACCGAGAAGGAGATCGTGGACTATGTGGCCAGCCAGGTTACAACCGCCAAGAAGCTGCGCGGTGGTGTTGTGTTCGTGGACGAGGTGCCTAAAGGACTGACCGGCAAGTTGGACGCCCGCAAGATCCGCGAGATTCTCATTAAGGCCAAGAAGGGCGGCAAGATCGCCGTGTAATTCTAGTTGTTTGATCCGAATTCTGCAGATATCAACAAGTTTGTACAAAAAAGCTGAACGAGAAACGTAAAATGATATAAATATCAATATATTAAATTAGATTTTGCATAAAAAACAGACTACATAATACTGTAAAACACAACATATCCAGTCACTATGG
>NZ_JAGSIE010000054.1 GCF_018138385.1 Allobacillus saliphilus
GTTTTTCCCCTGCAAGAGTAGGACGTTGCCGGGCAATTCGAAGCTACTAGCACATACGTGTCTAGTAGCTTTTCTTATGTTTCAGAATCTATATGGTAATCTCTATAATACATATTGAATTCATGATATATTGGCATTACCGATTAAAATTAAAGTTGTTTAGGAAGTGAAAAGAGAATGACTGAACCAAAACGTTATTTTGATACGACAATTAATCATTTAGATCATAAAGGGAATGGACAAGCAGTTGTTTGGCGTGAGAATGAACAAGGAAATCCAAAAAAGCTCAAATTAAATGTACCACTAACGCTTCCTGGTGAGGAAGTACATGTTCAAGTAGACCGGCCGACGAAGAAGAGAAGTCGTGCACATGTGACAGAGTTTTTGAAAACGAATTCTGAAAGAGTCGAAGCACCTTGTCCTCATTTTGAAATCTGTGGCGGCTGTGTCTGGCAGCATTGGAGCTATTCTGGACAGCTAAATCATAAAACAGATTACGTGAAACGTCAGTTAGAGGAACAAGGTTTTAATGCAGCTTTAGTCAAAAATACGATTGGTGCAGAAACCCCGTGGAATTATCGTAATAAGATGGAATTCACATTTTCTCCAGAAGGGAACATGGGGCTTCATGAACAAGGAAACTTCCGCAAAGTGTTCGATATGAAGACTTGTTTAATTGCGGGAAATGATATGGTTGAAGCCGCATTAGAAGTATCAAAGTGGGCAAAAGAACATGAATTGCCAGGCTATTTAAAAGATGAACATGAAGGCCTTTTACGTCATTTGATGGTTCGTCAATCGTTTGCGACAGGTGAGATCATGCTTGCACTCGTAGCAACTGACAGACCAGATGGTAAATTGAAAGACCAAGTGGATAATCTAGTTCAACGAATCACAGAGAAATACCCTAATGTAAAAAGCTTATTATGGTTAGTTAACACTTTATGGGCGGACAGCATTCAAGCAGAAGAAACATTTGTTTTGGCAGGAAGAGACTTCATTTACGATGAACTAGCTGGTTTTCGATATCGTTTATGGTGGAATACATTTTTCCAAACGAATCCAAAACAAGCAGAGAAGTTAGTTGAACTTGCTCTTGAAGTTGGTAAGCCGCAAGCAGATGAGACGATGTTTGATTTGTTTTGCGGAGTTGGAACGTTTTCTCTACCTTTTGCAAAGAAAGTAAAATCGTTAGCAGGGGTTGAAATCGTTGAGAGCTCAATTGAATCTGCGAAACGTAATGCAACAGAGAATGATGTTCATAATACGTATTTCTTAGCAAATAACGCGCGTAATGGCATTGATGAAGTAAGAGAGCAGTTTGGCCAACCTGATTTATTGTTGGTCGATCCACCTCGTTCTGGGGCTGGTGGAAAAGTTATGCGCCGCATAGGACGTGCTCAACCGAAAAGAATTGTTTATATCTCTTGTAACCCAGAATCATTTGCCTCAGATATAACAGAGTTAACACCATTTGGTTATGAGTTAGTAACAGTTCAACCAGTTGATCTTTTCCCTCATACAGTGCATGTGGAGTTGGTTTCTTTGTTGGAGTTGAAAAAGTAAACGGTAGTTGTAGAAGGAACACCTATATCTTAGGTGTTCCTTTTTTAATGAAACAAAGGAATTCTAATAGTAATTAATCTACAATGAATCTCGCCACTTAAGAAGACTGTCTTTATCGATCTGTGTAATTTTACTAGTGCTTACTAAAGCATCTACTAACTGATCAAAACTTGTAATTGTCTGACAAGGCACTTGCTCCTCAGCGAATTTCTTAACAGCTTTATTTAACCCATATGTAAATATCGCGAAAACACTAACAACATGAGCTTCACTGTCCTTTATCGCATTGACTGTATTTAGAGCTGAGCCTCCTGTTGAAATTAAGTCTTCAATAACGAGCACATTTTGATTTTTTTCAAGTTTACCTTCTATTTGATTTCCTTTTCCATGCGCTTTTGCTGATCCACGAACGTAAATCATGGGTAAGTTTAATTCATTGGCAAGCCATGCAGCATGTGGAATTCCAGCTGTAGCACACCCAGCAATGACGTCAGGTTTCACCTCAAGCTGATTAACCATGTTTATAAATGCATTCGTAATTTTATTTCTAACATTAGGATGCGACATGGTGAGGCGATTATCACAGTAAATAGGTGACTGAATACCTGAAGTCCAAGTGAAATAATTTTGTGGATCAATTTGAACAGCTTTAATTGTAAGTAAATCTTTTGTAATTTCTTCCGTTAGGTTCATATTGTCTTCAACTCCTTCATTGCTTGTTGGTATGCCGTCTTAGGATTTTTTGCTCTTGTGATACTACGGCCGATCACCAGATAATCAGCTTTTTGCTCACGTGCTACTTTCGGTGTGGCGATTCTTTTTTGATCGTCTTTACTTGAATTTTCTAATCGAATTCCTGGTGTTATAGTTAGGAAGTCTTCTCCGCATTTTTCTTTAATGAATGTTGATTCGTGCGCAGAACATACGACACCATCTGCGCCGTGTCGTTTTGACAGGTAGGCCAGCCGTCCAATCTGTTCTTGTAAATTCCCTTGGATGTTTAAATCATGATTCATCATCGTTTGTTCCATTGATGTCAGTATGGTCACAGCAATTAATTTTGTTTGTTTAGAACTATTTGTTGATAGCAATCCTTCTTTTGCATATTCAATCATTTGACTGCCACCGAGCGCATGAACATTAACAAGATCTACTTCAAGTGAAGCGATATTATGCATTGCACGTTTAACGGTGGTTGGAATATCGTGAAGTTTTAAGTCTAGAAAAATCGGGTGGTTATTTTGTTTAAGTTTTTCAATAATGGAAGGACCTTCACGATAAAATAGTTCCATGCCTACTTTAACGGGCACGCCTTGCAGTTGATGGGTCATTAAAAAATTTTCAGTTACTTCCCATGTTGGGAAATCAAGAGCTAGATAGATCGGCTGGTTCATGAAATATCCCCTTTCCAACAGCTTCGTTAATTGAATGAAAACCATACTTATTTAAAACGTTTGGTAGCCCATTAATAATTTCTGGACAAATGAACGGGTTATTAAAATTTGCTGTGCCTATAGCAACCGCATTGGCTCCCGCTAGAAGGAATTCTAAAACATCCTCGGCGTTAGCTATTCCTCCCATTCCAATAATCGGAATGGATACTTGTTGTTTCACTTCATAAATCATTCGAATGGCGATTGGTTTTATTGCTGGGCCAGATAAGCCACCCGTTTTATTGGCAATTAAAGGCTTTTGACTTGGAAGGTGCATTTGCATTCCGGTTAATGTGTTGATCATAGACAGTCCATCTGCTCCTGCTGATTCAACCGCTTTTGCGATCGCTACAATATCTGTGACATTTGGAGACAACTTCACATAGACCGGAAGATTTGTTACTTTTTTTACGGTTTCTGTGACAAAAGCCGCCATGTATGGATCTGTTCCAAATTGAATTCCACCTTCTTTTACATTGGGGCAAGAAATGTTTAACTCGAGTGCATCTACATGGTCAGTTTGATTAAACGATTCGGCGACATATTCATATTCTTCAACCGAACTACCCGCAATATTGGCGATAATACAAGTATCATAATCTGCTAGAAAAGGAATTTCTGACTCTATAATTTTTTCTACACCAGGGTTTTGTAAACCGATGGCATTAAGCATTCCCGAAGATGTTTCTGCTACACGAGGCGTAGGGTTACCTAACCTTTCATTTTTAGTAGCTGATTTCATAATGACGGCACCTAATGTACTTAAATCGAAGAATGAACTATATTCACGTCCGAATCCAAAACATCCAGATGCAGGCATAATGGGATTTTTCATTGATAATCCAGGTAAATTTACAGATAAGTTCATGATAAATTAACCTCCTTGGCGTGAAAGACAGGGCCATCCTGACATATTTTCTTGTAGCCTTCTCCATCGCTTGTAGGTATGACACATGCAAGACAAGCACCAATTCCGCACCCCATCCGTTCTTCTAATGAAACATAACCATCAGAATTTGATAATCTTTCCTTGATTGCTTTTAACATTGGCGTTGGTCCACACGTATAAAAAGTATCAAACGAGCTTACTTTTGTAAGAACGTCAGTAACTAATCCTTGGTAACCATGAGTGCCATCGTCAGTGACTACATACGTATCACCAAGTTCTTGGAATTCTCTTTCATAAAATACACTTTCTTTTGTTTGATAGCCTAATATAGAAATAATCTTCACATTATTTTCGGATAGTCTTTTTCCTAGATGGTATAGAGGGGGAATACCAATCCCCCCACCAATTAGTAAAACTTTTTTCGGATGTGTATTACTAATGTCAAATCCATTACCGAGTGGACCAAGCACATCAATTGATTGTCCTGGCTCATAAGAGGCAAGCTTCTTCGTCCCTGTCCCAACAATTTTGAACGCGATCGTTACTTCATTCGAAGATTTATCTATGTCAGCAATAGAGACAGGTCGTCTTAACGTCAATCCGTCTATTAGTATGTGAAGAAACTGGCCTGGACTGGCATGGTGACTAATAAACTCGTTTTTTAAAACGAATTCTATTGTATCTTTTGCAATGAATTTCTTCTTAAGAATAGCCATATTTACTTTGTTAATCATAGTTGAACAACCTCTTTATTAATCATTGGTCTCGCACTAAAGCTATTAGAATCAATGACTCGTAAAATAGCACGTGCTGTGTCAAGATTTGTTAGACAAGCGATTCCATTTTCAACTGATTCTCGGCGAATCATAAATCCTTCTGATCTTGGCTGTCTACCTGACGTTAATGTATTAATTACAAATTGAACAGATTGATTCCTGATAAGGGATAAGACATTATCATTATCCGAACCAATTTTATCCACTTGTATGACTGGCAGACCAATTTCTTGTAAATTCCGTGCTGTTCCTTTTGTTGCATATAATTTAAACCCAAGATCGAAAAAACTTTTAGCGATTTCGCGTGCTTCTTGTTTATCTTGATCTGCTACTGTTAAGAGAACAGACCCTTCTGTCGGAATCGATAACCCTGAAGCAACTAACCCTTTATAAAGAGCTTTTTCTAATGTGCTATCATAACCGATTGCTTCACCTGTCGATTTCATTTCAGGTCCCAACGTCGTATCGACACTTCGAAGCTTTTCGAATGAGAAGACAGGTACTTTCGTTGCGACATGATCACCTTCTGGTAAAATGCCTGTTTCAAAACCTAGGTCTGCTAATTTTGCACCTAAGATACACTTTGTAGCTAAGTTAGCCATGGTAACTCCAGTTACTTTACTTAAAAACGGAATCGTTCGACTGGATCTCGGATTGACTTCGAGAACATAGACGTGATTATCTTTAATGATAAATTGAATGTTTATTAGTCCTTTAACATTTAGTTCTTCAGTAAGACGTCTCGTCGCTTCCATACAAGTATTGCGAATATGCTCGGTTACGCGTTGTGGGGGATACACAGCAATTGAATCACCTGAATGGACGCCTGCCCTTTCAATATGTTCCATAATTCCTGGAACAATCGTTGTTTCACCATCACTAATCGCATCAATTTCAACTTCGATTCCTGTTAAATATTTATCAATTAAAATGGGATGTTCGCTATCCAAACCGACTGACTTCTCCAAATAGGTTTGTAGCTCATCGTCACCATGAATGATTTCCATTCGACTTCCACCGATGACATAAGAAGGTCGTACTAATACTGGATATCCGATTTCATTTGCGACTTTAAATGCTTCTTCCAACCTTAATACGGTTTTTCCTTTAGGTCGTAATAAGTTTAAGTCATTTAAAAGTTTTTCAAATTTGTCCCGATCTTCCGCACGATCGATTGATTCCAAGCTTGTTCCGAGAATGTTTATACCGTGCCGCTTCAATCCAGCTGCTAAATTAATGGCTGTCTGGCCGCCAAATTGGACAATGACGCCTTCAGGCTTTTCGAGTTCAATGACATTCATCACATCTTCCAAGGTTAACGGTTCGAAATAGAGTTTATCTGAGATAGTGAAATCAGTTGAGTAAGTCTCAGGGTTATTATTCATAATGATCGCTTCGTAACCCATTTCTTTGACTGCTAACACGGAATGGACGGTCGCATAGTCAAATTCAATGCCTTGACCGATACGAATTGGACCAGAGCCGAGAATGAGAACTTTTT
>NZ_JAGSIE010000055.1 GCF_018138385.1 Allobacillus saliphilus
TGCTCTACCGTATAATAGAGCGCTTCTATTCGACGAAAGGACGTAAAGTTAGTGCTCTATCGTTGAATAGAGCGCTTCCTACCTCAAATTGAGAAGCCCCAATGTACAACTATTTACCTTCCTCTTATGTAGTAAAGTTCTCCGTTCATTCCTAAACGACTGTGGATTTTCAATTCACTCCACTCCTCACCCTTTTCGTTGCTAACCAACCATCAGCTATCTTGAATTAAAAGTTAAACATGGTATGATAGAGTTAGATATACATATTCAAATATTTGAATATGTAAGAAGGAGTGAGATCGATACGATGTGGGACGATTTACAAGAATTCAAAGCAGATTTCTTTAAAGCATTAGCACATCCTTTACGAATACGAATCTTAGAATTATTGGCGGAAGGTCAAAAAAGTGTCAATGAAATACAAACCATATTAAATAGTGAAGGATCAGCTGTTTCTCAGCAATTAAGCGTTTTGCGTAATAAAAATATTGTAACTGGTACAAAGCATGGGAAACAAGTCGTTTATTCATTAAGAGACCCATCGATCATGAAGCTTTTGGATGTAGCGAAGGAGATCTTTAATAATCATCTCGTCAGTACGATCTCTATTTTAGAAGAATTAGATACCAATGATGAGAATACGAATGAGAAAGAAGTGAAACGAAATTCATGAATCGTTTCTATGAGAATACAATCAAAAATTACTCGTTTAGTGATTTAAAAAAAGATTTAATCTCTGGCCTGACAGTAGGGATGATTGCAATTCCTTTAGCGATGGCTTTTGCTACGGCTTCTGGCGTAAGACCGGAATATGGACTTTATACAGCGATCATCGCTGGAATTTTAATCTCTCTATTTGGTGGTTCAAAGTTTCAAATCGGAGGTCCTACGGGAGCCTTTGTTCCAGTTTTGTTAGGAATTGTAACCATTTATGGATATGAAAATCTACTGATTGCGGGGTTACTGGCAGGCTTCATGTTACTATTCATGGGGCTTTTTAAATTAGGCTCGTTAATTAAGTTTATGCCTCGACCAGTAACGGTGGGATTTACGGCAGGTATTGCGGTAATTATTTTTACCGGACAAATCGCGAATTTTTTAGGAATTACTTCGATTGAACAACATTCAAGGTTTATATTGAATATCCGTGAAATTTGGAATCATTTACATCTAACTCAACTTTCTAGCATTTTTATAGCCTCGTTATGTATGGCCATTATATTACTCACACCTAAACTGTTTCCAAAAATTCCTGGAGCAATCGTCGGATTGATTGTTTCTACGATTATCGCAACAATCTTTTTTACTGATCAAGTACCGACAATCGGTTCTGTATTCGGAAGTATTCCATCGAGCCTTCCAGAATTTCAATTTCCTGAACTGACATGGGAACGAATTCAACCAATGCTCGTTCCCGCACTGACGATCGCTGCTTTAGGAGGAATTGAGTCTTTACTTTCGGCTGTTGTTGCTGATGGAATGGCTGGGAGTAAGCATGATAGTAACCGAGAATTAATAGGGCAAGGGATCGCGAACATCGTGACACCGCTATTTGGTGGGATTGCTGCGACTGGCGCAATTGCACGGACAGCGACGAATATTAAAACAGGAGCTGTCACCAGGATGTCGGGCGTATTTCATGGTGTATTTGTGTTGTTGACTTTACTCCTATTTGCGCCGTATGCATCACTCATCCCACTCGCGAGCATGGCACCTGTTTTGATGATTGTTGCATGGAATATGAGTGATCGTCGTCATTTCGCTCATTTATTGAAAATGAGAACCGGTGATTCACTCATTTTGGTTGCCACTTTCTTATTGACCGTTTTTACGACGATTACGATAGCTGTCATGACTGGTCTTGTCCTTGCACTAATAATGTTTGCAAGACGCATGAGTAATTTACTAGTCGTCTCCAAAGTATTGCCGGATCATTCACAAACCAATGAGACTGTTGAGGCCTATATGGTTGATGCGACTAGAAATTGTCCGCAAATTGAAATTTACACGATTGAAGGACCGCTTTTTTTCGGTGCAGCCCAAGTATTTGAACAACGTGTCATGGATTCGATCCACTATCGACCAAAAGCTTTACTGTTACGAATGAGCAAAGTTCCTTTCATGGACACAACAGGAATTGCCAACTTATCTAATGTTGTGAGTCATTTTAATAAACAAGGCGGAACGATTATTTTGTCGGGGATTAGTCCAAAGCTAAGGGAAATCTTAAAATCTTCCAATCTATACGATGACATCGGAGAAGAAAATATTTTTGAGCATACCGGTCAAGCGCTCGATCATGCGATATCGATTATCGATCATCCAAAATGTATAGGTTGTAAACAGTTCGCATTTCATGAATGTCATCAATTATCTGCGGGGAAGCCGCTGGTAACGGATTAAACGATTCACAGACGAAAAAAAAGTGGAGCTCATCAATTAAGATGTCTCCACTTTTTTTATAGAATTTTTTCATACTTGATTGGAGACACGGCAAGCATGGGTCAAACCGCTCGACCAGCCGTTTAAGCCGCTCAATAATTGAGTTTAACCGCTCGACCAGGCGCCCGAACCGCTCAATAATCGAGTACAACCGCTCGACCAATCGCTCAAACCGCTCAATAACTAATTCTAACCGCTCAAAAAATGCCATTGCTTAATATTCGATGGAAACCACTCTCTCAGGCGATAAATTCAAGTATAACATCTCAGTTTATTTATTTTTTCTGAAAAATGAAAGGGGTTTCTTGATGAATCGTGTCAAATAAACTATAATAGAATAATGAAAATTGAATGATTATTCATTCATTTCTAAAGAGAGATACATAACAAAGGAGGAAGGGTATGAATTTAAGTGATCAACTTTCCTTGACTGCAAAGGAAAATTTAACAAAAACGGCTTATATTTTTAATGATGAAGAAACTTCTTATCGAGAATTGGAAGGTGCTGTAACGAAATTTGCATCTAGTTTGAAAGAACTTGGATATGAAAAAGGAGACCATATCGCTTTAGTTGTGGGAAATACACCTCATTTCATTATCGGTCTTTATGGTGCGATGCGATTGGGTGTAACTGTTATACCGGTCAATCCTATTTATACGGTTGAAGAAATGGCTTACATTATGACGAACGGTGATGTCAAAGGTGTCATTACGTTAGATGTGTTAATGGAGAAATTTGTACATCTCGATCAAAAGGTTCCGGGAATCCAACACTATATTGTCGGTGCAACGAGTCCTGATAATGATTTAAGTACGTCTTCATTAGCAGAAAAGATTTCTTCATTTGAAAAATTAACGAAAGCAGGAAGCTTGGAACTCGACCGTCCAACATTGGATGAAGATGATACTGCTGTCGTTCTCTATACTTCTGGAACGACGGGTAAACCAAAAGGCGCAATGCTTACACACAAAAATCTTTATTCTAATGCGCGGGATGTAGCGGAATATTTAACGATTGATGCGAATGATCGTGTCGTTGCTGCGCTACCAATGTTTCACGTCTTTTGTTTAACCGTTGCACTGAATGCGCCATTGGTAAATGGTGGAACTGTTCTAATCGTACCGAAATTTTCACCTGAAGAAGTATTCCGCGTCATTAAAGAGCATCAAGCAACAATCTTTGCAGGCGTTCCAACGATGTATAACTATCTCTTGCAATATCCAGATGAAGAGGCTAAAGACTTCTCAAGCATTCGTTTTTGCATATCCGGGGGTGCATCGATGCCTGTCGCCTTATTAGAAAAATTCGAACAACGATTCAATATTCGTTTATCAGAAGGCTATGGATTATCGGAATCTTCTCCGGTTACATGTTTTAACCCATTGGACCGGCCACGAAAAGCAGGCTCGATCGGGAGAAGTATCACAAACGTGGAAAATAAAGTGGTTGATGAAAATGGAGAAGAGGTACCAATAGGTCAAGTCGGTGAATTGATAGTTCGAGGTCCGAACGTGATGAAAGGTTATTATAAAATGCCTGAAGAAACCCAAGCGACGATTAAAGATGGATGGTTGTATACTGGGGATATGGCTCGTATGGATGAAGACGAGTACTTCTATATTGTTGACCGGAAGAAAGAATTGATTTTGGTCGGTGGGTATAACGTTTATCCAAGAGAAATAGAAGAGGTTCTTTATGGTCATGGCAAGGTGAGCGAAGTTGCCGTCATCGGCGTTCCGGATGAAAACCTCGGAGAAGCGATTATCGCTTATGTCGTCGTGAACGATGATCAAGTAACAAGAGAGGAACTAGTTGCTCTCTGTAAAGAAAAACTTGCCAAATACAAGCAACCAAAAGAAATTGAATTCCTTGAAGAGTTACCGAAAAATACGACCGGTAAAATTCTCAAACGTAATTTAAAACACCAGTTACAGCAGTAGATAAACAGGGGGTGGGGTGCCCCCTGTTTTGTTTTGATTTGCGCCTGAATACCTTTTAATATATACATAGAATTATTAATTATATTACCACTGTAGGAGGATTAATCTTATTTAAGGGAGTCAGAAGCGATTCTTCCAGGGTGTGGTATTAAAAGCCTGTCATCCGTTCAAGAATTCGATGGGAATTCATCAAAGTATTTTACTCAAAGTGACAGTGATTTAATTACTATACAGTGTGGAAATGCAGGTAATACATGGAATGGAATTAAATTATCAGCACGATTAACAAGGGAGACAAGAGATGTTGTTAACTATGAAAAAAGTGGAAAATCGCGCCAAAGAGATATAGACTTTGATAAAATGCCCGGAAAACTACAATATCCGCCAGGTGCAATACTAAAAAAACTTCCGGATGGTAGAACATTGGCATCTTATAATAGTAAAGATGGTTACCCTTCACTTTCGTTCCCTTCTACTCTCAGGATGGATAAGACCGACAAAGTAAGAAAGGAGATAATCTTATGCAAAATTTAATTTTACATGCTTGGCAACCTATTACAAATTTAAAAAAACACTACGTTAGTGATGCCAGAGTTGAATTGAACGACGAAGGGTTCTTTATCATTTTAGGCGAGAAGACTCCATCCTCAGGCGAAGCCAGGGTGGAGATGAATCGCCTTCGGACAAGAGGCTGGGACAAATCAAGGTTATAAACTAAGAAACACGAATAACAATCCAACTTAGCGTAGGAAATATACGTAGACTTCTGCGGGAGAAAAAGCTTAGGTGAGACCCCGCAGTGCGTAGCACGAGGAGGCTCAACAGCTGCCCGCGAAAAGCGGAGTATATTTCCGAAGCGGGTATTTCCACTACACTGAATTAGGATGTTCGTTTCTGTGTTAACTTTAACGATTATGTCCCAGCCTCTTGTCCGAAAATGAGGTTATTACTTCCCATATCACAAGCTGGTAGTGTATAATAAGAACATACGTTTCCTTGTTAGGGGTGAAGTAATCTTGCAGGTAAACAAAGCCTATCGATTTCGAATCTATCCCAATAAACAACAAGAAATCCTCATTGCAAAAACGCTTGGATGTAGCCGTTTTGTCTTTAATCACTTTCTAAGTGAGTGGGAAAAATCTTACCAAAATACAGGTAAAAGATTGACATACAATAGCTGTTCCAAGCAATTAACACAACTAAAAAAGGAATTGGCTTGGTTAAAGGAAGTCGACAGTATAGCCTTGCAATCTTCCTTGAAAGCTCTCGCCGACTCCTACACACGATTCTTCAAGAAACAGAATCAGCGTCCACGTTTTAAATCGAAAAAGAACAAGATCCAATCCTACACAACCAAATACACAAACGGAAATATTGCCGTCTTGGATAACAAAATACAATTACCGAAGCTAGGCCTCGTTCCGTTTAAGAAAAGCCGTGAAGTTGAAGGACGGATTCTGAATGCGACGATCAGACGCAATGCTTCCGGCAAATATTTTGTTTCGATTGGGGTTGAAAC
>NZ_JAGSIE010000056.1 GCF_018138385.1 Allobacillus saliphilus
CTGTGTAGTGCAAAATAAAAATACATAGTTTTGCAACGGAAAAGTACACAACGTTGCAATAATTTTTTAGGCATAAAAAAAGACTTGCCAGTCCAATCAAATAACTCTACTGTTATTGGTGTCTAATCAAAACACAGTGGAGGTTGAAAGGAATGCTGGCAATGTCTGAAGTTAATTGTATCAAACTTTTACGAAATCAAAAATCTAAATCAATTAATTCAATCGCAAATACCCTTGGTATTAATTGGAGAACTGCAAAAAAATACGCTGATCATGATGACATACCTCAAGAAACATATGTGAAAAAAAGAGGTATGATGTATGAAGAAAAATGGGGAGACATTGTCTCAGATTGGCTAATTGAAGACCAAAAATTGCATCGAAAGAACCGACGAACGAACAAAACAATTTATGAACAATTACAAGAGCTAGGCTTTACAGGTTCATACCGGACAGTGTGTCTTTTCATTCAAGATTGGAAAGAAGGCAAAATCAAAGAAGAGTCCACAAAAGATCGTGGCTACGAAAGACTTCAACACCCTCCGGGTGAGGCGCAAGTTGACTTTGGAACGATGGAAGCCGTTAAAGATGGAAAATATATTGATATCCATGGTTTATCTTTAAGCTTGCCTTATAGTAATGCAGCGTTTTGTGTTCCATTACCTGGAGAGAATCAAGAATGCTTTCTTTATGGTCTAAAAACAATTTTTCATCAAATGGGTGGTGTACCTAACTCCATACGGATTGATAATTTAAAAGCCGCCGTGATTCGTCCTAGAAGACGCAATGAAGAGGTACAATTTACGGATGAATTTTTGCGATTTGCGAACCACTACGGCTTTGAGATTCAGGATTGTAATCCTTATAGTGGTCATGAAAAAGGGCATGTTGAAAATAAAGTAGGTTATATTCGATATAACTTTGCGACCCCTTCACCAGTTATGGAATCATTTGAACAATTAACAAAAGAATTAAACGCACGATTAGTGGAAGATCGACAACGACTTCATTATGAAAAACAGATAAGAATAGAAGAATTATTTCAAGAAGAACAGAAATACTTATACAATCTACCGGATAATGATTATCCAATCTTTAAAGAAAAGTGGGTTCGAGCAAATAAATATGGCGAGGTAACAATCGATCAAGTTAAAATGCATATTCCAAAAAGCTATAATTTTGGTCAACTTCGATTAGTGTTATATTGGAATTCTTTTAAAGTGGTTTCTCCTAACGGAGAATTATTACATCATGACTATAGACCATATATGCAGAGTAAGAGAAATATCCCTTGGCAACCCATTTTAAGTTCGTGGTTAGATAAACCACGAGTCGTAACTTATTCGCGTTATAAACCATATTTACCTACACGTATCTACGAATATATTCGAATCGAAAACTTGGAATTGAGGAAAGAGCGTATCCAATGGCTTATTCGCTGTTTAACCCAATACGATATGAATCAAATCGACGAAAGGTTTTATGAATTGGTCGAGGAACAATCATTTACAACAGAAAATCATCCCTATGAAGTTAATTGGTCAATGTATGATCAATTACAGCAAATTAACAAGAGGGGTGAGTTAACATGAATGATATCAAAGATATGTGCAAATCATTACGATTGGCTTATGTAGCTGAAATCTATCATTCTATTCCATTTGAAAATAAGGATCAATATCTAAGAAATCTATTTGAGAAAGAGTTTGAGTTACGAGAAGAAGCGAAAGCAGACCGGTTATTAAAGAAAGCGAAGTTTTTATATTCAAAGGAGTTAGACACCTATCAATGGGGAGACCATGTGCACTTTCCACCCCATTTGGAAAAAGACGAACTTTTATCACTTCAATTTATCGATCGTTATGAGAACGTCATATTAACCGGAGCACCTGGAACCGGCAAAACACATTTAGCAACAGGACTCGGCAGACATGCCTGCCGTAAAGGATACGAGGTAAGGTTCTATCGAGTGTCTGACTTGGTCGATCAATTAGAGAAGACGTGGCAAGAGGGAAAATTACAATCCTTTAGAAATCGATTTAAGAAAGTAAATCTGATCATTTTAGATGAAATGGGATATATTCCATTTAGTAAGGATGGAGCTGAATTACTCTTTCAACTCATTTCAGACTGGTATGAACAGAAAAGCATGATTATCACTTCTAATTTGGAGTTTAGCCAATGGAACAGAATCTTTACAGATACAAGATTAACGGCAGCCTTGGTGGATCGTGTGATCCACCACGCACATGTATTAAGTTTTACAGGAGATAGTTTCAGAGTGAGAAACGCATTATCTAAGCGACCTTAAGAACTACTAACGGGCTGGCAATCTTATGTATTTTTCATTGCAGAATTATGTACTTTTTTATTGCAAAATACA
>NZ_JAGSIE010000057.1 GCF_018138385.1 Allobacillus saliphilus
AAGAGGCTGGGACAAAACTCAGTAAATTGAAAAAGCGTGGTACTTACCGATTAGGCAGGTACCACGCTTTTTTATATTATCGTTTATTTTTAGTAAACAAAAAGGATCGCCTCTGATAAAATTAAAGTAACCACACAATAACTATCGGAGGGATCCTTATGTTTAAACATTATAACATGAATCAAGTGGTTTTACCTTTAGATTTGGAAATAAAATTGCAAGAAAATGATATTGCTTACGCTGTAAATGACGTGGTGGAAACAATACCGGATGATGCATTCGCAGGTTTTCAGCGTGACACAGGCTGTCCAGCTTATCATCCACGCATGATGATGAAAATTATCCTGTGCGCCTATACGCAATCTGTCTTCTCCGGCAGAAAGATTGAAGGATTACTCCGTGACAGTGTCCGCATGATGTGGCTAGCTCAAGGATATGAACCAACGTATCGCACGATTAATCGGTTTCGTGTGCATCCGGAGGTTAAAGAGTTACTGCGTCAATGTTTCGTCCAATTTCGCTGCCAACTTGTACAGGAAAAACAGATTGATGAAGAAGCAATTTTCATTGACGGGACCAAGATTGAAGCGAATGCCAACAAATACACATTTGTGTGGCGCAGGGCTGTTGAGAAATACAGTGCTAAATTGGTGGCAAAGTCTAATCAAATGTATGATGAATTACTGGAAAACGCGATTATCCCTGAGATTGAACGGGAAAGCGAGGATGAATTATCCATCGATGAACTCAGTCAAATAGTTGAGAAATTGGATGAAAAAGTCGAAGCGTATGACAAAGAAATCGAAGCACGCGAAAGAGGAAGCGAACGGAAACAGCTTCGTTCCGAACGTAAAGTGCCGAAACAATACCGCAAAAAGTTCAGGGATTTTGTGGCGCGCAAACAGAAATATCAGCAGGACATGGAAATATTCGGCCAGCGCAACAGTTATTCCAAGACAGACCATGATGCCACGTTTATGCGCATGAAAGATGACCATATGCGGAACGGGCAGCTGAAAGCTGGCTATAATGTGCAGCTTGCGACAGAGGGACAATACGCGCTCGCTTACGATGTATTCCCGAACCCGACAGATACACGTACTTTCGTTCCTTTCCTGGATCACATTGAAGAAAATTACTTTGAGCTGCCTAAGTATATCGTGGCTGATGCAGGCTATGGCAGTGAACAAAATTACGAAGATGTCCTAGAAAACCGGAAACGCACGCCCCTGATTACATACAACCAATATCGGAAAGAAAAGAAAAAGAAATACAGAGATAACCCTTTCCATTCCGCCAATTGGGAATATAACGCGGAAAACGATTATTTTATCTGCCCGAATGACCAAAAAGTCACATTTCGTTACCTATCCCACCGAACAGATCGGTATGGCTATATACGAACCTTCCGAGTTTACGAAGCAGAGGACTGTTCAGGGTGCCCCCTGCGTTCCCAATGCACCCAGGCAAAGGAAGGGAATAACCGAAAAATTTATTATAATGCGAAGTGGGAAAGCCAAAAAACATACACAAGACAACAGCTTTCGGAGGAAGAAACTGGTGAAATTTACGGCAAACGTAAAATTGATGTGGAACCAGTCTTCGGATTTCTGAAGGCTAATTTGCGTTTCACACGTATGTCTGTAAGAGGTCAAGACAACGTGGAAAATGAATTAGGATTTGCATTCATGGCGGTGAACTTGAGAAAGTACATCGCCAAAAAGCCAAACCCTACCCTAAATGATGACAAACATTTAAACCAAAAAGGTACCAACCATCAAAAATTGATGATTGGTACCTTTTTTTACTTAGTTTTGGCTAGTTATGTCCCAGCCTCTT
>NZ_JAGSIE010000058.1 GCF_018138385.1 Allobacillus saliphilus
TCAATATATTAAATTAGATTTTGCATAAAAAACAGACTACATAATACTGTAAAACACAACATATCCAGTCACTATGGCGGCCGCATTAGGCACCCCAGGCTTTACACTTTATGCTTCCGGCTCGTATAATGTGTGGATTTTGAGTTAGGATCGGGCGAGATTTTCAGGAGCTAAGGAAGCTAAAATGGAGAAAAAAATCACTGGATATACCACCGTTGATATATCCCAATGGCATCGTAAAGAACATTTTGAGGCATTTCAGTCAGTTGCTCAATGTACCTATAACCAGACCGTTCAGCTGGATATTACGGCCTTTTTAAAGACCGTAAAGAAAAATAAGCACAAGTTTTATCCGGCCTTTATTCACATTCTTGCCCGCCTGATGAATGCTCATCCGGAGTTCCGTATGGCAATGAAAGACGGTGAGCTGGTGATATGGGATAGTGTTCACCCTTGTTACACCGTTTTCCATGAGCAAACTGAAACGTTTTCATCGCTCTGGAGTGAATACCACGACGATTTCCGGCAGTTTCTACACATATATTCGCAAGATGTGGCGTGTTACGGTGAAAACCTGGCCTATTTCCCTAAAGGGTTTATTGAGAATATGTTTTTCGTCTCAGCCAATCCCTGGGTGAGTTTCACCAGTTTTGATTTAAACGTGGCCAATATGGACAACTTCTTCGCCCCCGTTTTCACCATGGGCAAATATTATACGCAAGGCGACAAGGTGCTGATGCCGCTGGCGATTCAGGTTCATCATGCCGTTTGTGATGGCTTCCATGTCGGCAGAATGCTTAATGAATTACAACAGTACTGCGATGAGTGGCAGGGCGGGGCGTAAAGATCTGGATCGGGCTTACTAAAAGCCAGATAACAGTATGCGTATTTGCGCGCTGATTTTTGCGGTATAAGAATATATACTGATATGTATACCCGAAGTATGTCAAAAAGAGGTATGCTATGAAGCAGCGTATTACAGTGACAGTTGACAGCGACAGCTATCAGTTGCTCAAGGCATATATGATGTCAATATCTCCGGTCTGGTAAGCACAACCATGCAGAATGAAGCCCGTCGTCTGCGTGCCGAACGCTGGAAAGCGGAAAATCAGGAAGGGATGGCTGAGGTCGCCCGGTTTATTGAAATGAACGGCTCTTTTGCTGACGAGAACAGGGGCTGGTGAAATGCAGTTTAAGGTTTACACCTATAAAAGAGAGAGCCGTTATCGTCTGTTTGTGGATGTACAGAGTGATATTATTGACACGCCCGGGCGACGGATGGTGATCCCCCTGGCCAGTGCACGTCTGCTGTCAGATAAAGTCTCCCGTGAACTTTACCCGGTGGTGCATATCGGGGATGAAAGCTGGCGCATGATGACCACCGATATGGCCAGTGTGCCGGTATCCGTTATCGGGGAAGAAGTGGCTGATCTCAGCCACCGCGAAAATGACATCAAAAACGCCATTAACCTGATGTTCTGGGGAATATAAATGTCAGGCTCCCTTATACACAGCCAGTCTGCAGGTCGACCATAGTGACTGGATATGTTGTGTTTTACAGTATTATGTAGTCTGTTTTTTATGCAAAATCTAATTTAATATATTGA
>NZ_JAGSIE010000059.1 GCF_018138385.1 Allobacillus saliphilus
AAAACATACTAAGATTAGTGGGCAAGGTCATCGACGGATGATCTTGCCCACTATTTCTTTTTATACGATATAGTGAGAAGTGAAAGAAAGCCCGACCGAAGTCTCAGGGATTATGAATCCGAATAAAAAACCGGGCTTCTTCACTTTCATTTTTGAATCAGGTTTAAGTATGTTGGGGCCGATGAGCCCGTGTATAGGAAATTGGAATCGAAATGAATAAGTGAAGATCTTTCATACAAACAAAAGGAAAGAGGTAGATCTATGGGAACAGTAATGGCTTTAGATATATCAATGGGGAAAAGCTATAAAGTTGTTTACGATGGGCAAGTATGTCTTTCTGAGGGAGAAGTAATACACAATCAAGCAGGTTTTCAAGCATTGGAAGATGAAATCCTAGCACTCCCTGAAGATTTGATGTTAGTTTTTGAATCCACAGGTGTTTACTCTAAGCCAGTAGAAACATTTTGCCAACAAAACAAAGTTCGGTATTGCCTATTAAACCCCTTGGAAGCAAAAAAACAATTAGAACAAGGAACATTGCGTAGTTGGAAAACGGATAAGCATGACGCTCATAAGTTGGCACAAGTGCATCAACACAATACTCGAATAGAAAAAACAGAACAATCCTGTATTTATCATGAATTACGTGACCTATCTCGGTTTTACCAGGAGATAGAGGATGATATTAAACGGGTAAGAATGCATTTACACAATGCATTGCAACTAAGCTTTCCCGAACTTGAACAATTCTTTTCAAGTAGAGTGACGCCATATGCTTTGGCTTTAATTGAATTATTTCCACATCCTGAATTAGTATTAAAAACAAGTAAAACAAAAATCAAAAATATTTTGATGAAAAGCACCACTAAAAAAATATCTGAAAATCGTGCAAAACAAAAAGCAATTGAAATTGTAGAATACGCAAAAGAGTCTTATCCCGCTGTTTCTCCAAACAGCACACAAACTCAAAAAGTTCGATATTATGCAAGGCAACTCCTTCAATTATTAGAGGAAAAAGAGAGTGTTTCCAAACAAATGATTGGGGAAGCCGAACAACTTCCAGAGTTCGAAGTACTCACGAGTTTTCCAGGTATAGGTGAAATTAGTGCAGCACTTTTCATTGGTGAAATTGGAGATATTTCAAGGTTTTCCAACCATAAAAAAGTCAATGCCTTTATTGGGATTGATATTCGAAGATATCAATCTGGAAAACATGCAGGTCAAGATCGCATTAATAAGCGTGGAAATCCAAAAGGAAGAAAAGTTTTATATCTAATTGTGCGAAACATGATACGACAACAAAAAGCAGCACCAAATCATATTGTAGATTACTATTATAAATTAAAAAAACAACCCTATCCTAAGAAGGACAAGGTTGCGATAGTAGCCTGCATGAACAAGCTACTAAAATGTATTTATTCCATGATTAGGAACAATACGAAGTACGATTACTCGCACACGGTCTCTTTGGACCAATAAATCACTCATATTATATCACATATATTCCCTCAGTTTAAAAAAATATATACTTGAGGTTTATTTAGTATACCAAATTTTAGTTTATAAGCCTTTACTAAATTTAGACTTGACTAATCGTAGGAAA
>NZ_JAGSIE010000060.1 GCF_018138385.1 Allobacillus saliphilus
GAATCAATTTCATAATTGCTCTTTTTAAAAATACAAAGACTTCTCCAATGTTTTGAATTGCATTTTTAAAAACAGAAATCATGCAGATTGTTGGTTTTTCATCTGTATATTCAAGCGATCTGCTGCTAACTTTGATGCGTTATAAGTAAGGGTGACTAAATCAAAATGAACTTTGGCACGCTTTCCGGAGCAATACCTTACATTATTTAGTTGAAAATATTCTTTCAAGTAACCATTTACACGTTCAACGGCAGTACGCTTCTTGAACAACTTCTTCCAAGCTTCAGAACCGCGAGCTGGTGCTGTATATTTACGAAGATCTTTGGTGATTTTCATTTTAAATACCTTTTGACAAATGCCTTCTTGAGCGAGTGGACAATCACTGCATTCTTTCGGATGGGTATATTTCAATGTTTCGTACTTTGCATCATAGCTATCATAACGGTAAGAATGTTCCCGAAAACAAGTAGGAGCGAAATACTTATCGAACCCTATGGGTTCGGGTTCGTTTTTACGATTATAAGCGATGATAGACTGTTGCCCCATTCGATAAACTTGTTGATAGATTGGTTCATAATCATACCCTGCATCCATCGTTTGATAACGTATGTTTGGAAGAGAACGCTGTTCCTGCATCCCCTTTAATAAAGGGATTGCAGCTTTTCCATCGTTTAAGTTACCGGATGAAAAGAGTGATTGTAAAATATATTGACTGGAAGAGCCGACAGCCAAATGTCCTTTAAAACCGTACCAAAAAACATTTTTTCCATCACTGTTTTTCTTGATGCCCCATTTGGGTTCCTGAGGAACCCCTTCACGAAGGTCGCCCAACGAAGCATCGAGTTGAGCTACTATTTTCTTTTCGTATAGGGGAAGGCTGGCTTCTTTTTCGGCTTGTTCTTTTAACCATTGATCCCGCTCTTTTTTAGGCTTTCGACCACGTTTCTTTGGTTCCGGCTTTGCTTTCTCTTCCTTTGCTGGAGCTTGATCGCGTGCTTCAAAGTGAGTTGCATCGATAGCAATGGTGTCATCGATAATAAAGCCTTCTTCTATAGCCTGCTCAACAATCTGTCCTTGGACTTTCTCCAGGATATTTGATTGTGTTAATTTTGTGAGCAGTCGTGAATAAGAAGCTTCAGATGGAACACTGTCTGAAACAAGAAAACCACAATTTAATTTGAAGGCTATGTCTTGATTTAATCGCTTAATTAAATCTTTGATGGTTGGAATTCGTTCCACATATCGAACGAAGATTGAGATAATCATTGCAGCATAATTCAGCTCTTCAGGCGCACCACGATGAGATTTTTTCATTACTTCTCGATAAATCATTCTAATATCGATGGCTGAAATGATTGCGTCATATTTATCGGTAGGTTCCATATCATAAAGTTCTTGAATGCTAAAAAGGCTTGGTTGTCGTATAATGGTCATAGGGAGTATTCCTCCAGTCTTTTGGGATGTTTTAGTCAACTACCATTATACAGACTTTGGGG